>JBBSKF010000010.1:0-42153 GCA_038256525.1 Mycobacteriales bacterium | reverse complement strand
GGCGAGGTCGAACGGTCCGGGCAGGGGCAGGCGCACCTGCGAAACGTAACCCGGGTGGGTCGATGGCGCGGCGTGAGTCCCGGTGTACGGGGTAGCGAGGCAGTCAGCGATGCCCACCCCGGGCGTTTCTCTGGAGGAGCGGGCACCCATGGCGCGTCGGTCGGTTTCGGTTCGTCCGCTCGGCGGTGGACTCGGCTGCCTCGCGATGATCGTCTTCTCGGTGCTGGCCTCGGTGCTGCTGAGCGTCCTGCTCAACGTGCTGCTGTAAGCCGTCGACCACTCGGAGCAGAGCAAGCGCCAAAAGTGTTGCTCGCAAGTGGATTTGGCCCTTGACAGTCATTCGAACAGGTGTACGATAGTGTCATGTCCAGCAGCCCCGAGCAGGAGTCGAACGCGCTGCTGGATGCCTGCCAGGAAAGCCTGCGGGCCGAGGCCCGGCTGTTCGCCGGGCGGGTGCGGGCGTTGGTCCGGCTCGACGCTTTGGCTGATGCGGGGCGGACCCGCCGGTTCCTGGAGCTGGAGGTGGCCGGGTCGCTGGTGGTCGGGCAGCTGACCGCCGCCCGGTGGCTGGCGCAGGCCGACCGGTTCGACCGGGCGCTGCCGACCACCCTGTCGATGCTGGAAGCGGGGGCGCTGCTGGTCGGGCAGGCACTGGCGGTGCTGCACACCACCGAGCACTGCCCGGAACAGATCGCCGCTGCCGTCGAGGCCGAGGTGCTGCCCGGCGGGGCGGACCTGTGCCCGGGTGATCTGCGCCGGCTGGTGGCCGCGACGGTGCTGCGGATCGAGTCCGAGCAGAGCGATGCGGCGGCAGCTGAGCAACGCCACGCCGACGCCGCCGCCGAGCGCCGCACCTTCAGCAAGCCCGGCACCGACGGGATGGGTTTCGCCGGGGCGGTGCTGACCGCCGAGCAGCTACGCACCTGGTCACTCGGGCTGGACGAGCTGGAGCGCTCTGAGCGGGTGAGCGACCGGCAGGCCGGGAACGACCGGACCGCGGATCAGCGCCGGGCGGACCTGTTCGCGGCGCTACCGGCGATGGTGCTGGCCGGCCGGGCCGGGAATGCTTCCTGCGTCAGCACCGACATCGTCCCCCAGATTGTCTTGAACGTGCACGTGCCGATGGCGACCGTGCTCGAGCTGACCCGCGAACCCGGCAGCATGGACGGGCACGGACCGGTCAGCGCCGAACACGTCCGGCTGCTGCGCCCGACGCTGCTGCGCCGGGTGCTCGTCGATGCCGACAGCGGCCGGCCGGTCGCGGTCGACGACAAGACCAGCCGGGTCGCCGCCGAGCCCGGGGCCGCCCGCGCGCAGCTCCTGGGGATGCTCCGGCCGGACGTCGTCACCGACCGCGCCGAGCCGCAGCACGACCCGTCCGCCCGGCTGTCCCGGCTGGTCGACCTGCGGGACGTGCGGTGCGCCGGCCCGGGTTGCGGCTCCACCCGCACCGACCGTGACCACCTGGAGCCCTACCCGCAAGGACCGACCGCCGCCTGGAACCTCGGAAGGCTGTCCGCGCGTTGCCACGCCGCCAAACACAACGGCTGGACCCTGCTGCGGCACCCCGACGGCAGCACCACCTGGACCAGCCCACTGAACCGCACCTACCACCGGCCCAGCCCCCACCGACCACCACCCCGAGTCCCCCACGACGCCGAACCCCCACCACTCCGACCCCCACCGGTCGCGAACCCACCCCGATGGGTTCCCGCCCCGGAGCCGACACCACCCGTACCGCCCGACGGCGAAACCGACGGCGGACCGGAGCTCCCGGCTGAGCCGCCGTTCTGAGGGGCCAACCTCCGAGCGGCGTCGACCTCCTCAGGCGAAGCCGGGCAACCACTTCTGCAGCACCGATCTCACCGGCACCGTCGCTTCGAGTTGGCAGAGCACACCGACCATGCCCAGCCACACCCGGTGGGTGAACAGGTGCTCTGCCGGCAGGTCGAGCTTCAGCGCCACACCGAAGTCCGGGTTACGCGGGTCGTTGACGCGGGCGAACTCACCGCGCAGCCAGTCCCGGCTGAACCGGAAGGAATCGTGCCGCGCCGGCACCGAGAACGGTGACATGTAGTCGACCAGCTTCGCCACGTCCACCTGCACCCCGGGCCGCACGAAGCCGTCGGCGCGAAGCTGGCGCAGGACCTCGTCGGGGTTCTCGTCGAGCAGCGCCCGCATGAGCCGGCCGAAGGTCGCCGGCATCTCGGGCAGCTCCAGCGAGGAACCGAAGTCGAGGACCCCGAGCCGCCCGTCGGTCAGCATCCGGAAGTTGCCGGGGTGCGGGTCGGTGTGCAACAGCCCGGCCCGTGCGGGCCCGCTGACCAGGAAGCGCTGGTAGAGCCCGGCGGCATGGTCGCGCTCGTCCTGCGTACCGCCGCGTGCGACGGCGGACAGCGGCGTCCCGTCGAGCCAGTCCATCACGAGGACTCGCGGGGTCACGCGCACGACCGTCGGCACGACCACGTCCGGGTCACCGGAGTACGCAGCGGCGAAGCGGCTCTGGGTGCGCGCCTCGTGCTCGTAGTCGAGCTCCTCGGTCAGCCGGTCCCGGAGCTCGGCGACCAGCGGCGGCAGCGCCAGACCGCGTGCCACGAGGGCGGCGCCGCGCGACATCAGCGACAGGACGTACACGTCGGAGGTGAGCGCCTCCCGTACGCCCGGGTACTGCACCTTGACCGCCACTGCCCGGCCGTCTGCCCACCGCGCCCGGTGCACCTGCCCGATCGAGGCGGCGGCGACCGCCTGCTCGCCGAAGTCCGCGAACAGCTCGCGCCACCGGGGCCCCAGCTCCGCGCGAAGCACCGGTTCGACCTCTCCGAAGGCCAGCGCCACGTTGTTCTCCTGCAACCCCGAAAGCGTCTCCCGCCAGGTCGACTCGGGATCCTGCGGGAACAGCGCCTCGACGGTCGACAGCAGCTGACCCGCCTTGAGCGCCCCGCCCTTCAGCTCACCCAACACCCGGCGGGTACGCGCCGCGTTTCGCTCGCGCAGCCGGGCCGCCACCTGCTGACGGTCCTGACCGGCGAGGCGCCGAGCGGCGCCCTCGGCCGCGAGTGCCGCAGCACCGAGGGGGAGCGAGAGCAGGCGGGCGCTGCGGACGACCCGCGCGGTGGCCAGTGAAGGATCGACGGACGGCATGGACAGAGCCTGCCTCAGCCGGCCCGCCTCAGACCGCGCAGCTGTCCCCGTCGCAGCCTGGACCGTCGCCGCCGCCGGCGGCCACCAACGGGCTGGGCCGCCGGTCGGCCCATGCCGTCGCCAGCAGTTCGCCGAGCACCTCGCTGGGCTGGGCGCCCGACACGCCGTACTTCGCGTCGACGACGAAGTAGGGGACACCGGAGATTCCGTACGCACGGGCCTGTTCCTCGTCGGCCCGCACCTCGACGGCGAACCGGTCGGAGCTCAGCACGTCCCGCGCCTCGTCTGCGTCGAGCCCGGCTGACGCGCCGAGACGGACCAGCGCATCCCGGTCGCCGATCGGCTCGCCCTCGGTGAATGTCGCCCGCAGCAGACGCTCCTTGACCGCGTCCTGCACGCCACGCTCGGCCGCCAGGTGGAGCAGCCTGTGCGCGTCGAAGGTGTTGCCGACGCGGGCGACCTGGAAGTGGAAGTCGAGCCCGTCCTTCGCGGCCGCAGCAGTCATCGTGTCGATCATCTGCTGACCCTGCTCCACCGGGAAGCCGTACTTGCGTGACAGCATCACCGCATAGTCGCCGTGCCGCTCCGGCGGAGCCGCGCTGTCGAGCTCGAAGGCGCGCCAGACGACCTCCACCTCGTCGCGGTGCGGGAAGGCGGCCAGGGCGCGCTCGAAGCGACGCTTGCCGATGTAGCACCACGGACAGACGACGTCGGACCAGATCTCCACTCGCATGCCGGGTGCAACCCGACGGGTGCGCCCGACTATTTCCTTGACCTCAAGCGCACTTGACGTTGCACCATGTGCGGCATGGACATGGAAGTCACCGCCTGGATGTCGATGTACAACACGATGCACGCGCAGCAGGACAAGCGGCCGTTCTCGCGGGCGACGCTGCGCCGGATCAGCACCTTCGCCCGACCGCACCGCAGCCGACTCCTGCGCTTTCTCGTCCTCACTGTCGTCATGGCCGCTCTGGCGGTCGCGACGCCCGTGCTCGCCGGGCGGGTGGTCAACGCCATCGTGGACGGGGACGACCCGTCGGTGGTCTACCGGCTGGCCGCGCTGATCGCTGTCATCGCCGTCGTCGAGGCCGGTCTCGGGCTGCTGACCCGCTGGCTGTCCTCCTCGATCGGCGAGGGGCTGATCCTGCACCTGCGCACGGCCGTGTTCGACCACGTGCAGCGCATGCCCGTGGCCTTCTTCACCCGTACCCGCACCGGAGCACTTGTCAGCCGGCTCAACAACGACGTCATCGGCGCCCAGCGGGCCTTCAGCGACACCCTGTCCGGCGTCCTCGGCAACCTGGTCACGCTCCTGCTCACGCTTCTTGTCATGCTCGGCATCTCCTGGCAGATCACCCTGCTGGCCCTGGTGCTGCTACCCGTCTTCGTGATCCCGGCGCGCCGGATGGGCACCCGGCTGGCCCGGCTCGAGCGCGAGGCGGCGAACCACAACTCGACGATGAGCACCCAGATGACCGAGCGCTTCTCGGCGCCGGGCGCCACCCTCGTCAAGCTGTTCGGCCGGCCGGCCCAGGAGTCGGCGGAGTTCGCCGCGCGAGCCACGCGGGTCCGTGACATCGGGGTGCGCACCGCCATGGTGCAGTCGGTGTTCATCACCGCGCTCACGCTGGTGTCCGCGCTCGCCCTCGCCGTGGTCTACGGGCTCGGCGGCTTCTACGCCCTGCGCGGCAGCCTGGACCCGGGCGCCGTCGTGGCGCTCGCACTGCTGCTGACCCGGCTGTACGCGCCGCTCACCGCGCTCGCGAGCGCGCGTGTCGAGGTGATGAGCGCGCTGGTCAGCTTCGAACGGGTCTTCGAGGTCCTCGACCTGGTGCCGCTCGTGACGGACCCGCCGGTCCCGAAGGCGGTGCCTGCCGGCCCGGTGTCCGTCGAGCTGGTCGATGTGCGCTTCGCCTACCCGTCGGCCGACAAGGTGTCGCTGGCCTCCTTGGAGGAGGTGGCCCAGCTCGACACCCGCGGTGGCGTCGAGGTGCTGCACGGCGTGTCGTTCCGCGTCGAGCCCGGTCAGCTCGTCGCCCTGGTCGGCTCCTCGGGGGCCGGAAAGTCCACCATCGCCCAGCTGCTGCCGCGCCTCTACGACGTCGATGCGGGGGCCGTACGCCTCGGCGGCGTCGACGTCCGCGAGCTGTCCGCGCAGGACATCCGCGAGACGATCGGCATGGTGACCCAGGACGGTCACCTGTTCCACGAGTCGGTACGCGCGAACCTGCTGCTGGCGCGCCCCGAAGCGACCGAGGGTGACCTGTGGGACGTCCTGCGGCGGGCCCGGCTCGCGGATCTGGTGACCTCGCTGCCGGACGGGCTCGACACCGTGGTCGGCGAACGCGGCTACCGCCTGTCGGGCGGGGAGCGCCAGCGCCTGACCATCGCCCGCGTCCTGCTGGCGCGCCCGCGGGTGGTCGTGCTGGACGAGGCCACCGCTCACCTGGACTCGACCTCTGAGGCGGCGGTGCAGGAGGCGCTCGCCGAGGCGCTGGAGGGGCGTACGGCGGTGGTGATCGCGCACCGGTTGTCCACCGTCCGCGCCGCGGACCTGCTGCTCGTGCTCGAGGACGGCCGCATCGTCGAGCGAGGGACCCATGCGGAGCTGCTCGCCGCCGGGGGGCGCTACGAGGAACTCTACCGCACCCAGTTCGACGACTCGCCGGTCGTGGCCGCCGTCGACTGACGTACGCGCCGATCAGGTCAGCGCGAGCCCGCCCAGCCAGGTGGCGATCATGAGCACAGCGGCGGTCAACTCGGCAAGGATGCCGAGCCCGACCGCCTGCAGCACCTGCACCGTCCCGCGCCGCGCCTCCGGCCCGTTGCCGTACCGGCGGGCCTCGCCGACGTAGACCCCCACCACACCGCCGATCAGCAGTCCGAACGGCGGGAACAGGAAGAACCCGACGACCGCCGCGACCCCGCCGTACAGCAAGGTGGTGCGCGGGAGCTGGCCCGACAGCCGCTTGCCCGGCAGGGCGTACTTCAGGGCGAACCCGCCGAGGAACAGCGCCGCCATGATGCCGACGACCACCCAGCGGCCGGAGCCCTCCTCCACGACCAGCAGCGCCCAGGCAAGGCCCGCGGCGAGGATCAGCGCCGTCCCGGGCAGCAGGGGGATGACCACCCCGAACAGCCCCACGACCATCACGACGCCGACCAGCAGCGAACCCATCGGCTAGACCGGCAGGGCTGTGCCGAGCAAGTCCTCGGTCAGCTCCCACAGTCGGGCGGCGACGGCCGGGTCGCTGCCGGTCGGATAGACCTCGAGCAGCTCGGGCTTCCCGCGGAACTGACCGAAGCGCGCGGGGCCGACGAAGGCGCCGCTCGGCGTGCTGTGGTCGAGCGCCCGAAGGGTGGGCAGCGCCCCTGCCGCCGCGGACTGCAGGACGACCTTGGTGGCCAGGTTGGCCACCGGTGCCAGCCTGGGCCAGCCGTTGTCGGTGAGCGTGCGCGCGAACAGGGAGGTGCCGCTCACCCCGGGGTGGGCGGTGACGGCGCTGACCGGTGAGCCGGCCAGTCCGGTCCGGCGGTGCAGCTCCTGGGCGAACAGCAGGTTGGCCTGCTTGGTGTTGCGGTAGACCTGCTGCCCGTCGTACGGCGCCGGCTCGACCAGCTGCTCGCGGGTCGTGTCCGCGCTCAGCCTGCCGCCCCGCGCGGCAATGCTGGAGATCATGACGACTCGCCCACCCGCAGCGTGCAGCAACGGCCACAGCGCGGTGACCAGCGCGGCATGGCCGAGGTGGTTGGTGGCCATCTGCCGCTCGAACCCCTGCACCGTCAGCAGGAACGGCCCGCCCATCACCCCGGCGTTGCACACCAGGGCCGACACGCTGGAGTGCTCGGCGGCGAGCGCCTTCGCGCCGCTCGCGACGGAGTCGAGGTCGGCCAGGTCGAGCTCGACCACGCTGCTGGTGCCCGGCCCGGGAAGCGCCCGGCGGGCCTGCTCGCCCTTGGTGACGTCGCGGACCGCGAGGATCACGTGGGCGCCCCGCGAAGTCAGGTCGCGAACCGCCTCGAGGCCGATCCCGCTGTTGGCGCCGGTGATGACGAAGGTGCGGCCGTTCTGCTGGGCGAGCTGCCGTGCGTGCCAGGTCATGCCCGAGAGCGTACGGGCGGGAATCAGCCGTCCAGCGCCAGCACCAGCGGCAGCACCGGTCCGGCGCCCGCGTCTCGGAGCACGCGGGCAGCCTCGGTCAGGGTCCAGCCGCTGTCGCACCGGTCGTCGACCAGCAGCACCGGTCCCCCGTCCAGCGTCATGCCGGCGGGGACGGCGAACGCGCCGTGGACGGCGCGCAGCCGTTGCGCGCTGTTGCTGCGGCCGGCGCCCGCCGGGGTGTCCCGGGCGAGCTCGAGGGTGCCGAGCAGCGGTAGTCGGCCGATCTGCGCGAGCCGCGCCGCGAGAGTTCCGACGAGCTCGGGACGCGACCGGGACGGGATCGCGACGACCCCGTGCGGTCGGGCCGCCCAGCCCCATCCGGCGAGGACCTCGATGACGGCCTGCAGCACCTCGTCGGGCACCTGGGCGTCGGGACCGCCGCACAGGGCCCGCAGCCGGCTGCCCCAGCCGAGGTCGGACAGCCGGCCGAGGGCCCGCCCGCTGTCGGCCTGCAGGCCGGCGGGGATCCGGCCGGACAGCTCGATCCCCAGCGCGGCCAGGCCGGTCGGCCACATCCGGCGAGGCTCCAGCTCGAGCCCGGGCCGGCCGAGCGCCCGCTGCGCCGCCGCCAGGGCCTCCGGCGAGACGGTGGCCGGCAGGGACGAGCCGCCGCACCGGTCGCAGCGACCGCAGGCGCCGGCCGTGCCGTCGAGGATCTCCGGATCGTCGAGCTGCCGGCGCAGGAAGAGCATCCGGCAGTCGGGTGTCGCGGCATAGTCGCGCATCGCCTGCTGCTCGGCAGCGCGGTCGGCGGACACCTTGGCGTAGCGCTCCGCGTCGTAGCGCCAGGGCTGCCCGGTCGACGTCCAGCCCCCGATCACCCGTCGGACAGCGCCGTCGACGTCGAGCACCTTGAGCATCGTCTCGAGCCGGGTCCGGCGCAGGTCGACGTGCGCCTCGAGCGCCGCCGTCGACAGCGGCCGGTCGACGCTCTCGAGCACGGACAGCACCTGGCGTACCTGCTGTTCGGTCGGGAAGCCGAGCGAGGCGAAGTAGCGCCAGATGGCAGCGTCCTCGACCCCCGGTAGCAGCACGACCTCCGCCCGCCGCACGCCGCGTCCGGCGCGGCCGACCTGCTGGTAGTAGGCGATCGGCGACGGTGGCGCACCGAGGTGGATGACGAAGCCCAGATCGGGCTTGTCGAATCCCATGCCCAGTGCGCTCGTCGCGACCAGCACCTGGATGCGGTTGGCCAGCAGGTCGTCCTCGGCCTGCCGGCGTTCCGCGTCGTCGGTCCGGCCGGAGTAGGCGGCGGCGGTGAGGCCCCTGCTGCGCAGGAAGGACGCGACCTCGTCGGTCGCCGCCACCGTCAGGCAGTAGACGATGCCGCTGCCCGGCAGTCCGCCCAGGTGATCGGCGAGCCATGCCCACCGGTGGGCGGCGCTCGGCAGGTCGAGCACCGCCAGATGCAACGAGTCCCGGTCGAGCGTCCCCCGCAGCACCAGCGTCTGCCCAGCCCCGGTCGCGAGCTGCTCCGCGACGTCGGCGACGACGCGGCCGTTGGCGGTGGCGGTGGTGGCAAGGACCGGCGTGCCGGCCGGCAGCCCGGCGAGCAGGGTGCGGATGCGACGGTAGTCGGGCCGGAAGTCGTGCCCCCAGTCGGAGATGCAGTGCGCCTCGTCGACGACCAGCAGCCCGGCGCTCGCCGCGAGGCGGGGTAGCACGGCGTCCCGGAAACCGGGGTTGTTCAGCCGCTCCGGACTGACCAGCAGGACGTCGACCTCGCCCCTCCCGACGCCGGCGTAGACCTCCTGCCAGTCCTCGACGTTGCTGGAGTTCACGGTCACGGCTCGGATCCCGGCCCGCGAGGCGGCGGCGATCTGATTGCGCATCAGGGCGAGCAGCGGGCTGACGATGACTGTCGGCCCGGCGCCGCCGGCCCGTAGCAGCGCGGTCGCGACGAAGTAGACCGCCGACTTGCCCCATCCGGTGCGCTGCACGACCAGCGCCCGGCGACGACCGGTCACCAGCGCCTCGATCGCCGTCCACTGGTCTTCGCGCAGGACCGCCCCGTCCCCGGCGAGTGAGCGCAGGTGCCCCTCGGCCTGCTCGCGGAGCATCAGGGCGCCCCACCGTCACGGCGCGCCGGCGGCCGTCGCGCTCGAGTGCGACCGCGACCGCTGGGCGTGCGTACGGCGAGGAGCACCGCAGCGCCGACCAGCACCTCGACGACCAGCAGGGCAAGGGCGAGCTGCGGAAGGCCCACCGCGAGCAGCAGCACGACGGCCGCCGCCAGCGGCAGGATGTAGACCACGAGCACCACGACGACGGTGAACGGGTCCCGAGGGCGCATGCGCACAGTCTGGCGCTCCCCTGCCCGACACCGCCGGTCGGCGGATCGGCGAGGATGGACGCGAGCACGGCCCCATCTGGCCGTGCAGGCGCGCCGCACGGGCGCTCCGCGACACCGGAAGTGAGCGGCATGAGCGAGTGGGGTCGGATCGACGACGAGGGCACCGTCTACGTCAGGGCTGGGGACGGCGAGCGGGTGGTCGGTTCCTGGCAGGCCGGGACCGCAGCCGAGGGGCTCGCGCACTTCGCCCGCCGCTTCGAGGTGCTCTCGACCGAGGTCGCGCTGCTGGAGCAGCGGTTGCGCACCGGCGTCGGTGACCCGCAGCAGGTTGCTTCCAGCGCGCAGCGGCTGTCGAGCGCGCTGCCGACTGCGCCAGCGGTCGGCGACATCGCGGCCCTGGAGCGACGGGTGCAGGCCTTGCTGGACCGGACCGCGGCAGCGGTCGAGGCCGGGAAGGCCAAGAAGGCCGAGGCGCGCGCGCAGGCGGCGCAAGCCAAGGCCGTGCTCGCTGAAGAGGCCGAGACGCTCGCGGGCAGCTCGGAGTGGAAGGTCGCCGGTGAGCGGCTGCGCACCCTGGGCGAGGAGTGGAAGCGCCTGCCCCACCTCGAGCGCACGACCGAGGACGAGCTGTGGCAGCGCGTGGCGACGGCCCGCCAGCGGTTCACCGACCGCCGCACGGCGCACTTCGCGGCCCTGGAGCAGCAGCGCGGCGTCTCCCAGGAGCGCAAGGAGAAGCTGATCGCGGAGGCCGAGTCGCTGACGTCGTCCACCGAGTGGGGACCGACGGCTGGGCGTTACAAGCAGCTGATGACCGACTGGAAGACCGCCGGCCGGGCGCCGCGGGAGGTCGAGGACGCCCTGTGGGCGCGCTTCAAGGCCGCGCAGGACGTCTTCTTCTCGGCCCGCAACGCGCACTTCTCGGGCCAGGACGAGGAGCTGCGCGGCAACCAGAAGCTCAAGGAGGAGATCCTCGCCGAGGCCGAGACGATCGACCCTGCACAGGGCCCGGACAAGGCGAAGGCGCGCCTGCGCACCCTGCAGGAGCGGTGGGAGCGGGCCGGGAAGGTGCCCCGAGACGTGATGCGCTCGCTCGAGGACCGGATGAGCGCGGTGGAGGAGAAGGTACGCGTGGCCGGCGAGACCAGATGGCAGCGTACGGAGGAGTCACCGTTCACCGCGAGGCTGCGCGAGAAGGTGGTCGAGCTCGAGGGCAAGCTGGCCAAGGCGCGGGCCGCCGGCCGGCCGACCGCAGAGCTGGAAACGGCCCTCACGACGCAGCAGCAGTGGCTGGCGCAGGCCGGAGGGGGCCCGGTCAGCCCGGCACCTGCTGCTCCCGCGCCGGCACCGGCTGCCAAGAAGCCGAAGACCACCGGTGGATGGGTCCGCGCCGAGCAGGGTTAGACGACCTTGTCCCGCAGGAACAGCACGGTGCGGCCCCAGGCCAGCCGCGCGCACTGCTCGTCATAGGTCCCGAGGGCGTTGCTGTCGTTGTGGAAGGCGTGACCGGCGTCGTAGGTGAAGAACTCGGCCTCGGCGCCGGACTGGGCGCGGATCTGCCGCTCCTGCGCCCTCGCGTCGGCCACCGGGCAGAAGTCGTCGCGCTCCCCGTAGTGGCCCTGCACCGCAGCGGTCAGACCCTCGTAGGTGAACGGAACGGCCGGGCCAACGCCGTAGAACGGGACGGCCGCGCTCACTCGCGCCCCCTGCTGGGCCGCGAGCAGCAGGACGAAGCCTCCGCCCATGCAGAATCCGACCGCGCCGACGGTGCTGCTCGTGACGGCGTCGTGCCCGAGCAGGAAGCCGACCGCCCCACCCAGGTCGCGCGCTGCCGGCCCGACCGGCAGCTCGCCCATCAACCGACCGGCCTCGTCGGCGTCGTGCGTGGTCGTGCCGCCGAACAGGTCCGGCGCCAGCGCGACGAACCCCTCTGCCGCGAGCCGGTCCGCCACCTCGGCGATGTGGTCGGTCAGACCCCACCACTCCTGGATGACGATCACCCCTGGCCCCGAGCCGGACGGCGGGACGGCCAGGTAGCCGTGCGCCTGGGCCTCGCCACTCGGGAAGGTCGTGTTCTGGCGGGAGCCCTGCTCGCTCATGGATGCCTCTCGGGGTCGGGGAGCGGTGGACACGGGGCGTACGCGGCAGCGACCGCCGACCCGAGGCGGGTCGACGGCCGCTGGAAGCCTCGAGAGGGCCTACGCGACGTACTCACGAAGCGCGTCGGCGCGGCCACCCGCCCGGATCTCCGCGAGGGTGTCCCGCTCGATCTGGCGGATCCGCTCCCGGGTCAGCCCCAGGTGGCGGCCGACCTCGTCGAGGGTGCGCGGCCGCCCGTCCTCGAGACCGAAGCGCATGCGCATGACGATCGCCGAGCGCTCCGGCAGGCTGTCGAGGACCTCCGACAGCTGACCGTGCAGCATCTGCGTCTCGACGGCGGCCTGCGGGTCGATCGAGTCGGTGTCGGTGATGAAGTCGCCGAGCACGGCCTCGTCGTCACCGACCGGGGCCTGCAGCGACAGGGTGTCGCGGCCGTGCCGCAGGATCTCCTCCACCTTCTCCGCCGTCATCGCGAGTGGCTCGCCGATCTCCTGGGCCGTCGGCTCGCGACCCAGCGACTGGGTGAGGTCGCGACGGGTGCGGGTGACCTTGGTGATCAGCTCGGCCATGTGCACCGGGACGCGGATGGTGCGCCCCTGGTCGGCCAGCGCGCGCTGGAGCGCCTGACGGATCCACCAGGTGGCGTAGGTGGAGAACTTGTAGCCCTTGGCGTAGTCGAACTTCTCCACCGCACGGACGAGCCCGAGGTTGCCCTCCTGCACCAGGTCGAGCAGGTCGAGGCCCCGGCCCTGGTAGCGCTTGGCCAGGGACACGACCAGGCGCAGGTTGGCCTCCAGCAGGTGGCGCTTGGCCACGCCGCCGTCCCGCTCGATCTCGACCAGGTCACGCCGCATCGCCGCGGCGATCTTGGCTTCGCCGCAGGTGTGGCGACGCAGCTTCTCGGTGGCGAACAGACCGGCCTCGACCCGCTTGGCCAGGTCCACCTCCATCTCGGCGGTCAGCAGCGCGACCCGGCCGATCTCCCGCAGGTAGGCCTTCACCAGGTCGATGCCCGGGGGTGGCTCGTCCAGGGCGAGCGGCTTGTCCTCTTCCGGCACCACGACCGGCTGCGGCGCCGACTCGGCGAACACGGTGTCGCCGTCCGGCAGCGCGGCCTCGGCGACCGCTGCGGCGGCCTCCTCCTTGGTCTGGCGAACCGGCTTGGGCGCGGCAGGGGCCTTCGCGGTGCGGGCTGCGGCGGTCCTGGGCAGGACGGCGGTGATCGTCTTGGTCATGGGCTCCTCCACGGGCGACTCGGCCGGGACGCCGCTCGCCACAGTGCGTCCGGCGGGACGCTTGTCCTGCGGGCCGGGAACCCGCGTTGCCGGCCGGGCGGCCGACGCCTTACTGGTACGGCGACTACGCGGGGCAGCCTTGTCGGGGGTCGTCGGCTCCGGGCTCGTCAAGTCCACCACCGCGTCCTGCTCGCGAACGAGCATCGAGGTGGTGCCGGCGGGACGGGCGGGGGCGGACATGAAACGGCTCCGGTGGCAGCAGGCGGTGGGTCGGATGGAACCGGGCGATCGACACCCCACGCTGTGGCGCCCGGGGGCGCTGTGAGCAGACGGCATGACGTTCCGGTGGCGAGCACCCCAACAGCAGGTGCCTACGAGGGTCTCAACGATCCTCTCACGGACAAGATTCCGACAGCACCTGGGCGGGTGAGCCTGCTCACAGGCGAGGCGGCGCGGCTGGTCAGTCCCAGCCCAGCACGTGCAGCCGGTCGTCGTCAATCCCCATGTGGTGGGCGAACTCGTGCACGACGGTCACCTGGATCTGCTCGAGCAGGTGATCCAGGTCCTCCGCCAGTAGACACAGTGGGATGCGGTAGAGGCTGATCCGGTCGGGCAGCGCGCCGGTGTAGTGCTCGCGCTCGGTCAGCGCGATGCCCTCGTAGAGCCCGAGCAGGTCCGGTTCCTGATCGTTCTCGTCCTCCACCACCACCACGACGTTGCTGAAGCGAGCCACCAGCTCGGCGGGCAGCTCGTCGAGCGCGTCGGCGACGTAGCCCTCGAACTCCGCGGGCGAGACCGGCTGCACGAGTGCACGGTAGGTGGTGAAGGGTGGATGTCCTCGCCGGAGGGTGCCGTTCGTCCTCTGGGTGAGGGCGGCACCCTGCAGCCCAGGACGGGAGACACCGACATGAGCACGTACGTGGCGTTGCTGTACTACCCCGAGGACAACGACTGGACGGCGCCGGAGAACGCCCCGCTGATGCAGGAGTACACCGCGTTCCACCAGCAGGTAGGGCCGGCGATCACCGGCGGGGCGGCGCTGCAGCCGGCAGCGGTCGCCACGACCGTCTCGGTCGCCGGTGGCCGCGGCGGTGACGTCTTCAGCAGCGACGGGCCGTACGCCGAGGCCAAGGAGGTGCTCGGCGGCTTCTACCTGCTCGAGGCCGAGGACCTCGACGAGGCCCTCCGGCTGGCGGCGCTCTGCCCGGCAGCCTGGCACCCGGGCGGCAAGGTCGAGATCCGGCCGGTCGTCCCCATGGGCGGCTGACGCTGGACGCCCGGCAGGCGCTCGAGGAGGTCGTCCGGACCGAGCGCCGCCGGGTGCTCGCGACGCTGGTGCGCACCCTCGGGGATCTGCAACTGGCCGAGGACGCGGTGCAGGAGGCGGTCCTGGCGGCGCTGCGGACCTGGCCCGAACGTGGCGTCCCCACCGACCCGCGCGCCTGGCTGACCGTGACCGCCCGCAACCGGGCGCTGGACGTCGTACGCCGCGAGGCGCGACGGGACGGCAAGGAGGCGGCGGTGACCTGGCACACTGCCGATCCGGAGCCTGCCTCGGACAGCGCCGTGGCGGACGATCTGCTGCGCCTGCTGTTCACCTGCTGTCACCCGTCGCTCGCCCTCGAGGCGCAGGTCCCGCTGGCGCTGCGGACGCTCGTCGGTCTGAGCGTGCCGGAGATCGCGGCGGCGTTGCTCGTCGAGCCGGCCGCGATGGCGAAGCGGTTGGTGCGCGTGCGGCAGAAGATCTCCCGCGCCCGCATCCCCTACCGCGTTCCGGACGACGTCGAGCTGCCCCAGCGCCTGGCCGGCGTGCTCGCCGTCGTGCATCTGGTCTACACGGCCGGTCACGCCCCGATCACCGGGGCCGGTCCGGCGCGGGTCGACCTGTGTGAACAGGGTGTTCGGCTGGCCCGGTTGGTCGTCGAACTGATGCCGGCCGAGACCGAGGCGACGGCGCTGCTGGCCCTGCTGCTGCTCACCGACGCCCGCCGGCCGGCCCGGGCGGACGCCTCGGGGGACACCGTCCTGTTGGCCGACCAGGACCGCCGCCGGTGGGACGACGCCCTCCTGCGCGAGGGCGCAATCCGGCTGGCGGAGGCGGGACGGCTGTGCCGCGCAGAGCCCGGCGACTACCTCCTGCAGGCGCGGCTGTCCGCCTGCCACAGCCTTGCCGCGTCGTACGCGGACACGGACTGGACGCTGGTCGTCGGTCTCTACGACGCGCTGCTCGTCCGCCGGCCGGCACCGCTGCTGAGGCTGAACCGGGCTGTCGCGCTCGGTGAACGTGACGGGCCGGCGGCGATGCTGCACGCGCTCGACGGCATCCAGGGGCTGGAGCGCTCCCACCTGTGGCACGCCGGGCGGGCCGAGGCCCTGCGCCGGCTGGGGAGGCTGGCGGACTGCCGGGCGGCGCTGCGGACCGGGCTCGCCCTGACCTCAGGTGAGGCGGACCGGCGGTTGCTCATTGGCCGGCTGGCTGCATTCCCGCCCGATCAGTCCAGGTAGTCGCGCAGCTTCTGCGAACGGCTCGGGTGTCGCAGCTTGGACAGGGTCTTGCTCTCGATCTGTCGGATCCGCTCGCGGGTCAGCCCGAACTCCCGGCCGATCTCGTCGAGGGTCCGGGGCTGGCCGTCGACCAGACCGAAGCGCATCTTGACCACCGCGGCCTCGCGGTCGGTCAGCGTGCGGAGCACCTCGCCGAGCTGCTCCTGCATGAGGCCGTACGACACGACCTCCGCGGCGATCGGGGCATCCGCGTCCTCGATGAAGTCACCGAGGCTCGAGTCCTGGTCGTCACCGATCGTGGTCTCGAGCGACACCGGCTCCCGGGCGTAGCCCTGGATCTCCACGACCTTCTCCGGGGTCATGTCGAGCTCCTTGGCCAGCTCCTCCGGGGTGGGCTCGCGCCCCAGCTCCTGGAGCATCTCGCGCTGGACCCGGGTCAGCTTGTTGATCTGCTCGACCATGTGCACGGGGATCCGGATCGTGCGCGCCTGGTCGGCCATGGCACGGGTGATGGCCTGTCGGATCCACCAGGTGGCGTAGGTGGAGAACTTGTAGCCCTTGGTGTAGTCGAACTTCTCGACCGCCCGGATCAGACCGAGGTTTCCCTCCTGGATGAGGTCGAGGAACAGCATCCCCCGGCCGAGATAGCGCTTGGCGATCGAGACCACCAAGCGCAGGTTGGCCTCCAGCAGGTGACGCTTGGCCTTGCCGCCGTCCAGGACCAGCCACTCGAGGTCCCGGCGCAGGGCCGCGGACAGCTTCGCGGCCTCGCCGGCCTCTGCCTGGCGGACCTTCTCCGCCGCGAACAGCCCGGCCTCGATGCGCTGGGCGAGCTCGACCTCGAGCTCCGCGGTCAGCAGCGGGACCTTGCCGATCTCCTTGAGGTAGGCGCGAACGAGGTCGGTCGAGATGCCCACCTCGCCCTCGGCGGCGAGCGGCTTCTTGTCGTCCTCGTCCTCGTCGTCGTCGTCTGACTTGGCCTTCGGCGCGTCCTCGTCCTCGTCGTCGTCGTCCTCGTCGTCCTGCGGGCCGCCCGCGGTGACGGCGGCCAGCGCCGGATCGGCCGCGGCCATCACCGCGGGGTCGAGCCCAGTGCCGTCGGCCGGCTCGGCAGCAAGCTCCGCCTCGAGCAGCGCCGGGTCGATCACGTCCTCGAGCTCCTCGGCCGTGGGCTCGGCGACCTCGGACGGGACAGCGGCCACCGCAGCCGGCGAGGCGGCCTTCGCTGCCTTGCGCGAAGCCCTCTTGGCCGGCAGGGCCGGGGAAGGGCCAGGGCCGGCGGCCACGCGGGAAGGGCGGGGCGGGGTCAATGGAGATCCTTCGTCAGCAGGGACGTGCCGGTGCAGGGTGTGCCGGTGAAGGGCCGAACCGCAGGTGACAACCGGCCGGACCGTGCGGGTGCCGCCGCAAGGGCGCACCTGCGGCTGATGACCCCGACAGGGGGCGGGCACAGGTGCGAGGCCTCTCGCGAGCGATACGCCACGCCACCAGTATCGCTGCTGCTCGGCTCGGCATGGACGGCTGCGCTCAGAGCAGTGAACGCAGCACGAACGGCAGGATGCCACCGTGGCGGTAGTAGGCCTGCTCACCCGGCGTGTCGATCCGGACCGTCACGGCGAACCGCGTGTCATCCGCCTGGACCTGGAGCTGCCGCGGGACCGGTCCCTCACCGGTGAGACCTTCGATGGTGAACACCTCGCGTCCGTCCAGCCCCAGCGAGGCGGCGGTGTCGCCGTCGGCGTACTGCAGTGGCAGCACTCCCATGCCGATGAGGTTGGAGCGGTGGATGCGCTCGTAGGACTCGGCGAGCACCGCCCGCACCCCGAGCAGGGCGGTGCCCTTGGCGGCCCAGTCCCGGCTCGACCCGCTGCCGTACTCCTTGCCGGCCAGGATCACCAGCGGCGTGCCCTCGGACCGGTAGGCCTCGCTCGCTGCGTAGATGCTCAGCTGCTGCTCCGAGTCGCCCCCGAGCTTGACCGTCACGCCCCCCTCGGTGCCGGGTGCGAGCTGGTTGCGCAGCCGGATGTTGGCGAAGGTGCCGCGGATCATCACCTCGTGGTTGCCGCGCCGGGAGCCGTAGCTGTTGAAATCCGCCGGTGCGACGCCGTTCTCCCGCAGATAGCTGCCGGCGGGGGAGTCCGACCGGATGTTCCCGGCCGGGCTGATGTGGTCGGTCGTGACCGAGTCGCCGAGCACCGCCAGCACCCGCGCCCCGCGGATGTCGTGAAGCGGGGCGGGCTCCTGCGTCATGCCGTCGAAGTACGGCGGCCTGCGTACGTAGGTGGACTCCGGGTCCCAGGCGAAGGTGTCACCCGCGGGTACCTCGATCGCCTGCCAGCGCGCGTCGCCGGCGAACACGTCGGCGTAGGAGGCGGTGAACATCTCGCTGGTGATGGCCTCGCCCACGACGGCGGCCACGTCCTGCGTGGACGGCCAGATGTCGGCGAGGTGGACCGGCTCGCCGTCGCTGCCCGTGCCCAGCGGCTCGGTCGTGAGGTCGACGTCCATGGAGCCGGCGAGCGCGTAGGCGACCACGAGCGGTGGTGAGGCGAGGTAGTTCATCTTGATGTCGGGGTTGATCCGGCCCTCGAAGTTGCGGTTGCCGGACAGCACCGAGACGACCGCGAGATCGCCCTCGTGCACGGCGGCGCTGACCGCGTCGGGCAGCGGTCCGCTGTTGCCGATGCAGGTCGTGCAGCCGTAGCCGACGGTCGAGAAGCCGAGCCTGTCGAGGTAGGGCGTCAGGCCGGCGCGCTCGTAGTAGTCGGTGACCACCTTCGATCCCGGCGCGAGCGTCGTCTTGACCCACGGCTTGCTCGAGAGCCCCTTCTCCACAGCGTTCTTCGCAAGCAGGCCGGCAGCGACCATGACGTACGGGTTGCTGGTGTTCGTACACGACGTGATCGCGGCGATGGCGACGTGACCGTGGTCGATCTCGACCGCCTCACCGCCGACAGTTGCGGTGACGGGGTTGCGGCGGCGCTCGTGCTCGGCGTCACCCGCCCCGTTGTGCGGCGCCGGCCGGTCGGCCTCGTCCTCGTGCGTGGCGAGCCCCGGGTCAGAGGCGGGGAAGGACGCGGCGCTGACCTCGTCGACGCCTCGGCCGGACGCCGGGGGCCCGGCGGTCGCGTAGTCCGCCAGTGCTGTCCGGAACATGGCTTTGGCGTCCGTCAGCGGAACCCGGTCCTGTGGTCGCTTCGGGCCGGCCAGCGACGGCACCACCGTCGACAGGTCCAGCTCGACCCGCTCGGAGTAGCGCGGCTCGGCGGCCGGGTCGTGCCACATGCCCTGCGCCTTGCTGTAGGCCTCCACCAGGGCGACGGTCGGCTCGGGCCGGCCGGTGAGCCGCAGGTAGGCCAGGGTCTCGGCGTCGACCGGGAACAGGGCGCAGGTCGAGCCGTACTCGGGGCTCATGTTGCCGAGCGTGGCCCGGTCGGCCAGCGGGACGTTGGCGACGCCGGGGCCGTAGAACTCCACGAACTTGCCGACCACGCCGTGCTTGCGCAGCAGCTCGGTGACGGTCAGGACGAGATCGGTGGCGGTCGCGCCGGCCGGAAGCTCGCCGACGAGCTTGAAGCCGACGACCTTCGGGATGAGCATCGACACCGGCTGGCCGAGCATCGCCGCCTCGGCCTCGATGCCGCCGACGCCCCAGCCGAGCACACCCAGGCCGTTGATCATTGTGGTGTGCGAGTCGGTCCCCACCAGGGTGTCGGGGAAGGCGCTGACCGTTCCATCGCCTGCGTCCCGGGTGAACACGACGGTCGCAAGCCGCTCGAGGTTGACCTGGTGGACGATGCCGGTGTTGGGCGGCACGACGGCGAAGTCGTCGAACGCGGTCTGGCCCCAGCGCAGGAACTCATAGCGCTCCCGGTTGCGGTCGTACTCCAGGGCGCCGTTGAGCTCGAGTGCATCGGGCCGGGCGAAGAAGTCGGCGATCACCGAGTGGTCGATGACCAGCTCCGCCGGCGACAGCGGGTTGATCTTCTTCGGGTCGCCGCCGAGGTCGGTCATCGCCTCGCGCATCGCGGCCAGGTCGACGATGCAGGGGACGCCGGTGAAGTCCTGCATGAGCACCCGGGCCGGGGTGAAGGCGATCTCCGTGTCCGGTTCGACCGTCGGGTCCCAGCCGGCAACGGCGCGCACGTGGTCGGCGGTGATGTCGACGCCGTCCTCGGTCCGCAGCAGGTTCTCCAGCAGCACCTTGAGGCTGTACGGCAGGTCCGCCGCCCCCTCGACGGCGTCGAGCCCGAAGACCTCGTAGGAGCGGTCTCCCACCGTCAGCCGCCTGCGTGCGCCGAAGCTGTCCTTGCTGGCCATTCCCGGCTCCTCGCACTCGTCCGACGTTCGTCGGGAGACGCTAGTCGTGCCACGATGTCCGGGGGGTGGCAGATGGGGCTCTGGACAGACCGGGTCGTACCGCGGATCGCCAATCGGTTCCTGGACACCGCACAGGTGCGGGCCGTCCGCGAGCGGGTCTGCGCCGGCCTGTCCGGTGAGGTGCTGGAGATCGGCTTCGGTTCCGGGCTGAACGTGCCGTACTACCCGCCGGCGGTCCGCAGCGTCGCGGCCGTCGAGCCGAGCGATCTCGGCTGGCAGCTGGCGGGCCCCCGGGTCACGGCGAGCGAGGTGTCGATCGTGCGCTCCGGGCTGGACGGGCAGGGGTTGCCGTTCGAGTCCGCCAGCTTCGACGTCGCCCTGTCCACCTTCACGCTCTGCACGATCCCCGATGCCGCCCGGGCTCTCGCGGAGGTACGTCGGGTGCTGCGTCCAGGCGGCGCGCTGCACTTCGTCGAGCACGGCCGGTCACCGGAGGAAGGCGTGCGCCGCTGGCAGGCCAGGCTCAACCCGATCAACCGCCGGGTCGCCGGCGGCTGTCACCTCGACCGGCCCATCGACACGCTGCTGACCGGCGCCGGATTCACCCTCGAGCGACTCGAGAACTCCTACGCCAAAGGTGATCCCAAGCCGTTCGGCTACCTCTACGAGGGCGTGGCCCGGCGGTGACACGACGGAGACAACGCACACGCCGCCGCCGTCCTTTCGGACGGCGGCGTCGAGAGCAGGCTGCTGGCGTCAGTACACGCGGCGCCGGGTGCCACCCACGGGCACCAGGTTCAGGATCAGACCGACGACCATGAGGATCAGACCGATCGTGACCAGGATCTTGAGGCTGGCGACCAGCAGGCCGATGATGAGCAGGATCAAACCGAGAACGATCATTGGTGCTCCAACCAAGACGGGTCCGGGTTGGCCGGGTGGCCGCCGTGACCGGCGACGTGCGCCTGACTGGTGTGTGCCCCACCGGGACGTGACTACTCGCCGCTATCCGTAACGTCCGCTTCTGTCCTTATCGGTCGGCCAGAGCGGCGAGATCGACGAGCTGGGCGGACAACCAGCGCTCCACGTCGTTGCGGTGCACGATCATCGCGGCGTGTTCGCGCCGGTCCCGCCGCAGTTGCGGCGGCATGGTCAGGGCCTCGTGCAGGGCGTCGGCCTGCTGCGCCACGTCGAACGGGTGCAGCGTCACCGCGAAGCGGCCGAGCTCGTCGTGGGCCCCGGTCGCCTCGGACAGCGCCAGCACCATGTCGCGCTCGTTGAGGACCACCGCCTCCTTGGCCACCAGGTTCATCCCGTCCGCGACGGCGTTGACGACCAGCACGTCGCACCGCCGGTAGGCCGCGGTGGCCAGCGCCATGTCGGACGCGAAGCGCACGTCGATCGGCTGCCACAGGCCCGTCCCGTGCCGGGCGTTGACCGAGGAGATCGCTGACCCGATCGCCGCGAGGTAGTCGGTGTATTCGCGCACGTCCTGCCGGCTGGGCTGCAGCAGGGCCAGGAACACGACGCGGCCATGCAGCTCGGGATGCTCCTCCAGCATCAGGCCGAACGCCTGGAAGCCACGCACGATGTTCTTGCTCGGGTCGGTGCGATCGACGCGCAGGATCAGCTGACCGTCGCCGAGGAAGTGGTCGAGGGCAACCAGGTGCTCGTCGGAGGCATCGGTGTGAGCGATCGATTCCAGCGCCGGGATGTCGATGCTGATCGGGTAGACCCGCACCCGAACGGTGCGGCCCGCCACTGCGACCGACAACAGGCGCATGTCCACGGGCAGCTGCAGGATCTCCTGGCAGCACAGCAGGAACGCCCGCGCGTCGGCCCGGGTGTGGAACGCGACCACGTCGCAGCCGAGCAGCCCGACCAGCATCCGGTCCCGCATGTCCGGCGGCAGCACCCGCCAGCCGTCCGGGCCGGGCCAGGGGATGTGCACGAAGTGACTCACGAGGGCGTCCGGGCAGCGCTGCCGGACCAGGTCGCCGACGAGGTAGAAGTGGTAGTCGTGCAGCAGGACGACCGCCCGGCCGCCCACCTTCTGCACCTGTTCGACCACCGCCTCGGCGGCCAGCCCGTTGGCGACGACGTAGCCGTCCTCGAACGCGGTGCGCTCCTCCCGTCCCAGCGACGGACTCAGCGACAGGTTGTAGAGCCGGTGCTGGACGAACCACAGCAGCGGGTTGGCGATGACCCCGTAGAACGGGTCATGGACCTCGGGTGCCACCTCGACCAGGCGGAGCGACAGGCGTCGACCCGGCTCGTCCTCACCGTCGTCGAGCAGGCGCGGCTCCGGGTCCAGGCCGAGATGCACCGTTGATCCGCCGCTCTCACGGGCCACCTCGGCATCCTCGCCGCCGGCGGCGACACACACCCACACGGCGTCGTCGAGGTGGGCAGCGAGGCCGGACAGCGCCGTGACCAGGCCCCCCGCTCCGCGGCTGGCCGTCCGCTGTCCGCTCTCGGGGTCGCGACCGAACGACACCGGGCCGCGGTGGGAGAGCAGGACCACGGGCAGGCCGAGCGCCATCGAGGCGAGTGGGTCAGGGGCCGGGCTCTCGGAGGGCACGCCGCCATCTTGCCTGCGTCGGTCAGGATGGTGGCATGCCGACCCTCCGACTGTCCCAGGACCCCGACGCCGACGCGCTGCTCGGCCGCGACCCGCTCGCGCTGCTGCTGGGCATGGCATTGGACCAGCAGATCCCGATGGAGAAGGCATTTCGAGGGCCGTACGTCCTGCGTTCCCGGATCGGCCAGGAGCTGGACGCGGCCGACCTCGCCACCAGGGACGACCTCGCCGAGCTGTTCGCGCAGAGCCCGGCGGTGCATCGGTTCCCCGGCTCGATGTCGGGCCGGGTTGCGGCGCTGTGCGGCGCCCTGGTGGAGCACTACGACGGCCGGGCCGAGGCAGTCTGGTCGGACGTCGCTGATGGCAAGGAGCTGCTCGCCCGGCTCGAGGCGCTGCCCGGCTTCGGCCGGCAGAAGGCGCAGATCTTCCTGGCCCTGCTCGGCAAGCAGCTCGGTGTGCGGCCTGAGGGCTGGCGCGAGGCCGCCGGGCCCTACGGCGAGGACGGAGCGCAGCGCTCGGTGGCCGACGTGACCGGACCTGAGTCGCTGTCGCAGGTCCGGGCCTACAAGCAGTCCGTGAAAGCCGCTGCGCGCCAGAGCAAGTGAGTGTTCACCGCTCGGCTTCGATCACCCGTCCGGGCTCGATCTGCACATGGATCGGCTCCTCCGCGCGCAGGGCGGTCTTGGTCTTGCGCCGGACTGTGGGGCCCGCGTTGGCCATGACCACCCCGAACCACGGCAGCGCGATGGCGCCGAACAGCAGCGCTGCCTTGTAGAGCACCGGAATCGGGAGCGCGGTCGCGAGGATGACGCAGACGATGCGCACGCCCTGGGTGAGGATGTAGCGGCGCTGGCGGAGCGCGATGTCCTCGGTGTGGCTCAGACCAGCAGAGGTGACGACGGCGACATCGGTGGACCGGTCGTGTCGCACGCGCGCCTCCCAGCGGGTGGCGCTCCCGACCTGCCGGTTGCGGGCGCCATGTCCATTCTGCTCCCTTGAGGGCCGGCGCGCCCAGTGGGCTCAGCGACCGGTCTCACGGGGTGAGCCGTGCCACTCCGAACGACCCGAACGCGGGATCGGCGGTGAGCACGGAGCAGGGCGAAAAGGCCCGCCACGAGGGTCAGGCCGTAACCCCTGCCCAAAGCTCTCGTCCTCCTCGACGTGGACGTCCAGCTTGCCGATCGCCACCTTCATGGCCACCTCCCAGGTCGAAACCGCACTGACGTTCGCGCCGTCGGACCGCTCCACTGCCCGCCTCATCCCCGCGGTCAGGCGTCGGCTCAGCGGTCGAGCGCGAGCTTGACCAGTGAGGCGGCCAGGCCGAGCTGGACGAAGGCGAGCACCGCGTGCAGACCACCGAGCAGCGGCAGGTCAGCGCCGGAGCGCCCCAGCTGCAGCAGGACGAGGCCGAACACCACCAGGGCGACGGTCATGGGCTCGATCCGCCGGCCGGGACGGGCGATCAGCGCCAGCACGAGCAGCACCAGGGCAACGGGCACGGCGAGCAGGTAGCCCAGGGCGCGATGCGGCTCGAGGTCGCTGCTCGCGATCGCGACCTCGTCGCCGAAGACGCCGAGGCCGGCCAGGAAGATCTGTACGACGACGGCGAGGGCGTACAGCGCGATGAGCACCTTGTAGAGCCCAAAGACCCCGGCGCGTGCGCCAGACAGCGTGGAGGTGTCGGTCATGACGGCAGTGTGACGCACCTAGGGCGCCGCTGTGATCAACGCCGTACTTGCGCCAGTTCTCGCGCGGCGGAACCGCACCGAGTGCGGCGTTGATCAACGTAAGGGGGGGTAGGGGTAGGGGGCGATCGGCGAGGGCCTACAGGTTGCCCTTGGCCGGGTCGCCGAGCCCGAGCGAGGTCGTGAACGTCAGGCTCGGCGGCGCCGCCAGCAGGCCGGGCGTGCCAGCGACAGCGAACAGGTCCGCCACGTGAGCGCTCTGCAGGTGGGCGTCGAGGTCGGCCTGCGAGCGCCAGCGCTCGACCAGGACCAGGTGGTTCGGATCGGCGTTGTCGCGGTGCAGGGCGTACGCGATGCAGCCCTCCTCCGCATGCGTCTTGGCCACGCACACCTCGACCGCGGCGATGACCTGCTCGGCCTTGCCCTCAGCTGTGACGACGTCCACGACGCCGATGACCTCTGCCATGTGCAACTCCGATCGTCAGGGCCCCTCCGACGGACGGCGCCGCCCCACTGCCTACAGCCCGCGCGGCTCCGGGAGCAACTCGGGGAACAGCGGCTCGCGCTGCTCGGCCCTCGCCGTCATCGCCTCGGTCAGGTCGGCCGGCTGGAACATCCCGGCCTGCCAGGTCGCGATCTGCTCGAGCGCGTCGTCGACCGGGTGGTCGCGGGCGTAGTTCATCGCGACCTTGGTGCCCCAGATCGCAAGGGGTGACTTCGCGGCGATCTCGCGTGCGGTCGCAAGGACCCCGCTGACGAGCGCGTCGTGGTCGGCGTACACCTGCTGCACCAAGCCGACCTCGTACGCCCTGGCGGCCGTGACACGCCGCCCGGTGTAGGCCATCTCGCGGGCGAAGCCCTCACCGACGAGGCGCCCGAGCCGTTGCAGGGTGCCGACGTCGGCGGTCATGGCCAGGTTGATCTCCTGGACGCAGAGGAAGGCATCCGCGCTGGCATAGCGCAGGTCGCAGGCCGTGACCAAGTCGACCGCCCCGCCGATGGCGCCGCCCTGCACGGCCGCAAGAACCGGAACCCGGGCCTTCTCGAGCGCGCTGAAGGTCCACTGCAGGACCTTGGCGTGCGAGCGGGTACGCGCATGTGCGCGCCCCGGCTCGCCGCCCTGCCCGCCCAGCGAGGCGAACACCGACAGGTCCATCCCGGCGCTGAAGTGCGTGCCGGTGCTGCTGATCACGACCACCCGGGCGCTCGCCTCGTCGCTGATCGAGGTGACGATCTCGGGCAGCTCCCGCCAGAAGTCCGGGGTCATCGTGTTGAGCTCCTCCGGCCGGGACAGCCGGACGTGGGCGACCCGGTCGGCGATGTCGACCTCGAAGCAGCGGTAGCTCATGGCCGACACTGTGCCAGCGGCGGCAGGGTGTCGTGGGCACGTGGCGCGGCTGCTGCCGCTACGGTCGGACCCGATGGCCGCACCCGTGTTGGAGATGTCCGGGGTGACGTTGGTCCGCGGCGGGTCCGCGATCCTGGCCGACCTGACCTGGACCGTGCGCGAGGGGGAGCGGTGGGTCGTCCTCGGCCCGAACGGCGCCGGCAAGACCACGCTGCTGCAGATCGCCGGCGCCACCCTGTTCCCGACCCGTGGCTCGGTGACGCTGCTCGGCGAGCGCTTCGGAGCTGCCGACCTCGGCGAGCTGCGTACCCGGGTGGGGCTGTCCAGCTCCGCACTCGGCGAGCGGGTTCCACCACGGGAGATCGCCCTTGATGTGGTGCTGACCGCGTCGTACGGCGTGCTCGGACGGTGGTCCGAACGCTACGACGGCGCGGACGTCTCCCGGGCCGAGGCGCTGCTGGCTCGGGTCGGCCTACGCAGCTTCACCGGCCGGCGCTTCGGCACCTTGTCCGAGGGGGAGCGCAAGCGGGTGCTGCTCGCGCGGGCGCTGATGACCGATCCCGAGCTGCTGCTGCTCGACGAGCCGGCGGCTGGGCTTGATCTCGGCGCCCGGGAGGCCCTGCTGCGGCTGCTGACCAGGCTCGCGCGGGATGTCGACGGACCCCCGATCGTGCTGGTCACCCATCATGTCGAGGAGGTGCCGGTCGGCACCACCCATGCCCTGCTGCTCTCGCGTGGGCGGTGCGTTGCCTCGGGTCCCGTGGCGGAGGTGCTGACCGGGCCGCTGCTGACCCGCGCTTTCGGGCTTCCGCTGGTCGTGGAGAACCGGGACGCCCGATACACCGCTCGGGCGACGGCCTACTGAGTCGGCAGCACGCTCAGGCCTGCAGTGCGGCCGTCTCGTCGACCCAGTCGACCGCCTTGTCCCGCAGGTTCTCCTGGTAGGCCTTCGCGTGGTGGCCGCAGAACAGCAGCTCACCGGAGACGAGCACGACCCGGACGAAGGCTTGCGCACCGCAGCGGTCGCACCGGTCGGCGGCGGTCAGGGTGGGAGCGGCGGGAGTCACGGTCGCGTTCATGCCTCACACAACACCACATTCTCGCCGCACGTTCCCGTTGAAGGCAGGATGCGGGGGTGTTGACTTCTAAACGCAACCTGCCCGGCACCCCCGGCGCCGGTCCGCTCGACGGGCTGCTCGTCGTGGACTTCAGCCGGGTGCTGGCCGGGCCCTTCGCCGCGATGATGCTGGCGGACCTCGGCGCGCGGGTGATCAAGGTGGAGCGTCCCGGTGCCGGCGACGACTCGCGGGGGTACGGCCCCTTCCTCGACGGTCGTTCGCTCTACTTCGCCCGGGTCAACCGGGGCAAGGAGTCGATCGCCCTGGACCTTCGGGATCCGGGCGACCTGGCTCTGGCCCGGTCGCTCGCCGCTCGGGCCGATGTGCTGGTCGAGAACTACCGGCCCGGCGTCATGGAGCGGCTGGGCCTCGGGCCGTCGGCGCTGCTGGCCGCGAGCCCCCGGCTCGTCTACTGCTCGATCAGCGGTTTCGGGCACAGCGGGCCGTGGTCGCAGCGCCCGGCCTACGACGCGGTCGTTCAGGGGATGAGCGGGATCATGGCCATCACCGGCCCCGAGGGGGGCGCCCGGGTGAAGCCGGGTGTGCCGGTCTCCGATCTCGCCGCCGGGTTGTACGCCTTCGGCGGCATCACCAGCGCTCTGCTCGGGCGGGCGAGCACCGGGCGCGGCACCCACCTCGACATCGCGATGTACGACTCGACGGTGAGTTTGCTCGAAGGTGCTGCGTTGTCGTTCCTCGCCACCGGCACCGATCCCGGGCCGATCGGCAACGCGCACTTCAGCATCGCGCCCTTCGACACCTTCCGGTGCCGGGACCGCGAGATCACGATCTGCGCCGCGAACGACGAGCTGTTCGCGGTGCTGGTGAACGCGCTCGGAGTCCCCGGTCTCGCCGCTGATCCGCGCTTCGCCGGCAACGCCGCGCGGCACGGCGCCCGGGACGAGCTCAAGATGGAGCTGGAAGTCGTCCTGCGCACCGCGGACGCTGACGCCTGGCTCGACCTGCTGGAGCTCGCCGGCGTGCCGTGCGGCCCGATCTGCAGCGTCGCCGAGGCGGTCGACAGCGAGCAGGCGCGGCAACGACGGATGGTGATCGACGCCGGCGGGCTGCCCGGGCCGGGCAACCCGGTCAAGGCCTCCGGCTATCCCGACCCCGAGGTGCGCCGGGCCGCTCCGGAGCTCGACCAGCACGGCTCGGCGCTGCGCGCGGAGTTCGGCTGAGCCCGACCCCCACGTCCCTCCCTGATCATCTGACGTGGGAAGAGCGCGTCCCTGATCATCTGGCGCCAGAGGGGGCCGTTTCGGGGTGATGTCTCGCCAGATGATCAGGGAGGCCGGCCGGCACCAGGTGGACGGCACGTTGTACGGGGTGGTTCATCACCACGAGTGGCCCCTCGTCGCCGCCCTCCGTGAACAGCCGCACCGCCCGGAGCTGGACCAGCGCCACCCCACCACACAGCCCACCCGCCCACGCCCAGCCCAGCCCGCCCCGGGCACGACCGGACCGGCGAACAGCTCCAGCACACCGACACCCGCTGGAGCCTCGAGAACCTCTGCAGCGGAGCGACCACGAGCCCACGCCGCCTCACGCGCATTGTGCACATCGGCCAGCGGCCAGCTTCCCGCCGGCAGTCCCCGTTCGCCGCTGCCGAACCCCCAGCCGGACCGAAGGCTGAGGCCCCGGAACATGGTCATCATCACGGGCACCACCGCCTCGTCCCAGAAGGCGATGTGGGCGAGCATCTCCTTGCGACTCTCAGCCGCCGAGCGCCCGGACGAGCGTGCGAATCGTGCGCCGCTCCAGCTGTCGGTCGAGCGAGGTCTGGCCGCTGACCAGGCGTACGAACAGCCCCCACATCCCCGGGGTCGAGCGCATCACCTCGTGGACGAGCCGCGGGTGCCGGCCGAACATCGCGAGCACTCGCCGCCCGGCGGCCATCTCCGCGCCGAGCTCACGGAAGACCGCGGCTGGATAGCCCCCGACCTCACCAGCAGCCGCGGCCCCGGCCAGCGCACCGGACCTCAGCGCGAACGAGATGCCCTCCCGGGTCCAGGGTTCGAGCAGCCCGGCCGCGTCCCCCGCGACCAGCACCCGGTCGCGCACGAGGGGCGAGCCCGGCGTGCGTACCCGGGTCAGGTGCCCTCCGTCGTGGTGGGCCAAGGACAGGTCCAGCCCGAGCGAGGCGACGAAGGAGCGGTAGTAGGCGCGCACGCCCTCGCCACGCCTCCGGTCGCCGATCACGCCGACCGTCAGCGTGTCGCCCTTCGGGAACACCCAGCCGTAGGACCCGGGGACCGGACCCCAGTCGAGCCGCACGTGGCCGGACCAGTCCGAGCCGGGTGGCGTCGGGAGTTCGGCCTCCATGCCGAGGTCGACCTGATCGCAGACCACACCGACGTACGCCGCGGCGCGGCTTCCCGAGCCGTCTGCTCCGACGACGGTGCCGGCCGTCAGTGAGCCATCGCGCGTGCGCAGCACCATGCCGGCCGGAGCGGACTCGTAGGCAAGGACGGTCACACCGGTTCTCAGCTCCACCCCGGCGTCGAGAGCCACGCCCACCAGCGCCTCGTCCAGCTGGGCCCGCAGCACCATCGGCAGGAAGGGCGAGCTCCGCTTCGTGAACGACGCTTTTCCCCTGTTGCTGAAGGTGATCCGGTCGACGCAGTCGAGGGTGAGGGTGTCGAGGTCGATGCCCGCGCCGGTGAGCGCGACTTGAGTGGCGCCGATCAGCCCGCCGCCACATCGCTTGTAGCGCGGCCATGCCCGCTCGCGCTCGAGCAGGACCGTCCGCGCCCCCGCGCGGACAGCGGCGAGAGCTGCAGCGGCGCCGGCGGGGCCTGCTCCGACGACCGCGACGTCGAAGGCGCCCGTCACCACGCCGACCTCGCCGTCGTTGACCCACTCCAGGACCGCACGCTCACCCCACGTCACGCCCAGACCTGATATGCAGCACGGCACGATCTTGTCATCGCCCGCCGGGTGATCCGCACATCGACGCAGAGGCAGGGAGGTCGCGTGCGGCTCGGCAGCGCAATCAGCTCGCTCTCCCCGGCCGTCGTGACCATCGCCCTGGTGACGACGCTGGCGGCGGGCGTGGGCACCGCTGCCCTCGGGCCCGCGAGCAGCGACGGCACCGGGGCCACCCTGCAGACCGCGCCGCGCCAGACCGGGACGCTCGATCTGACCGGCCTGGCGGCGCCTCCAGCCGCGCCGTTGCCGGGAGCCGGCGTTCCGGCCCCCGCGCCACCTGCAACCGCCGGCCCCGCAGAGGTGGCGCCGCTCACCGAACTGCGCGCCCCGGACCTGCTCGTCACGGTGCCCGCCACGCTGCGCCCGGAGCAGGTCGCGGCCCTCGGCGCCCTGCCCAACCTCACGGCTCTGAGCGTGCTCGATGCCGGAACGGTGCAGGTTGCGGGGCAGGACGCCCGGCTGCTCGGCGTCGACCCGTCGACGTTCCGGGCGTTCACGCCGCAGGAGACAGCCCGCTCCGACGATCTGTGGCGCGCCGTCGCCCGCGGTGAGGTCGCGCCGACGTACGCCCTGGCGCGTGAGCGCCAGCTGACGCTGGGTGGCCCGATCACGATGGCGGGCAGCGCCGAGGTCCCCGCTCGGATCGGCGCGCTCGCGGCGTTCGGCCTGCCGGGCGTCGATCTGGTTACCGACACCACGAAGGCACGCGCCCTCGGCATCGTCCCGGCCAGCGCGGTGCTGCTGAGCGCCCCCGCAACCGGCATCAGCGCGCTACGGAAGGCGGTCGAGGCAGCGCTCGGACCGGAAGCCGTCGTCGACGTCCTGCGACCCGAGGTGGCGAAGGCCCCGAAGGGCAAGCCACGCAACTACCGCGACCTCTACATCGACTCGGCGCGCTACTGTAAGGGGCTGTCCTGGACGGTGCTTGCCGCCATCGGCCAGGTGGAGAGCGGGCACGGCAGGAGCCTCGGCCCCTCCAGCGCGGGTGCGCTCGGTCCGATGCAGTTCCTGCCGAGCACCTGGGCGGCGTACGGCGTGGACGGTGACGGTGATGGTGTGGCCGACATCATGAGCCCGTACGACGCGGTGCCGTCAGCCGCTCGCTACCTGTGCCGATTCGGCGCCAACCGGGGACCGGATGGGCTCTACGACGCCATCTTCGCCTACAACCACGCTGACTGGTACGTGCAGAAGGTGCTCGGACTGGCCGCGCAGTACCGCTAGATGAGGGCTGGCCTGTCCCGCCGACCGCAGCCACCCGAAGTCACATTCGAGCTCGATCAGCGGCCGTACATGAGCGGCGTCAGATCTGGTCCCAGCCGTCATCGGCCTCGTCGGTGCCGTGCTTGGTGCGGTGGCTTCGTTCTTCGCAACCCGGGTCCTGGCCGCGAAGGCCAGCGCCGCCGCCTCGGTAACGAACACGGTGGCCTTGGCCCAGGCGCTGCTCGATGCGGACGACCCGAACCATCGCGCGGTCGGTAGCGCGCTGCTGGCAGCATCGGTCCGCGCCATCGCCGACGACAACGACACGCCGGACCGGATCAGGCAGGCGACGAGGTCGGGAGACCTGGCCGATGCGATTGACGATGTGCGTACCATCGAGGGTCGGATGGCGAGCCCGTCGACATCGAACTGGCCGAGGAGGCGAGCGATGGGGAGGAAGGTCCGGGTGACCCGCAAGCAGGTTGACGCCGCTGATGCCGAGGTCAAGGCGTTTCGCGCAGCTGGCCTGATGCCTGACCCGCTCGTGATGCGCATCGCCGACGCCCGGGTGAGCCACAGTTCGGCGGTCAACCACGTGGACTCGGCCGCGTCTGGCTCGGGTCTGTCCGAGGCGTCCCGCTAGGCAATTCCTGACGGTTCGTTCCCTGCGTGAAGTCGGTACGCCGGTCAGGCTCCCGGCAGCAGGACGACCTTGCCGATGGTGCCCCGGTCGCCGAGTCGGGCCAGCGCTCGAGGAGCCTCGCTCAGCGGCAGCTCGGCGCCGACGAGCGGGTCGACCAGCCCCTGCTCCCACAGGGCCATCAGCGCTGCGTGGGTGTCCGGGACGACCGAGGGCTGCTGCGTGCGGTAGAGCCCCCAGTGCAGCCCGACGACGGAGTAGTTCTTGACCAGCGCGTGGTTGGTCGGGGCGTCGGCGATCCGGCCCCCGGTGAAGCCGACCACGACGATCCGCCCCTCGAAGGCGATGCACCGGCGGCTACGGTCAAAGACGTCACCCCCGACGCAGTCGTAGATCACATCGGCACCTCGGCCCTCGGTGACGTCCTTGACGACCGGCACGAAGTCCTCGGCGAGGTAGTCGATGGCGATGTCGGCGCCGAGCTGCCGGCACACCTCGATCTTCTCTGGGCCACCGGCTGTGGCGATCACCCGCGCCCCGGCCGCTTTGCCGAGCTGGATGGCGGCACTGCCGACGCCGCCGGCGCCGGCATGGACGAGCAGCGTCTCGCCGGGCTGGAGCCCGGCCCGGCGGTGCAGTCCGACGTACCCCGTCTGATAGGTGATCAGCATGCTGGCCGCGGTGACGGAGGTCATCGCCTCGGGCACGGCGAACGCTGCGGCCTCGGCGACGACGACCTGCTCGGCCAGTCCGCCGCGGGGCAGTCCGGGAGCGGCCAGGACCCGGTCGCCGGACCGCGGACCGTCGAGCACGGTGCCGCACACCTCCAGGCCGGGCGTGAAGGGCAGCGGCGGCTTCTCCTGGTAGAGCCCTTGGCACAGCAGCACGTCCGGGAAGTTCAGCGCCACCGCGTCGACCCGCAGCCGCAGGGTGCCGGCGTGCGCCTCGGGCTCCGACACCTCGTCCCAGCGCAGCACGTCCTGCGGTTCGCCGAGGGAGTGGACCTGCCAGGCGTGCACGGACGAGTTCTACCTCACCGGTCCGGGGCGAGAGGCTCGCCGGACTCGGGAAGCGGCCCGGGGATGCCGCGGAAGCGGTAGACCATGAGCTCGCGGCCGGCCTGGAGCAGGAAGGCCTGGCCGCTCTCGGGGGAGTCGAGGATCTGCAGCACCGAACGACCGGCGACCTCGACGCCGATGATGGGAGTTCCTGCGGCGGTGAGCATCTCGCGCAGCTCAGTCAGGATCGCCGTGTCGGCGAATCCGGGGCAGAACGCGTTGACCCGGATCCCCTGCGGCGACAGGACCGGGCCGAGCGAGCGCACGAGCCCCACGACGGCGTGCTTGTTCGCGCTGTAGACGGGGTCGAACGGCGCGGGCGTCAGACCGGCCAGCGACGCCGTCGCCACGATGGAGCCGCCGCCCCGTCGGCGCAGGGCGGGGGTCGCCGCGTGCACGCCGAAGACCACGCCGTCGAGGTTCACGCCCATGGCGCGGCGATACTGCGCGGCGTCGAAGTCGTCGCCGACGCCGCAGCCGGTCGCGATGCCGGCGTTGAGGAACACCAGGTCCAGCCCGCCGTGCACCTGCTCGGCAGCTGCGGTCGTCGCAACCACCTCGTCGTAGGAGGAGACGTCGCAGCGCAGGAAGGTGGCACCGAGCCGCTCGGCGACGGCCCGGCCGCCCGCCTCGTCGACGTCGCACAGCACCACGAGGTCGCCGCGGTCCACCAGCTGACGGGCGACCTCGGCGCCGAAGCCTGACGCCCCGCCGGTGACGAGGGCGACCTTGCCGGAGCTCACCCCGCGGCCGCTGCCGGGACGGTGTCGATCACCAGCCGGGCGATGCGCTCACGGTGCTGGGCGGCATCGCCGTACGCAGGTTCGAGGCGCTTGGAGCGCTTGAAGGCGAAGTGCGCGTGGTGCTCCCAGGTGTAGCCGATCCCACCGTGGTACTGGATCATCGCGCTGGTCGCGTCGCGGCAGACGTCGGCGGCCTTGGACTTCGCGACGGAGGCGGCGAGCCGCCGGTCGGCGGCGTCCACATCAGCCGCGTGCGCCGCGTAGGTTGCCGCGTGCTCGGCGAAGGTCACGCCGATGTGCAGGTCTGCCAACGCGTGCTTGACGGCCTGGAAGGAACCGACCGGCCGGCCGAACTGCACGCGGGTCTTGTCGTAGTCGATGGTGTCCGACAGGGCCTTGCGCGCGATGCCGACGAGGTCGTTAGCGACCAGCACGGCGGCGCGATCGAGCAGGTTCTGCACGAGCTCGGGGGTCGAGCCAGCCAGCTTCTCGCCTCGGGCCCCGTCCAGGACCACCGAGCCGAGCCGGGTGGTGCGGTCCAGGGCCTCCTGACCGGTGCAGGTGACGCCCTCAGCGAGCGGGTCGACGAGGTGGAGGCCGTCGTCGGTGGCGACCACGAGAACATCTGCAGCACAGGCATACTCGACGAACTCGAGTCGCCCGGACAATCGGCCGTCGAGCGCCGTCGCCGGCGCACCCGCCGGTGTCGGGGACGACCCGGGCCTCAGCAGCGCCACGGCCCCCTTGACCTCGCCCGCGGCGAGCCCAGGCAGGTGCGCCGCCTGCTGGTCGGCGGACCCGGCGAGGCGCAGCGCCTCCCCGACAAGGACGGTGCCGAGCCACGGCCCGGGCACGGTGCCGGCACCGAGCTCGCGCGCCAGCACGGCGGCGTCGAGCAGGCCGAGACCCATCCCGTCGTACTGCTCGGGGACCAGCACGGCCAGCCAACCCTGCTCTCCGAAGGCCTGCCACAGCGCGGCCGGGATGCCGTCGCCGTCCTCGTCGTAGAACTCGCGGACCTGCGCCGGGCCGAAGCGGTCCCGCAGGTAGGCGCGCACGGTGTCGCGCAGGGCGCGCTGCTCGTCGGTCAGCTGGAACTGCATGGGGCGCGAACTCCTAGCGGGGAAGGCCGAGCACGCGCTCGGCGACGACGTTGCGCTGGACCTGCTGCGAGCCGCCCCAGATCGTGCACGAGCGGGACCAGATGGCCAAGGCGGTGAGCTCTCGCAGCGAGCGCCCCGCACTCAGCGCAGGCACCTGGAAGGCGCTGCCGAGCACCGCCTCGTAGGCATCCGACACCCGCCGGAACGTCTCCGACCACATGATCTTGGTCATCGAGGCCTCGAAGCCGAGGTCCCTGCCCTGTCCGGTCGCGGTGAGCACGTGCCACGAGTGGTACTTCAGGCACTCGAGCTCGACCAGCGCGGCGGCCAGCTGCTGGCGCAGGACCGGGTCGGCCGCGGCCGGCCGGCCGTCGCGGTCGAGCTCGTGCGCGATCGCCACGACCTGCTCCCACTGCCGGTGGTACTCGGTGTACTGCGCGATGGCGCTCGCACCCCGCTCGAACGACAGCAGCAGCATCGCGGTCGACCAGCCGTTGCCCTCGCCGCCGAGCACCTCGCTGTTCGGGCAGGTGGCGTCGGTGAAGAAGACCTCGCCGAACTCGGACTCACCGGTCATCTGCTTGAGCGGCCGGGCCTCGACGCCGCTCTGGTGCATGTCGACGAGCAGCATCGAGATGCCGGCGTGCCGCTTGCCGCCATCGACCGGGCTGGTGCGGGCCAGCACGAAGATCCGGTCGCCGTGCGTGGCGTTCGTCGTCCAGATCTTCTGCCCGTTGAGCAGGTAGTCCTCGCCCTGCGGCTCGGCCCGCATCTGCAGTGCCGCGAGATCCGAGCCGGCGCCGGGCTCGGAGAAGCCCTGACACCAGATGGTCTCGCAGTTCAGCAGCGGTCCGATGATGCTCTTCTTCTGCTGCTCGGTGCCGAGCGCCATCACCGTCGGGCCGAGGAAGGACAGCCCCAGCGCGTTGACCGTCGCCGGAGCGTTCGCGAGGGCCATCTCCTGGTCGTAGATGGCCTTCATCGTCGGCGTGCCTCCGCGCCCGCCGTACTCCGTCGGCCATGAGATACCGGCGAAGCCGGCCTTGGCCTTGCCGGCCTCCCACGTGCGCCGCGCTTCGAACGCCTCGTCGTCGGTGAGGTCGGCCCAGAACGCCGGTTCGCGCATCTCCTGCGGCAGGTTCGCGTCGAGCCAGGCGCGGAACTCGGTCCGGAACTGCTCGTCCTGCTCGCTGTGCCGCAGGTCCACTGTGCCTCCCTGGGAAGAAACCGAACGCCGTTCTAGTGTACGTGGGGGAGCGCCCGTCGAGCGGTCCGGCCTGCGCGGGACACTGCCCCGGTGACTGCCGCTGACCCCTCCGCCCTGCTCGCGCTCGCGACCGACCTCGCGAGGCGGGCCGGTGAATTAGCCCTGTCGATGCAGGCCGGGCTCGGCCGGCACGACACGAAGTCCACTCCGACGGACGTGGTGACCGACGCCGACCACGCCAGCGAGGCGCTGCTCGTCGAGGGCATCCGCGCCGCCCGCCCCGGCGACGGCATCCTCGGTGAGGAGGGCGCCTCCGACGACGGCACGACCGGGGTGCGCTGGGTGATCGACCCGATCGATGGGACCGTCAACTACCTCTACGGCATCCCCGACTGGGCGGTCTCGATCGGGGTCGAGGTCGACGGGGTGGCGCAGGCCGGGGCGGTCTTCAAGGCCGCGGCCGAGGAGATGTTCACCGCCGTACGTGGTGGTGGCGCCTTTCTCAACGGTGCCGCCCTGCACTGCTCGGCGGTGACCGAGCTGTCACTCACCCTGGTGGGCACCGGCTTCGGCTATGACGCGAAGCGCCGGGCCGCCCAGTCGCTGGTGCTGCCCGAGCTGCTGCCGGTGGTCCGCGACATCCGCCGGATCGGCGCCGGTGCGCTCGACCTCTGCTCGGTGGCGGCGGGCCGGCTGGACGCCTACTACGAGCAGGGCCTGTCGCCGTGGGACCTGTCGGCGGGCGGGCTGATCGCCACCGAGGCGGGCGCTCGGGTCGGCGGCCTGCGCGGCGCGGAGCCCGGCCACGCGATGGTGCTCGCGGCAGCGCCGGGTGTCTTCGACGCGTTGCACGACCTGTTGGTCCGGCTCGACGCCGACGCCGACCCGATGGGCTGAGCCCCCGCCGAGCGGTGGCTCAGGACAGGACCGACTCGTAGACCGCGAGCGTCTGCCGCGCGATCGTGTCCCACCCGAACATCTCGACGACCCGGTCCCGACCGGCCCGGCCCATCGTGGCCGCCAGCTCCGGGTCGCGAAGCAGTTCGCCCACCGCCGCGGCGAGGCTCGCCTCGAAGGCCTGCGGGTCGGCCTCGTCGTATCCGACGAGCACCCCGGTCGCGCCCTGGATCACGACCTCGGGGATCCCGCCGACGGCGGAGGCGACGACCGCCGTCCCGCAGGCCATCGCCTCGAGGTTGACGATGCCGAGAGGTTCGTAGACCGACGGGCACACGAAGACGGTCGCGTGTGACATCAGCTGCGCCACAGCGGGTTTGGCCAGCATCTCGGAGATCCACACCACTCCCGGGCGGGAAGCCCGCAGCTCCGACACCAGCGCGCTCGTCTCGGCGGCGATCTGTTCGGTGTCCGGGGCGCCGGCGCACAGCACCAGCTGGCCGGGGAGCTCGGCCGCCGCGCGCAGCAGGTGGGCCAGACCTTTCTGGTGAGTGATCCGGCCGACGAACAGGGCGTACGGCTCGGCCGGGTCCACGCCGTACCGTTCCAGGACGTCGGTCGCCGTCACCGGCGCGTACTGCTCGCTGTCGATGCCGTTGTGGATGACGTGCAGCCGGGCCGGGTCGAGCTCGGGATAGGCGGCGAGCACGTCGTGCGCCATGCCGGAGCTGACGGCGATCACGGCGTCCGCGGCGGAGACGGCGGCGCGCTCCGCCCAGGACGAGACGGCGTAGCCGCCGCCGAGCTGCTCGGCCTTCCACGGGCGGTGCGGCTCCAGCGAGTGGGTGGTGACGACGTGCGGGATGCCGTGCAGGAGCCCGGACAGGTGACCGGCGAGGTCGGCGTACCAGGTGTGGGAGTGCACGACGTCGCAGCCGCCTGTCGCCGCGGCGATCGACAGGTCGGTGGACAGCACCTGCAGAGCGGCGTTGGCGCCGGACAACCGCAGATCTGGACCGTGCGCGGTGGCGCCACCGCGTGTACCTCCGAAGGAGTGCACGTCGACCTCGGCAAGGCGGCGCAGCTCCCGGACGAGGTACTCCACGTGGACCCCGGCGCCGCCGTAGACCTCGGGCGGCCATTCGCGGGTGAGCACACCGATGCGCATGCCCGGCACCGTAGTGGGACATAGTCGGTCCATGCGATCGCCACGCGTCCTCGGGATCGTGCTCGCCGGCGGCGAGGGCAAGCGGCTGGCCCCGCTCACGGCCGACCGGGCCAAGCCGGCGGTGCCGTTCGGCGGGATCTACCGGCTCGTGGACTTCGTGCTGTCCAACCTGGTGAACGGCGGCTATCTGCGGATCGTCGTGCTCACGCAGTACAAGTCGCACTCGCTGGACCAGCACATCACCACCACCTGGCGGATGTCGACGCTGCTCGGCAACTACGTCACGCCGGTGCCGGCGCAGCAACGACTCGGACCGCAGTGGTTCCGCGGCTCGGCCGACGCGATCCACCAGAGCCTGAACCTGGTCTACGACGAGCAACCCGAGTACATCGTGGTGTTCGGTGCCGACCACGTCTACCGCATGGACCCCCGTCAGATGGTGGAGCAGCACATCGACAGTGGTGCGGGGGTGACGGTCGCCGGCATCCGGGTGCCACGGGAGCAGGCGGGTGGTTTCGGCGTCATCTCGACCGGTGACGGTCGCCGGATCGAGGCGTTCCTCGAGAAGCCGGACGACCCGCCGGGCCTCCCGGACGACCCGTCGATGGTCTACGCGTCGATGGGCAACTACGTGTTCTCTACCTCGGCGCTGCTGGAGGCCGTGAAGCTCGACGCCGGCGACGAGGGCTCGGTGCACGACATGGGCGGCGACATCATCCCGCGCATGGTCGCGCTCGGCGGGGCGGAGGTCTACGACTTCTCAGACAACGACGTGCCGGGCGCGACCGACCGTGATCGCGGCTACTGGCGCGACGTAGGGACGCTCGACTCCTACTACGAGGCCCACATGGACCTGGTCTCGATCCATCCGGTGTTCAACCTCTACAACCGGCAGTGGCCGATCCTCACCACCTCGCCGGCCCTGCCGCCGGCCAAGTTCGTGTTCGAGCAGAGCGGCCGGGTCGGGCAGGCGGTCGACTCGCTCGTGAGCCAAGGCGTGATCATCTCGGGCGGCACCGTCCGCCGCTCCGTGGTGTCGCCGGGGGTGCGGGTGCACTCCGGCTCGGAGATCTCCGGCAGCGTCCTGCTGCACAACGTCGATGTCGGGCGCGGGGCGGTCGTGCGCAACGCGATCCTCGACAAGAACGTCGTCGTGTGGCCCGGCGCCTCGGTCGGCGTCGACCTGGCCCGCGACCGGGAGCGCGGGTTCACGGTCACGGGCAGCGGCATCGTGGTGGTCGGCAAGGGCGAGCAGGTCGTCTAGAGCGCCGAGTTCAGGTGCCGGAGGGATGTGCGAGCCGGGAGTGCAGCGACGCCGGGTCCATCTGCACCGCGGGCGTCGCCCGCACCCACCGGGCGAGGACCTCGGCGAGCCGGCCGGGCTCGGTGAGGTGCGGGAAGTGGCCGGACTGCTCGAAGACCTCCAGCGTGGTGCTGGGCACCGACTCGGCCAGGGACTCCCCGTGCGCGATCGGGATGATCGCGTCCCTGCGCCCCCAGACCACGAGCAGGGGCAGGTCCGCCGCGAGGTAGAGCCGATCCCGGGCGTCGACCCGCTGCCCCGCCGGGTCCAGCACGCTGCGGGCAGTGTGAATGAAGGCGGCGCGGCTGTCCCGGTCGGACAGCGAACCGAAGCCGGCGAGGCACTCCTGCAGTCCGGTGGGCACCGGGACGCGCGCCGCGCCGAGCAGCCGTCGGGCCTGCAACCCCGTCCAGCGCACCCAGCTCCCGGTGAGCAGTGGGAGGACCAGTTCCGCGCCGGGCAGCGTTGCGGCGCGCAGGAAGACGCTGACCTCCTTGCCCAGGCCGCCGGAGGACACCAGGGCGAGCCGCTCCACCCGCTCGGGGAACTGGTAGGCGAACTGCATCGCGATCCCCCCGCCGAGCGAATGCCCGACCAGGCTGATGCGGTCGTGGCCCAGGGCGGCCAGCAGGTCCCGGATGCCGCAGGCGTGCGCGCCGAGGGAGTAGTCGCCGCGCGGCTTGGCCGAGCGCCCGTGCCCCAGCAGGTCCGGTGCGATGACGTGACAGCTCTCGCCGAGCCGCTCCATCACCGCCTCCCAGTGCGTTGCCTGCGAGGCGATCCCGTGCACCAGCACCACGACGGGTCCGTCCGACTCCACTCCGGACTCGGCGTAGCTGACGACATGGCCGTGCACGGAGATCTCGGCGTAGGTCACGGAGGCCATGGGACTGAGTCTGGCACCGGGGGGCGCACCGCCGGACGGGGGTGGAATCCGGGCGGTGTGTTGACAGCACCGAGGGGGACAGGCAGCCTGGCGACCCGCTGTTACCACCGGTAACCCGTCAGGGAGTGTGCATGCCCGGCTTCAGCCTCGAGCTCGACGAGGACCAGATCACCCTGCGCAAGTGGCTCCACGAGTTCGCCACCGACGTCATCCGGCCGGCGGCCGCGGAGTGGGACGAGCGGGAGGAGACTCCCTGGCCGGTCATCCAGGAGGCGGCGAAGGCCGGCATCTACTCCCTCGACTTCTTCGCTTCCACGTGGGAGGACGAGAGCGGGATCAGCCTGCCGATCACGATGGAGGAGCTGTTCTGGGGCGATGCGGGCATCGGGCTGTCGCTCGTCGGGACGACGCTCGGCGTCGCGGGCATCCTGGCCAGCGGGACCCTCGAGCAGATCGGCGAGTGGGTGCCGCGGTGCTTCGGCAGCCAGGACGACGTCAAGCTGGCTGCCCTCGCCGTGTCCGAGCCGGGCGCCGGCTCCGACGTCAGCAGCATGAAGACCCGGGCGGTCTACGACGAGGCGAGCGATGAGTGGCTCCTCAACGGCGTGAAGACCTGGATCACCAACGGCGGGATCGCCGACGTGCACATAGTGGTCGCCGCCGTCGCCCCGGAGCTCAAGGCCCGCGGCCAGGCGTCCTTCGTGGTCGGACCGGAGTTCAAGGGCAGGGGATTGGCGCAGGGCCAGAAGTTCCGCAAGCACGGGATCCGCGCCAGCCACACCAGCGAGGTCGTGCTGACCGACCTGCGCCTGCCTGGCTCGGCGCTGCTCGGCGGCAAGAGCCGGCTGGACGAGCGTCTTGCCCGCGCCCGCGAGCGACAGGCCGCTCTCGACCGGGGGGAGCAGGTCACGAGCATTCGGGAGAAGGGCGGACAGGGGGCGATGGCCACCTTCGAGTCCTCGCGCCCGGCGGTCGGCGCGCAGGCGGTCGGCATCGCCCGCGCCGCCTACGAGTACGCCTTGGACTATGCCAAGACCCGCGAGCAGTTCGGGCGGCCGATCGTCCAGAACCAGGGCATCGCCTTCATGCTCGCCGACATGAAGACCAAGCTCGACGCGAGCCGGCTGCTCGTCTGGCGGGCCGCCTGGATGGGCAAGAACAACGTGCCGTTCCTCGCCGGGGAGGGCTCGATGAGCAAGCTGTACGCCGGTGAGGCTGCGGTCGAGATCACCGAGAAGGCGATCCAGATCCTCGGTGGGAACGGCTACACGCGCGACTACCCGGTCGAGCGCTGGCATCGCGACGCCAAGATCTACACGATCTTCGAGGGCACCAGCGAGATCCAGCGGCTGATCATCAGTCGGGCGATCTCCGGCCATCAGATCGCGTGAGGGCCACCGCGCCGGACCGGGCGGCGCGGCGCGAGGCACTGCTCGACGCCGCCGACCGCATCATCTGCCGGGACGGCCCCGCGGCCTCGATGGCGAACATCGCCGTCGAGGCGGGCATCACCAAGCCCATCCTCTACCGCCACTTCGGCGACAAGAGCGGGCTGTACGCAGCGCTGACCGACCGCTACACCGGTCGCCTGCTCGACGATCTGCGTACGGCGCTCGCGGCCGGAACGGACCGGCGCGACCGCGTGGAGCGCACCGTCGACGCCTACCTGTCAGCGGTCGAGGCCGAACCGGAGGTCTACCGCTTCCTGCTCCACTCCGACGAGGCGGTGCTTGCGCACTCCCAGGTGCGCTCGTTCACCCGCCGACTGGCCGATCTCCTGGCCGACGGCATCGCCCTCGAGCTCGACGTGCCGCCGGCCCGCGCCGCGGCCTGGGCGCACGGCATCGTCGGGATGACGCAGTCCGCCGGCGACTGGTGGCTCGAGACCCGGAGCGTGTCCCGTGGCGAGCTCGTGGCCGAGCTCAGCGCGCTGCTGTTCGGCGGCTACGCGACGGCCTGACGGCCGGCGTCCGACCGCATGAGGAGCCTGCAGTTGCGCCGCGCCCGGGGACCGCTAGCCTCTGGCGCTCGGACCGGACGACCGCTCGCCATCTCGCGGTGTGGCGCGGCGGGCACAAGAAGACCTGTCCGGGCGTTGTCCACGCGGCGGCACGTCAGACACTAGGAGGGCTCAGCATGGCCACGGACTACGACCAGCCGCGGCGGTCTGATGCCGACGAGCCCGAGGACAGTCTCGAGGAGCTCAAGGCACGCCGCGCCGAGGCGCAGGCCAGCAGTGTCGACGTCGACGAGACCGATCTCAACGAAGCCATCGAACTGCCGGGAGCCGATCTGTCGGGGGAGGAGCTCACCGTGCGGGTCCTTCCCAAGCAGAGTGACGAGTTCACCTGCGGCAGCTGTTTTCTCGTTCACCACCGGAGCCAACTCGCCTCCGACAAGGGCGGCCGGCTCACCTGCCGCGAGTGCGCCTGACGGCCTGCCGGCCTGAGCAGATGAGCGGCGGAAGGCGATGAGCGGAGAGCTGGTGCGCCGCGAGGAGGTCGGCGACCTCGTCGGCCGGCTCTC
>JBBSKF010000009.1:0-42726 GCA_038256525.1 Mycobacteriales bacterium | reverse complement strand
CGACCACCGCCCCGACGATGTCGGCGAGCCGGTACGGCAGCATGCCGCCGTTGGTGTCGCAGAGCACCAGCACGTCGGCGCCCGCCTCGGCAGCGACGGTGAGGCACTCCACCGCGTAGGTCGGGTCGGCGAGGTAGCCGTCGAAGAAGTGCTCGGCGTCCAGGAACACCCGCTGCCCTTCGGCGGTGAGGTGCGCGACGCTGTCGCGGATCATCGCGAGGTTCTCCTCGCGGGTGGTGCGCAGGGCCCGCTCGACGTGACGCACATCGGCCTTCGCCACGAGAGTCACCACACCGGCGCCGGACTCGCGCAGGTGCGCAAGGTCCTGGGCGACATCCCCGCCGGCCCGGCGGGTCGAGCCGAACGCGGCGAGCTGCGCCGATCCCAGCGTCAGCTCGGTGCGGGCCCGGCGGAAGAACTCGGCGTCCTTGGGATTGGCGCCGGGCCAGCCGCCTTCGATGAAGCCGACCCCGAGGTCGTCGAGATGGCGCGCGATGGCGAGCTTGTCGTTGACCGACAGGGACAGCCCCTCGCGCTGGGCGCCGTCGCGCAATGTCGTGTCGTAGACGTGGAAGGCATCCGGGGGGACGTCGGCCGCGCTCTGCATGGCTAGTGCGCCGGTGCGACGGGACGAAGCCAGCCGTACGGGTCGGCAGCCCGGCCGTACTGCAGGTCCAACAGGGCGGCGCGCAGCCGCATCGTCACCGGACCCGCGCTGCCATCGCCGACCGACCAGTCCCCCGTGGCGCTCTTGGCGTGGCCGACAGGTGCGATGACGGCCGCGGTCCCGCAGGCGAAGACCTCGCCGATCGAGCCGTCCTCGCAGCCCTTGCGCCAGTCATCCTTGGAGATCCGGCCCTGCTCGACCGTGAGCCCGAGCGACGGCGCCAGCGTCAGCAGCGAGTCGCGCACCACGCCCGGCAGCAGGGTCCCGGTGAGCGCCGGCGTCATCAGGCGCGTCCCTGCATCGAGCACGAAGAACAGGTTCATCCCGCCCATCTCCTCGACCCAGCGGCGCTCGACCGCGTCGAGCCACACGACCTGGTCGCACCCCTGCTCGGCGGCCTGTCGCTGAGCGAGCAGGCTGCCGGCGTAGTTACCCGCGCACTTGGCCTCGCCGGTGCCGCCGACAGCCGCCCGGACGTACTCGTCCGACAGCCAGACCGTCACCGGCTTGACCTCGCCGGGGAAGAAGGGCGTGACCGGAAAGGCGATGAGCAGGAACAGGTACTCGAAGGCCGGCCGCATGCCGACCTGCGCCTCGGTGGCGATCATGAACGGGCGCAGGTAGAGGCTCTGTCCCTCGGCCGTCGGCACCCATGCATGATCGGCCGCGACCAGCTCGTCGACCGCGGCCAGGAACAGCTCGGGTGGCAGCTCGGGCATCGCGAGGCGATGCGCGGAGCGGTTGAAGCGGGCGGCGTTCTCCTCCGGGCGGAAGACAGCCACGCCGCCGTCGGGCTGGCGGTAGGCCTTGAGTCCCTCGAAGATCGCCTGGCCGTAGTGCAGCACCATCGCGGCCGGGTCCAGCTGGAGCGGCTGGTACGCCGTGAGCCTCGCGTCCTGCCAGCCCGCATCGACGGTCCACCGGATCGAGACCATGTGGTCGGTGTGCACCCGGCCGAAACCGGGATCGGCCATCAGCGTGGCACGCTCGGCCTCGCTGCGCGGCGCGCTGCTGAGCTGCCTGTCGATGCGGCTGGTGCTCGCCGTCGTCATGTCCGGTCTCCCTCTCCCGGTGCAGTGCTCGCTGCGCCTCACTGCGAGGCTAGCAACGGCAGTGCGCTCAGGCGCAACCGTTTCCCATGGCCGACCGGGCAGCTAGGCCGGTGGCGGGCCCGCCAGGTCAGGGCTCCGACTCGGCACCGTGAAGTCCCCCAGCGTGAGCACCCGCAACCACACCGCCGAGCTCAACCCGCCGCTGTTCAGTTCCTGCATGTGGAACGACAGCTTCGGACCGCTGGGTAGCTCCGTCAGCACCGTGGAGGCAGGCGAGTTCTCCAGTCGCACGTCCCGTACCAGGCGGCCGTCGGCATAGATACGAAGCACCAGTCCGACCGGCGTCGGCCAGGCCGGAGTAGGCGGACCGACGGTCCAGCTCACCGTCACCGATGTGGGACCGGCCGTGACGGCATCAAAGTTGATCACACCACCGGGCGTCGTGTCCGTCGAATCGGTGTACTGGCAGCTGTACCCGACAGCGATGCAGTGCGTGGGGAGCGGTCCGTGCAGGCCCTGGAACTGGCCGGTCGGGGCGGGTGACGGCGCAGCTGACCTCACAGGCTGCTGCACTGTCTGAGCGGGTGCTCTGGTCGACACAACGGGCGCCGCCGAGGGCTCGAGGTTCTCGGCGAGGTCAGGGACAACCGTGACCGCCGCTGAGGGGGACGGCACCGGCAGGGCCGGGACGGGAGTCGGAGACACCGCCGCAGTCATCGGATCAATGGGCGACGCCACGTCCTCGGCCGACGCTGCGACCCACGCCGGGGCTGTCGTCGGCAGGAGTCGATCGCCGCTCGGATCGTGGAGCAGCATGACGCTCAGGGCACTCAGCAGCACTAAGCCACCGGCAACACCGACGAAGGTTGCAGGGGTCTCCATCGGCGCAGACTATCCGCGCAGACGGATCGTCGAGGCAGAACCGGCAAGTGGGCTGCAGGCCCTATACGCCCGTATTGCAGCCGCTTTCAAGGTCGATGATGGGCAACGGGAGGTCGCACCTCCAGCCCCCTCGACATAGCGGGGCCCTTGGGGAGCTCGGGAGGACCAGACGGGCTACGCCGGCGTGATCCGGACGGGCTATGGACCTCGAGCGTGCTGTCGGAAATGCTCTCTTTATCGGCCCAGCTCAGGGCCGCCCACCACCTACCGGAAGCGGCCCCCGTGACCACCGTTACGCAGAGCGTCATCTCCGGTGTCCCCTGCCCCGTGGGATCCGTGCGTGACGACGAACCTCGTCAGCTGGAGGACTTCCTCGGTGACAGCACGTTCACGGTGATCATGGCCGGCTACCCCTACGTGGTGCAAGGCTGCGGCAGCAAGGCCGACAACCACGTGCGCTTCTACGAGAAGGACGACATGACCGGCCGGGACATTCGAGTCTGGCACGTGACGCCGGCCGCGCAGGGCTTCCACGCGGAGCACATCGCCGCCTTCTGAGGGGGGCTCGACCGCGCAGCCGCCGCAGATGTCAGGGCCTGTCGAGTAACACCTCGAGCCACTTCTGCCCGCCGCACTGCGCTACGGGCATCTGCTGACTGGGGTTGCCGGTGTGTCGGACAGCCACGGCGTAGGTCCCCGGGCTGGTGAAGTCGAAGTCTTCTCCGCCGTTGCAGCCGGTAAGTGGCACTGAGGCGAAGATCCCAAAATCTGCTGGTCGGTCGAGGCCGTAGACGACGGTTGCGCGTCCACCGACAGGCGTGACGGCGACCCAGTCCAAGTTGGCGGAGGAGAAGAAGCCGTTCCACATGTACCACTCCACGTCCAGCGTCGAGTTGTTCACCAGAGTCACGGTGATCTCGCCGGTCCCGGCTGCCTTCGGGACGGTCGACGGCGACGGCGAGGGGAGGCTCGTCGGTACGACAGTCCGTCGCGGCCGAGGGCTTGCCGTGACGGGAGCCGCGGACAGGCTGGGTGACGGCGTCGTGGAAGGCAGGGTCACCGCCTTCGAAACCGGTGACGGCACCGGGGCAACGCTCAACGCAGACCCGGGCCTGGCCGCAGACTCACTTCTGATCGAAGGAACTCGGCTGCTGGACGCAGGGGGCACGCCGGGCTGCTCGGTGCCCACCAGTCGGTCCCCACCCCGGCGTAGGTCGGACGCCGGACCGACGACCGAGGCCAGTGCAGCGCTAGCCATGACAGCCGCCGCTGCCGCTCCGATCACGAGAACCGAGAACGGTCGCCGATTCGACGCCTGCACATCCGCCAGCATGACGTCCGAGGCGAGGTGATGTTCGGCTGGGTCGGCTGCTTCTCGGTGGCCAGGTGCAGTCATGACGTCCTCGACAATTCAGAGGCGCCCGTCGCACTCAGGTCGACGCTAAACCAGTTCCCTTACGGTCGAGGCATCTTCGACGATGTCATTCCTTTGGCCATGGTCTCTGATCAGGTGTCGGCACACGCCATGGCCCGATGGGACCAGACCGACGTAGCCCGAACGTGCGCGGGTCGTGCGGGGCGCCATGGAATCCGCGGTCGCCGCAGTCCGAGCCGGGGGATCCCGCCGGCGAAGAAGACGCGCATGGCCGCTCAGCCGATCCAGGCCACTATTGCGTCGCCGACCTGGCTCGTCGAGCGCACGGCGTTGCCCCGAGCCGCCAGATCGGCGGCCACGGCCGCCTCCACCCGTCCGGCCTGGTCGCCCTGACCGAGATGCTCGAGCAGCATCGCCACCGACAGCACGGCGGCAGTCGGGTCGGCCTTGCCCTGTCCGGCAATATCAGGAGCGCTGCCGTGCACCGGCTCGAACATCGACGGGTTGGTGCGAGTCGCGTCGATGTTGCCGCTGGCGGCGAGCCCGATGCCGCCGCCGATAGCCGCGCCGATGTCGGTGAGAATGTCACCGAACAGGTTGTCGGTGACCACCACGTCGAACCGCTCCGGCGAGGTGACGAAGAACATCGACGCGGCGTCGACGTGCTGGTAGTCGGTGGTGACATCGTCGAACTCGGCTGCGACGGAGTCGAACACGCGTTTCCAGAGCCCGCCCGCATGCACCAGAACGTTGGTCTTGTGCACCAGCGTCAGGTGCTTTCGCTTCCGCACCCGAGCCCGTGCGAAGGCGTCACGGACGACGCGCTCCACGCCGTACGCCGTGTTCATGCTCGTCTCGGTCGCCACTTCGTGCACCGTGCCCGCGCGAAGTCGTCCACCGTTGCCGACGTAGGGACCCTCCGTCCCCTCCCGCACGACCACCATGTCGATGCTCTTGTCGCCGAGCGGACTGATCACCCCGGGAAACAGCCGCACCGGACGCAAGTTGACATGATGGTCGAGTTCGAAGCGCAGGCGGAGCAGCAGCCCGCGCTCCAGCACGCCGGGCGGCACGCTGGGGTCGCCGACCGCCCCGAGCAGGATCGCGTCGTGACCGCGCAGCTCCTCCAGCACGCTGTCCGGCAGCACCTCCCCCGTGCGGTGGTAGGCGCCCGCACCCAGGTCGTAGTCCGTGCAGTCGACGCCCGGCAGCACGGCAGCCAGCACCTTCACGCCCTCGGCGACCACCTCCGGGCCGATGCCGTCGCCGCCGATGACCGCCAGCCGAATGCTCATCCGACCCGGTTCACGGCGCTGACGATCGCCCGGAGCGACGAGGTGACGATGCTCGGGTGGATCCCGCACCCCCACAGCACCCGCCCGCCGACCGCGACCTCGAGATACGACGCTGCCTGCGCCTCCTCGCCCGCTCCGGTGGCGTGCTCGGCGTAGTCGAGGACCCGGACGTCGAGGTCGAGGGCTGACAGCGCGTGGACGAAGGCGGCAATCGGCCCGTTGCCCTCCCCGCGCACCGTCCGCCGTTCGCCCTGCCACTCCACGACCGCCTCGAGCCGGTCGCCATCACCGGTGGAGGACGTGAACGAGACCAACCGCAGGGGGATCTCGTGCTGCAGGTAGGTCTCGGAGAACAGCTCCCAGATGCGCGCGCCGCTGATCTCGCCGCCCGCGACGTCGGCGACCTCCTGCACGACCCGGGAGAACTCGATCTGCATCCGCCGTGGCAGGTCGAGGTGGTGCTCGTTCTTCAGGACGTACGCGACGCCGCCCTTGCCCGACTGGCTGTTGACGCGGATGACCGCCTCGTAGCTGCGGCCGACGTCGAGCGGGTCGATCGGCAGGTAGGGCACCCCCCACGGGAAGTCGCGGACCGGGACTCCGGCGTCAGCAGCTGACTTCTCGAGCGCCTCGAACCCCTTCTTGATGGCGTCCTGGTGCGAGCCGGAGAAGGCCGTGTAGACCAGATCCCCGGCGTAGGGGTGGCGCGGGTGCACGGGCAGCTGGTTGCAGTGCTCGACCGTGCGCCGCACCTCGTCGATGTCGGAGAAGTCGATGCCCGGGTCGACGCCCTGGCTGAACAGGTTCAGCCCGAGTGTCACCAGGCAGACGTTCCCGGTGCGCTCGCCGTTGCCGAACAGGCACCCCTCGATGCGGTCCGCGCCGGCCATGACACCGAGCTCGGCGGCGGCGACCGCCGTACCGCGATCGTTGTGGGGGTGCAGGGACAGCACGACGCTGGACCGCCGGTCACCGAGCGCCCGGCCGAACCACTCGATCTGGTCGGCGTAGGTGCTCGGCACCGACATCTCAACGGTGGCAGGAAGGTTCAGCACCACCGGCCGCTCGGACGTGGGTTCCCAGACGTCCATCACCGCCCCGCAGACCTCCAGCGCGTAGTCGAGCTCGGTGCCGGTGAAGGACTCCGGGCTGTACTGCCAGCGCACGTCGGTATCGGGCAGCAGGGCCTCCGCGTGCTTCCTGCACCACTGCGCGCCGCGGACCGCGATGTCCTTGATGCCGTCCCGGTCGAGGCCGAAGACCACCCGCCGCTGCAGGGTCGAGGTCGAGTTGTAGAGGTGGATCAGGGCGGTGCCCCGGAAGCCGACCAGCGAGCGCACGGTCCGCTCGATCAGCTCCTCGCGGGCCTGGGTCAGCACCTGGATGGTCACGTCCGGCGGGACGAGGTCGTCCTCGACCAGCGTGCGGATGAAGTCGAAGTCAGTCTGGCTCGCGGCGGGGAAGCCGACCTCGATCTCGCGGTAGCCCATGGCGACGAGCAGTCGGAACATCCGCAGCTTGCGGTCGGCATCCATCGGGTCGATGAGGGCCTGGTTGCCGTCGCGCAGGTCGACGCTGCACCACTGGGGAGCGGCGACGATCGTGCGGGTGGGCCAGGTGCGGTCGGGCAGGTCGACGGGCGGGAAGGACGAGTAACGCTGGTAGGGCATGGGGCTGGTCGTCACAACAGGTCTCCGAAGGGGGTGGCGGGTGCGGCCAGCACGATTCCCGCGACGGGGAGCCGGCCTCTAGGAGAGAGCCCCGTCGCGGCCCATAAGCAGCAGGCTCGACCGCGTCACGGGGCCCACCATACGCGCTCGACCACGGACGCCGCGCAGATCGCGTGTGCCGCGATCGCTCGACGCCCCCGTCGTGGCCTCATCGTGCGGACCGATTCGCACACATCGTGATCCACTTCGGTCCGCGGGCACGCTCAAAAGTGTGCAGACGTGACCGGCGCGCGGGAGTGACGGCCGCTGTCAGACGGTCACCTACGCTGACAAGGGCTTCGAAGGAGGAGTGGTGAACGGCTACCTGCGCGTGTTCACTGCCCTCAACGCCGCGCACGTTCGCTATGTCGTGGTCGGCGGCGTGGCGGTGGTCCTGCAAGGCCACGTCCGGATGACTGTCGATCTCGATCTGGTCGTGGACCTGGCTGTCGAGCCGGCCCTGGCGGTGCTGGATCTGCTGGCAGAGCTTGGGTTCCGGCCGCGCCTGCCGGTCGACCCGCACGACTTTGCCGACCCGGTCATCCGCAGCCAGTGGGTCGCCGAGCGCAACCTGCAGGTGTTCTCGCTCTACCACCCCGACGACCCGCTGAGCGAGATCGACCTGTTCGCCACCCATCCCCTGCCGTTCGAGCAGATGCTGGCTGAGGCGGACCAGATCGCGGTGGGCCACGTGTGTGTCCCGGTCACCTCCATCCCGCACCTGCTCCACCTCAAGCGGGCAGCCGGAAGGCCACGCGACCTCGAGGACATCGAGGCCCTGAGCCGCCTCCAGCAGGAACGGGACGACCCGTCGTGACCGCGCCGAAGGACTGGTCGGCTGCGACCTTCGAGGGGGCCGCAGAGCGGCAGCGAAGCGCTGCCGCCGCTGCGTCGCCTGCACGCCGGCTGGCGTGGCTCGAACAGGCACTGCAACTGGCCCAGGCCTCCGGCGCCCTGGCCCGCATCCGCCGCGACCGGCAGCGCGACTGCGATCTCGCCTGGGGCGAGGTCCCACCCGCTGGCTGACCCCGCGCGTCAGTGGTGGCCGAGGAACTCCCCGACGACCTGCCGGAAGGCCTGCGGCTCGTCCACCCACGGGAAGTGCCCGGCGCGCGGGATCACTGCCGCCGCAGCGTTCCCGAACGACGCCGCGACGGCGTGCACGGACGCCACTCCGGTGAGCGCGTCGCGCTCCCCACCGACGACAAGCACCGGGACGTCCAGCGCCTGAAGACCGACCAGGACTGACTCGACGTCGACTCCTTCGATGCCCGCTCCGAACCCCAGCTCGGCCCGCTTACTGACCTGGTGGTCGGCGGTCGCCGCATGGGCCGAGGTCCGCTCGTCCCAGCGACCGTAGAAGAACGGACGGGTCGCGCGCATGAGGGACTGCTGCTCCGCCGGCGAGGCGTCGGCCAGCGCGGCGTCGGCGTCCGCCGCGTCGGTGTACCACGGCTCACCGGCACGGGCGGCCCGGATCGCCGCGACGTCCGAGCGCGTTCCGCCCTGCAGCCGGTCGCTCGGCGTCACCAGCACCAGTGAACGGACCCGGTCCGGATGGCCAGCGGCGTAGGCCTGCGCCACGAGAGCCCCAGCCGAGTGGCCGAGCAGGTCGACCTGCGCCTCGCCGATGTGCTCGCGCAGCGCCTCGACGTCGGCCGCGAGCCGGTCGAAGCGCAGCGAGAAGGGATCAGCGGGCACCTCGCTGTGACCGGTCGCCCGGGCGTCGAGCCGGACGAGGGTCCGCTGCGCTGCCAGCCCGCCGAGGTCCTCCAGATAGGCGGCGGCGCGTCCCGGACCACCGGCCAGGCACACCAGCCGCGGGCCCTCGCCGAGCTCGGTGTAGACGAGCCGGGTGCCGTCGTAGGACACGTAGGAGCTCACCCGAGGTCGACCGAGCGCACCGAGTGCGCGCCGATGGCCGCGGCGATGTCATCGAGCAGCTCGGGGGGCGGTGCGCTGTCGACGGTGAGCGCCATCAGCGCGTCACCGCCCTGCGAGGTCCGGCTGACCTGTGCGCCGGCGATGTTGACCTGCGCCTGCCCGAGCCGCGCGCCGACGACTCCGACGACACCTGGCCGGTCGTGGTAGCGCAGGAACACCACATGGTCCTCCGCGACGAGCTCGACGTCGAAGCTGTTCACCTCGGTGAGCTTCTCGATCTGGCGAGGGCCGGTCAGCGTCCCCGACACCGAGACCACCTCCCCGGTGGCGAGCACGCCGCGCACGGTGACGAGGTTGCGGTAGTCCGGGCTCTCCAGGTCGGTCGAGAGCGACACCGCCACCCCGCGCTCGGCGGCGAGCCCGGGCGCGTTGACGAAGGTGACCTGCTCCTCGACGACATCGGCGAACACGCCCTTGAGGGCGGCGAGCGCGAGCACCGACACGTCGAGCGCCGCGATCTCGCCGCGGACGAGGACCTCGACGCTGGCGGCCACGCCTCCGGCCAGCGCGGTGAAGACCCGGCCCAGCTTCTCGACGAGCGGCAGGGCCGGACGCAGGTCCTCGGCGACGATGCCGCCCGCCTGCACGTTGACCGCGTCGGGGACGAACTCCCCCTCCAGGGCGAGCCGCACGGAGTGGGCGACGGAGCTGCCTGCCTTGTCCTGTGCCTCGACGGTGCTGGCGCCGAGGTGCGGGGCGACCACCACGGAGTCGAACTCGAACAGCGGCGAGTCCGTGCACGGCTCGGTCGCGTAGACGTCCAGCCCCGCACCTGCGACGGTCCCCGCCTCGAGGGCCGCCGCGAGTGCGGCCTCGTCGAGCAGGCCACCCCGCGCGGCGTTGACGATGCGTACGGTCGGCTTGCACATCGCCAGCTCCGCCGCACCGATCAACCCGACCGTCTCGGGCGTCTTGGGCAGGTGGATCGAGATGAAGTCGCTGGTGCGCAGCAGCTCCTCGAGCGACACCAGTCGTACGCCGATCTGGGCCGCCCGGGCCGGCTGGACGTAGGGGTCGTAGGCAATCAGCGTCGTGCCGAAAGCCGACATCCGCTGGGCGAACAGCACCCCGATCCGGCCGAGCCCGATCACGCCGACGACCTTGTCGGCGACCTCCACGCCGGTCCACCGGCTGCGCTCCCAGCGCCCCGACTTCAGGGCGGCATTCGCCGGGGCGAGGTTGCGGGCGCAGGCCAGCAGCAGCAGCACCGCCTGCTCGGCGGCGCTGACGATGTTGCTCTGCGGGGCGTTGACGACCAGCACACCGCGGGCCGTCGCGGCGGGGACATCGACGTTGTCGAGTCCGATGCCGGCGCGCGCGATGACCTGCAGGCGCGGCGCCGCCCGCAGCGCCTCGGCGTCCATCCGGGTGGCGCTTCGGACGATCACGGCGGCCGCGTCGGTCAGCGCCGGCAGCAGGGCAGTGCGGTCGGCGCCGTCGACGTGACGCACCTCGAACCCATCTCCCAGCACGGCGAGGACCGAGGGGGCGAGTTCCTCGGCGATGAGCACGACGGGGCGGGCGGGCACGGGACCTCCTGGTGGCCAAGATCTTCGGGGAGTTCACAGGGTAGGTGCCCTGTGAACTCCGCGATGATCTTGCCGGGGCGGGGGGCAGCCGGAGCCGGAGCGTCGTCGACGACCGATGCGACCGCGAGTGCGGCCGAAGTCAACCTAGCGAAGTGAAAGCCTCGCCACTGCCCGGTGCCCATCACGGCGCGTGCCGAGCACCAGCCCCAGCCCCAGCCAGAGAAGCAAGGCCCACACGGGCGCTCCGCCCGCTGACCAATCACCGACGGCGGAGCTCGCTCGGACGCCGGTTCGCACGATGGCGCGCGTGGCTGACGACACCGCCCCGGTGGAAGCAGCCTCGGACACCCTCGCACCGGGCCAAGCCGGGCCGGGCCCAGCCGAGCCGGGCCCAGCCGGGCCGAGCCGAACCGAGCCGGGCGCCGAGGACCGTCGTTGCCCACTCGCCGCAGCAGCGCCGCTCGCTGCCGGCAGTTGTTCCGCCCACGCAGCGGACGCCGCAGGCGTCAACGACGCGCCGCTGAGCGCCAGCGACAACCGGACGCCAGGGCTGAGCACACCATTCATCAAACCCGTATCGGTGTGCTCGCTACCGAGCAGGTGACCGACCTCGTGCAACAACACGGTCAGCAAGTCGATCCGGTCAAGAGCCGGCGCCGTTGCCGGATCCACATGCCAGCCCCAACCGACCGCATCGTCGTCGACGAGGATCATTCGCCCGACGACACGGGCGAGCTGGCCGCCGGGCAGGTTCTCCACCACGACGCGGATCGCAGCGAGATCGGCCGGATCGACGCCGGACTCGGCCCATCGCGCTGTCGCGGCAGCCATCAGCCGCCGGGCATCATCGGCGGCGAGCGTGCCGGCCACGTGGCCAGGCGGCGGCGCCGAGGCGGCAGTGATCGCCGCCTCGTTGTCGACGATGGTCACGACACCTTGGGCGTCGGCGACGGTGCCACCGGTGACGGAGCTGACGTTGACGAAGAATTGCTCGGTGCTCTCTTTGACCCGGTCACCGATGATCGCGACCGTGAAGGTCAGCTGCGTCACGCCGGAAGCGAAAGTCAGGGTGATCGTGCGGGAGGTGTAGTCCGCGCCGCTCAGCGCCGTACCGTTCGCGGTCGACAGTGTCACGTTGACGTTCGCAGTCGGGGCACTGGACAGCGTGACGGTGATCGTGACGTTCTTCGAACCCCGGTCGCCCTCGGTGACAGTGACATCGCCGACGCTGGCCGCCGGGGTCGCCGGCTGGGGCGGGTTGTCGAGGATGCTCAGGCTAGCGCTCGCGGGGGCACCGACGGCATAACCGGCACCGGCCGCCACCGTCACCGTCACCGTCTCGGTCCCCTCGCTGAGGCTGTCCGACCTCGGTGTGACGACGATCGTGAGCGCGGCTGAACCGATCCCGAAAGTCGCGATGAGACCGTCCGCGCCGATCGTCCCACCTGTCGCCGAGACGGTGTAGTCGACACCGAAAGTGGCCGTTCCCGACCAGGTCAGGGAGACGTCCAGAAGTGTGGATAGGTCGCCCGCCCGACGTAGCTCAAAAGTCCCTCCAGCAGTGGCGAGCTCGCCGGCGACGTCGTCAGTCGTCGTCACGGTGACCGTCGCCGGGCCCGGCGGTGGGGGCGGTGGCGTCGTCCCGGTGAACTGCGCGTCGTTCGTCCGCACCCGGAACCGGTCGAACGACGCTGCACCGGCGCGGTTGATCAGGCCGAACCTTCCGTCGACCGCGGCGGCGTTGTAACCGAAACTGCCGACGAAGGAACCGTTCAGGGTCACGCTCACCGAGGCGCCTTTGAGGGTCAGCGCGAGGGTGTAGTCGAGGCCCGCCGTCAGCGACGGGGCGGCGAAGAACGTGGCCACCTGCCAGCCGCCGTTCGGGGATACGTAGCCGATGACGACGCGCTTGGCGACCACGTCGAGGACGACGAACTTCAGGTCGTCAACGTCGTACCGGTCGAAGACCAGGCCGGCGGTGCCGTTGGTCCGCAGGACGGCGGTGAGCTCGAGGTAAGAGTTGATGCTGAGCGGGCCGGTGCCACCGAGCTCGACCAGCGAGGTCGACGCGAGTGACCCGGGTGCGGCGTTGTCGTACCTGCCCCCGGCGAGCGTCCAGGCCGGGTCTGTAAAGGCGGCGTTAGCGGTGTCGAACGACTCCTCGCGATCGAGGGTGATCGCCGGAGGGATGACCTGAAGGTAGACGTTGTCAAAGGTGCCCTTGGAGCGATTGGAGCCGATTCCGAGCAGGCCCTTGTTGAGACCGACCGTGAAGCCGTCGTCTACCCGGACCGGGAAGGTGTAGGTGAAGGAATACTTCCCGTCGACCGTGACGACGACCGTCGTGCCGTTCACCGCGACGAGCATGTCGTAGTAGGTGTCGGGCTTGAGCTGCACCGGAACCTGGGCCACCACGTTCCAGCCGCTGGCGTCGCGGTAGCCCATCTCGAACTTGTTGGTCGAGATGTTGATGCCGGCGAACTTGAAGTCCAGGTAGTTGTAGTAGTCGAAGACCACGTAGGCATTGGCAGCGAAGCCGCCGACCGGCTTCACCGACTTGATCTGCGCCCGCAGCTCGAAGTAGACCGGCAGGTACTGGTCGTGGTTGAAGACTGCGACCGAGTCGCCGGTGGTCGAGTCGGCCGACACCTGTAGAGCGCCGCCGGTGACGCTCCAACTGCCGCTGTCGGGCGCGAAGGTCGACAGCGAACCGTCATTGAAGTCGGCCGATCGCAGCACATCGCGACTTCCACCCGGGATGTTGCCGGGCTGTGGATCGGTCGGGCCCCCGGTCTGCTCCTGCCAGAAGTCGCGGTCGCGCTGGGTGACAAGTCCGATCTCGCCGTGCGGCTCGCCTCGGCGCGCGCCGAGCACCGGGTCGCCAGCATTCTGATCGGTGGCTCGCGTCGGGTCGGCGCCTTGACTGCGCGACAGCGCGTAGAGGAACTCGAACAGCTGAGGCGGAACCTGTCGGCTGACCGTGGCGATGCCGAAGGGCGCGAACGGCACGATGTAGGAGTTGAACTCCCCGACCCAGTCGATGAGCCGGTCGCCGCCGGTGTTGCCGATGAGGACGTCGAGGCCGGCGCCACCCACTGCCCGGTCCTCATAGGTCGGGTGCGTGTCTGGGGTGTCGTTCGGGCTCGGCTGGATCTTGCGAGGCATGCCGTCACCGAAGACACCGGAACCGGTGGTCGGGATGACGTCATCGACCTGCAGCAGGTCGTTGCCCCAGCCGCCCCACACCGTGTCCCTGCCGGTCCCGCCGACCAGCCAGTCGTTGCCGAGGTCACCGAAGATCGCGTCGTCGCCGTCGGTGGCGAGCGATGCGCTGGCCAGGCACGCACCGTTCGAGCTGAAGCTCACGCAGCCGCTCACCAGCGGGCCTTCGCTGCTGCTGGCGTTGAGGAACCAGTTCCATCCGGTACCAAGCTTCTCGGCCCGGCCCAGGTCGGTCAGCAGGACAGCCCGCCGCGGGTCGAACTCGTCGTAGAGCGCGAACTCCCCGAGCCGCGAGGCGGTATTGCCGTTGCTGTGCCAGGCGTCGTTGTCGGCGCCGAAGGCGAGCAGGTTGCCGCGGTTGTAGGGCCGGGTCCAGTCGCTGCGGACGACGCCCACGTTGCTGCCATCCAGGCCGTAGCGCTGCGTGAAGCCGGCGTCTGTGGCCTCGGCACCGGAGATCGCGTCGTCGCCTGAGCCACCGTGCAGGAAGTCGTTGCCGAGCCCCCCGAACAGCGCGTCATCGCTGTTGTTGGCGTCGTAGAGCGGGTCGTCGGCGTTGCCGGCCGGTGTGTGGTTGAAGACGGTGAGATCGAACGCCTTGGCCAGCGCTCCGCCGACGTTGATGGTCGAGGTCTGGATCTGGCCGGGTGTGTAGATGAACTCGTCCAGGACAAAACCGTGGATGATCTTGCTGTCGGGGTCGCCGATACGCAGTCGATAAATCCCGTACAGCGGTTCACTGAACTGCGTGGTCCAGCAGCCGGGCCCGGTGCCCGACTGGACGCAGCCGGTGTTACGGCTGGTGAGGATGCGACCGTCGTCGCCGAGGATACCGTCGGACCCGGTGCCACCGGAGATCCAATCGGCACCCCAGCCGCCGATGAGGTCGTCGTCGCCGGCGTCGCCGAACAGGACGTCGAGACCCACCCCGCCGTACGCCGTGTCGTCACCGGTCTCGCCGTGGACCTCGTCACTACCGCCGATGTCGCGGACCCACGGTGTGCCAGGCCCGCCGTTGCGGCCGGCCACCACTGGCAGGACGTCGCTGCAGTCGCCGGTGCGCGGCGAGGTGCTGCAGGAAGCGTCACCCGGCGCTGGAAGTCCGAACGCGGCCGGGTCGAAGTCGGGTCCACCGACGGTGTAGTCGAGCAGGTGGACGCCTCGGACGACGATCTTCTCGGTCCCGTAGGTGTCGTAGTTGAAGGTGAGGTAGCGCGGGCTCGACAGGGCACCGACGTCGATGCCGTTGATCCCCACGATCCGGATGATGCGGCCGTTGTCGCCAACGAGGGTGTCCGCATCGCGGGCATGCATCGCGGGGGCGGCCGCGCCCAGCGGCAGGTCCTCGTCGTTGCGGTCGATCTGGGTCCCGGCACCGCCGAACAGGATGTCGGAGCCGTCCGGCCGGTTCACCGCACCGACCAGGCTGAAGAAGTCCGAGCTGCCACCGAGGATGTCGTCCTGGCGGAGACCACCGAAGGCCACGTCGTCGCCGCCGCCGCCCTCGATGTAGTCCTCGCCGTCGGTGGTCGATTCGACTGAGGCCACCACGTCCAGATCGCCGACCAGGTCGCACACGGTCATGGTGCCGTTGCTGTCGAAGCCGCAACCATCCGGCGTCCGCGAGGCGCCGACGTGGGCCGCAGCCGCCACCGCAGAGGCGATGGCTCCGTCACCCTGAATGACGTCGGCACCGAGCTGACCGAAGATCAGGTCGTTCGCTGCCCCGCCGGCGAGGTAGTCATTGCCCCAGCTGCCGGCCCCCTCGGTGCCGTTGTCGAAGGCGAACGTGTGCAGCGAGGCATAGTCGATGCGGTAGACCGCCCACCACGGGAGCGTGTCGGGGTCCCGATAGGCGCGGGCGATGTTGTCCACGAGCAACTGACCGCTGCTGTCGGCGCTCGGGAAGGGCGCGAGGTCGGAGCGGCTGTAGAGCAGGGTGCCGGACAGCGTCTGGAAGCGCAGACTGGTCGCGACGTCGATCTTCAGGCACACGATGTTGTCACCGAAGATCAGGTCGTCGCCGCCGAGGCCGTCGATCATGTCGTTGCCGCCGCCGCCGATGAGGACATCCGGCAGCTCGCTGCCGTAGATGACGTCGTCGGCACCGTTCTGGTAGGCACGCGAGCAGATGCAGAGGATGGTCGAGATCTCGGTCGTCTGGATCTTCTGCAGGCGAAGGTCTGGCAGGTTCGGGTCGATGACGTTCTGGACAACCTCGCCGTGATCGCCGAAAACGATGTCGAGGTAGGCGCCCTCCGGCCCGCCGAGGACGGTGCCGACGCCGTTGCCGGAGAGCGTGTCGCGGCCGGCGTCGAGGGTGTCCGCGACAGGTGACGGGAAGGGCTCGATCGTCGTGCCGTTGTTCTGGAACCCGATCCCATCGATCGTCGGCAGCGGGCTCGCGTTGGTGCTGGCCACGGTGAGGGCCCGGTCGAGGATGTTGACGTTGAAGCCGGAGTCGCCGTAGATGTGGTCGACGCCGCGAAGGCCGCTGATGGTGTCGTCGCCGGAGCCGCCGGCCAGGTGGTCACCGGCCTGGCTGCCCCAGATGGTGTCGTCGCCCGCACCGCCGTAGGCGGTGAAGCCGATCGTCGGTAGCGGGCAGGCGGTCACGGTGCAGGGCAGCGCGGCGAACAGGTTCCGCGCATCGATGATGTCGTTGCCGGCGTTCGGGAACGGGTCGGCCAGCGGGAAGACCCACTCGTCGTCCTCGTTGTCCGCGTCCGGCAGGTAGGTGAACGGATCGAACGGCTTGGGACCGAACTCATACCCGAGGACGTCGTAGGAACGGCCGGAATACCAGACGCCGTCCTGCGAGGTGTCGCCGTAGACGACCAGCGGCGAACCGGGGCCGGCGAGCACCGGACCGCACGGGGTGGCGATGGTCAGATTGCAGACCGTGATCTGGTCACCGCCGACGAGCACGCCGCCGCCGAAGCCGGGGTCGAATCCGTACACGGTGAGCTCGACGACGGTCTTCGGGGTGAGCGCCGCGCCGCCCAACGTCATGACGGCAGCGGTGAGACCGGTGATCGTCCAGGGGCCGGCGAGCCCGGAGACCCAGACGATCTGGCCGACGCTGAAGCCGTCGGTGAAGAAGCTGCCACCGCCGGTCCGCGTGATCGCCGTCGTGCTGATCGTCGCCGGACCGGTGAAGACCTCACGCAGCGGCCTGACGACCGAGATGGTGTGGGTGACGTCGGCGGCCGAGGCGATGTTGCCGGAGAGCAGCAGGACGCTGCCGGTGCCGCAGCCAGGGAACCCGGTGGTCTCCGGCGGGGGCGGTGGGCAGTTCGCGTCCCCGAAACCGAGGACGGTACGGGTCGTCACCTCGCCGGCGAGCAGGACCCGCTGGCCGAGCGCGTAGTCGTCCTCACGCCAGTCGAGACCGTCGCGCCGGGTGAGCCAGGCCTGGTTGGCGACGGTCTCGGTGTCGAGGGGTCCGGTGAGCGTGAGGAGCCTGTTCCCGCCGCCGTGAACGACGGTCAGCCCGCCGTGCTGGCCGGCGACGTAGACGCGACGGCTGACACCGGTGGCAGCGGCAAGGACGGCGCCGCGCAGGGTGAGTGTCGTGGCGGTGACGTCGATGACGCGCCAGGCCTGCGGCTCGGTGCCGCCGATCAGGACCAGGTGGCCCTCGAGGAAGCCGTCGTCGATCCAGGAGCCGCTGGCTCGGGACAGCGTGCCGCCGATCGGACTCGCGGCGACATCGACTGTCGTCGTCGTCTCCACCTTCTTGTCGGTGGCAGTGACGGTGCGCAGGCCAGTGGACGCGGTGAGCGGTGGCCCGTTGCCGAGCAGGAGGGTGTCGAGTTCCGGAGAGAAGCCGCTGACGGTCCAGCTGCCGGCCACCCCGGAGATGGTCACCGACTGGCCGACGAGGAAGCCGTGAGCCTTCCAATCGAAGCCGGCCTTGAACACGGTGCCGCTGGCCGCGCCGAGCGCGGGCCCGCCAAGGGCGACCGTCCCGGTCATGAGCACCGGCGGCGCCGGGTCGAGCGTGCCCTGGACATCGAGGACGTCGTTGCCCTTGCCGAGCAGCACATTGACGACCTCCACGGTGCTCTGGGCGCCGCTGGGCTGGAACTGCCCGTCGACCAGGGCGATCGTGCCGAAGCTGATCCCGCCGGGGAAGGTCGGCAGGTCGCCGAAGGTGTCAACGGCGGCGTTGCCGAACACCAGATCCTCGGCCATGCCGAAGCCGCGCAACGTCGACGACGTCATCACGCCGTATCGGTCTTGCTGGCTGGAGTCGTTGAAGATGTTGAGCACGTCGATGGCCTGGCTCTCCGGCGGCTGCGGGCCGATCGCGAATAGCGGTCCGTCGAGCTCGCCGGCGAGCTTGATGCCATTCTTCAGGGATCGATCGGCACCGGTGACCCCGCCCTCGACGGCCAGCGGGCCGCGCAGCTTGCTCAGCAGGTGGGTGGCGGTCGGGAAGACCTTCACGCCCTGCCGGGTGATCGGCACGTCGTAGAACGTGTCGGCGTGCAGCGTGACCGTTCGAGGCAGGTACCAGTCGGCCGGCGTGAAGGTGATGACGGGGGCGAGGCGGACAACCCGGAAGCTGAGCGTGGTGCCGCTGACCCAGCCGGGAACCAGGCCGGTCTCGGCGGTGAACTCGAGGGTGTTGTCCTTGGTCTTGTTGACACCCCGGATCACAGCGATCTTGACATCGAGGCAGGGCGGCGCCAGGCCGGGGCCGCACAGGCGCACCCGCTGGCCCTCGAGGAAGCCGTCCGACAGCCAGCCGGGCTCGCTCGACAGGGGCGCCATCTGGCGCGTGAGCCGGTAGACCATGACGCCGTCGTCGTTGTTCTGGAAACTGAGTGTGGCCGTGCCCTCGAACACGCCTTGCCGGGTGAGCCGGCTGATCGTGGCCCCCGTACCTGTCGCGCCCGCGAGGCCGCTGCCGTCGACGGTCATCGCGGTCGCTGTCAGCGCTGTGATGTACCGGTCATAGCTGAACGCGCCGTAGGCGATGCGCACGAGTTGACCCACGCGGAAGCCCTCCTCGAGGAAGCTGCCGAGGTCCGAACCGTTGGCCCGGGTGAGCGTGTTGCCCGCGACCGTCAGCTGGCCGAGGAAAAGTCGGGCGGGCCGATAGCCGCCGATCTCCTGGAGCACGACCGGCACACCGTCGATCATGCTCACATCGGTGGTGCCGTCGGTGAGCAGCGCGACATCTACGTTCGCGGTCGGCCGCCCGGTGAGGCGGATCGTGTAGTCGTCGTCCGCCCCGCCGTACTCGATGACCGTGCCGGTGCCGCTCTCCACCGTCACTACGCCCGGCGTGTCGTCGTCGAAGACCTCGACGTCGAGGAGCCCCTGACCCGAGCGCAGGTTCGGGAACACGTAACCGGCGTCGGTGGTGGCCGCACCTCGTACGAAGTGCACGACGGCAACCTGCGGGTCCTCCGGCCGCATGTCGTCGCCGGCGTAGACCCGCACCCGAACCGGGACGTTCCAGTCGGCCGCGGTGAACGCGATGCTGGCAAGGGTGTAGAGGCCCTGTGCGTCGGGTGCCCCCAGCACCGCGCCCACCTGGAACCGTGCGTCGGACGAGGCCAGCCGGACCGCCTGCGCGCTCGCGGCGTCCATCCGGATCTCGACGAAGACGGTCCCGGCAGGCAGCTTGGCCAGCTCGACCAGGATCTCGTCGAGCAAGCCGGTCTCGTTGCCGAGGTAAGTGCCGGGCTCGATGACGACGGTACGGCGGTCCTCGCTCGACGTACCCGGCGCGACTTCGGTGACGTAGACCCCCGGAGTGTCGTTGTCCCGGACCAGCACCTCGACGTTGCGGACGAGGTAGCCGTCCAGCTCAGGGTCGCCGGGCGCGATGACACTGTGCTGGACCACGACGACGCGATCGCCTTCGGAGCGGGTGTCGTCGACGGCGTAGACGTAGACGTACTGCTTCTGGGTGAAGTTGCCCGGCGTGAAGGTGAGCACGAGCGCGCGCGAGTCCACATCGCGCAGGACGCCGTCGATCCAGGAGTAGCGCCGGAAGTCATCAGTGGAGTTGCACTGCGAGCCGTTGTCGGTCGTGGCCGCGCAGAGCCAAAGCGTGTCGCCGGGACCGTCGGTCAGCGGGAAGGGGTTGACGAGCAGGTCGTCGGCCTCTTCCTGCGGCGAGCGGGCCGCCGAGACGGTGATGTAGACGTCTCCGCTCAGGACCGAGGTGGCTGAGATGCGTACCGAGTAGACGTCCGCGGTCGGGGAGGATCCCCCGAAGCCGACGGCCGGCCCGTTCTCCCGAACCGTCGTGCCCGAGCCGGTCTCCTCGATGATGATTGCGCCGAGCTCGGGCAGCGCGACGTTGGTCTCGATGCCGTCGCTCGGCAGGCCGTCATATCCGCGGTCGGCCGAGGTCACCAGATGGTCGACGGCTCCGGAGACTCCCTCGAGTTCGCGGGTAACGATGTCCTCAGTGATGTCGCCGGTGACGTTGATGGTGTCGCTTCCCAGTCCCCCGACGACCCGATAGGCGACCCCGAAGGCGGTGGACTGGACGAAGAACTCGTCGTCGCCCTCGAGACCGTCCACCTCGACGATCTCCAGGTTGGCGTAGCGCACGTTGAGCCCGGCGCCGTAGATAGCCTTCGCCGTGATGACGATGTCGTCGGCGAACTCGGTGGCGAGCACGACGAGCTTGTCGATGCCTGTGCCGCCGTCGACGGAGACCGGGGCGTTGACGTTGTACTGCACCTCGTCCTCGCCGCCGCCGGTGCGGATGTCGAGCGGCCGGCCGGTGGAGAAGAAGCCGCTGCCGATCACCGGGACGGCCGCACCGGTCACCGGGTCGAGGGGAATGACGTCGTCCTGCCACGCTCCGGTCGTGTGCGCATCGGCGTTGTTGCAGACGCCGCTGCCGTCGTTGTCGCGCCGCTTGCCGACCTGCAGCGCCGCACCCTGGGGGATGCAGAAGCCGTCGCCGACGATCGGGAACAGTCCGGTCACCGGGTCGGCTTCCAGCGTGACGTCGGACAGGCCGCATCCACCACCGTCGGTGTCGGTGTCACACACCGCAGCGATCGCGAAGGCCCGGACGATGAACAGGTCGTTGTCGTCGTCACCCTCCAGGCGCAGCTCGGCCTGGTTGGAGTAGACCCGGAACTCGTCGTTGCCGGTGCCGCCCTGCGCGACCAGCGGCGCCGAGATGCCCGGGCTCAGCCAGCCGCGGGTGGTGGCAATGAGGCGCGGGAACGTGTCCTGGGGCATGAGCCCACCGAGCGGCACGTCCCGCCGGGTGCCGAAAATCTGCCCGATCTGGAAGCTGTCCGCGCCCGAGCCGCCGTCCAGCGTCATGATCACAGTGGTGTCGTCGACATAGAACTCGTCGTTGCCGCCACGACCGAAGACCGAAAGCCGCCCGTTCAGACCAGTGTCGTAGCCGATGCGCTGGACATTCGGATTCGGCGTGTCGACATCGGCCGGACCGTCGAAGCGGTAGTCCTCGGCGTCACCGTGCAGCAGCGTGACGAAAGCCGGGCGATCGGCGACTTCGGTCGCGGACGTACAGCCGTAGGAGTCGTCCAAACCATATGGTGCCTCCGTGTCGAGGCAGGTGACCGCCCGGAGCAGGAACAGATCATCGCTCGGGAAACCCCCACCGTCATTGGCCGCGTCCCGCCCGTAGACAGCCAGTTCGTCGACGCCGTCATTCTCCAGACCGGTGTCGAGCACGTTGATGACGTAGTTGCGGACCGGTCCGCGGCTGCCCGTCGTCCATACGGTGTAGAAGTCGGTGTCAGCCTGACCGTCGAGCATGAGGGAGTGGCCGGCGCCGCTGGGCGCTGCCGGCGTGCCCTTCACGTCCATCGACTGCAGGTAGTAGACGGCGAAGACGTCCTCGCCGTCGTCACCGGTGGCGTCGAGGTCCTGGCTGCCGTGAATGCGAGTCTTGGTGCCCAGGAAGACGTAGCCGTTGCTGCCCTGGCTGGTCAACCCGCCGCCGGCCAGGGCAGGGTCACCGGTCGGGTCGCCGAGCTGGAAGGTGTCGCGGTCGGTGTGACCCCAGACCGACGTGAGCTTGGTGGCCACCGGGTTGACCGTCGACGGCGCGCAACTGCCCACGGGGTCTCCCGCGGTCACGACGCAGTCGGCCACGAGCCGGCCGCGCAGGACGATTGTCGCGCCGAAACGCTCGTCGAGGTCGGTGCCGGGGTTGAGCGCGGCGCTGGCGGCATCACCGAAGATGTCGATGCTGCCGTCGGCCAGGATCTCGCTGTTCTGGTGCAGGTTGATGTCGTCACCTATGCGAAGCAGGACGTCGCCACCCTCGGCGAAGATCTGCGCCCGGGTGATCAGCCGCGGGGCGTCCGGGTCGTTACCCGGGCCGCGGTCGTCGCTCTCGGCGAACCGGGCGGCGCAGGGGCTGAGCGTGGTGCAGCCCAGCAGCTCGAGGTCCTCGTCGAGCGCCGGAGTGGTCTCGCGGACGGTCAGCCGAATGTTGCCGGTGAGGGTGTGGGCGAGGATCAGCCGCAGGGCCCCGCGGGTCTCGGTGAGGTAGAGATGCCTCCGCGCTTCCAGGCCCACGTCACCGGTGCCACAGACCGGCGCGACCGCGCACGAGGAGTCGATGTCCAGGTCGTCGGCGAGCTCTCCGATGTCGGCATCGGTGCCGTTGGCGTCGAGGTCGACCTCCTGGCCGATGACATCAGCGGCATCCTCGCCGACGGCCGCGTCCTGCGGCCGGTCCAGGATCGAGCCACCGGTGGTGCGCAGGGAGACGTCCGCGCGGGTCTGGACGAGGTCGACCTTCAGCGCTCCGGTCAACTCGTCAAGGTAGATCCCGGCGGTCGTCGGGGCCTGGACGTCAAGGCCGATCAGCGCCCCGACACCGTTGTTGCGGTCGACATTGACCTCGAGGAAGTCCGCGGCCACCCCGATCCCGCCGACTTGCCCGCGGGCCGAGTCGGGAAGCGGCGCTGCATCCGCGTCGACGAGCGAGCCCGCGACCATGGTGATGTTCACGCCGGTGACGTCGACGGTCGGCTGACCGTCCGCATCCACGATCCGCCGCGGCGAGAACAGGGTGACGTCGTCCCCGGTCGACTCGACGTGCCCGGCCAGCAGGTCACCGTACAACTCGTTGTCGACGATCGCGCCGTTCGTACGCAGGAAGATCTGGGCGACGTCAACGGGCAAGCCGTCGTCGGCGGGTTCAGGCAACGGCACGAAGGGGAGCAGATTCGAAGCGACGTCAGTGAACGCGGTGAACCGCACCACCTTGCCGGTCTCGTCGTGCCGGACGTCGATGTCGTCGCCGGCGCGCAGGTCGCCGTAGAGACTGCCCACGTCGCCGAACACCCAGTGGCTGGCCACCAGGGAGCGGTCGGTGCCGAAGGCCCGCAGGATGTTGATCAGGCCCGGCGGCTGCTGAGCGGCCGGGTCGGGATCGGGCCGGAAGTGCTGCACATAGACGCCGCTGCCGGCGAGCGCTGGAGCACTGGCCACCGGGAACGGCGCCGGGACGATGTTGATAGTCGTGTCCATGACGACTCCGAGCGCGTCGCCCTCGACGCTGTCGTGCACCACCACGTCGACGTCCTGACCCGCGGCGATCTGGTCGATCGGCACGACCAGCTCGGCACCGGTCTTCGGGCCGTCCCTGCGGACGGCGGTCAGGTCGAGCACGACGTCGCCGGCAGCCCGCACCCGCAGCTGGACGTCGAACAACGTGTTGGTCTCGTCGCGGAACCGGATGAGCTCGGCGGCCACCGGCACCCGCGGACCGCTCTGCCGGCCGACATTGCCTGCAGGCGAGTCGATCTCGAGGATGTTCGTACGCAGCAACTCGATGTCGGTGTCGTCGCCTGGGCGGGCGAAGATCGCCCGGTAGCTCGCGTCGACACCTGTGCTCTCGATGCCGTCGAGGTCGTTCGCGTCGTCCGAGAAGATCCCGCCGCGGACGTTCTCGAGCAAGGTGCGCCCGATCGGGTTCTCGATCCAGCCGTCCAGGACCATGTCCGAGGGGTTCGAGACGCCGCCCACCGGGTTGAGATTGCGGATCTGCACGTCGGTCTTCGGCACAGCATGAATCAGGTTGAACTCGAAGGTGCCGGCCAGGTAGGCATCGGTGTTCTCCGGCAGGCTGGTGTGGTCCTCGATCGTCCCGATCGGGCCGGGCACCCGCTGCACGGCGATCTCGATGAGCGGGTCGTTCGCGCCGCTCGTGACGTCGATGTCGTTGGTGACCAGCTTGCGGTCGGAGTAGTTGGTGATCGTGACCGAGTCCCAGGTGTCCTGTACGTAGAACTCACCGGCGTTGCCGTAGACCACACTCGGCAGATAGCCCAGCCCGACGTCGTTACCCTCGAACCGGGCCAGGCCGGACTGGTCGTAGAGCAGATCGCCGACGACGATCCACTGGCCGGCCGGGATCGCCTGTCCGATCTCGAGATCTACCCCGAACGTGTTGCTGCTCGGGTCGTACGCGCGTACCTGGACATTCGGCGTCTTGGCGATGATGGTGCCGCCCGCGTCGACGACGAGCACCGGGTTCGGCTCGCCGAGGAAGAACACGGTGCTCTCCCAGTAGATGAGCCGCTCAGGCCGACGCCGCTCGTTGCCCTCCGACTCCGTCGTGCCACCGAAGTCGAAGGGGCTGGGGGCGAAGATGTCGGCACGCGCGTCGAAGCGCTTGACGAACTGGTGGCTCTGCACGTCAAGGCGGGCGGTCTTGATGGTGGAGGTGTCCTCGCCGGCCACCCGGGCGGCGGTGAGAAGTCGGACCCGGGCTCGAGCGTCGGTGTCACCGCCGAAGCACGAGCAGGATGCGTAGGCGTCGGCATAAACATCGACGTCGGCGTAGCGGGCCTTCAGCAGCACCGAGACATCCCCGATGATCAGGCTGCCAGCGAGCAGCCGCACTTCGGTCTTCCCACGGACATCGGCGCTCGCGCCGGCGTCGGAGTCGGCGCCGAGCGCGGCCGCGCGGGTGCGCGACACGGCGATGGCGCGCAGCCCCTCGACCTGGGCGACGACCTCGACCTGCTTGCCGTGCAGGAACGCAGCGCCTTGCAGAGTCACGGTCGTGTCGGCCTGGGAGAGCCCGACTCGCACACCCCAGTCCTCGGTGGGGTCGGAGTCGTTGGCGTCGGCGTTGGCGCCCAGCCCGCCCGCCTGGGACTTCGCCTCGGCGTAACCATTGACGGTCGTCAGCGCCCCGACAAAGACGGTGTCGCCGGCGATCAGCGTCCCGTTGATGCTCGTCGCAGTCAGGTAGTCGATGTCGGCCTTCGCCCGCGACCAGACACCGGCGATGAAGCCGCCCTGGTTGGAGGTGGCGTAGGCCTGACCGTCGAGGTCGGAGCGCGCCTGCACGGAAAGGTCGCCGTTACCGGTTGCGGTGAGCGTGCCACCGGCCGCGACGAGGATGGTGTTGGTCACGTTGACCGAAGAGCTGCCGCGGGAGTCCGCCAGGCTGATGACGCCACCTCCGTTGGCGGAGGCGATGGCCTTCACCTTGGCGATCGCATCGGTCGTGATCGAGATCGAACCGCCGATAAAGACCGGACCGGTCGCGCCACCCTGGCCGACCGTGACGCCGACGGTTGCCGTCACGTTGGCCTTCGGCGTCGCGCCCTGGATGTTGATGCCCCCACCTCCACCGGCCGCGGCCGACCCGGTCACAGTGCGGTCACCGGAGGGTGCGTCGAGGAAGTTGTTGAGGCCGCCGCCGATGAGCTGCTGCGTGCCCGCCCCTCCACCCGCGAGATCCAGGACGAGCTTCTGCGTGCCGCCGCCCGCGGTCAGGTTGACGCCTTCGTGGCGGAACAGGTGGGGGCCGCCGTCCTTGACGCCCGGCAGGTCATTGATCGTGACGTACGCCCCGCCAGCGTCCTTGAGCCGGAACGACGACCCGCTGACGTCGGAAGCGAAGTAGACCCTTCCGTCGACGAGCGCGAACGGGAGGTCGGTCGAGCGCTGCAGCTTGTGCAGCAGGCCACGACCAGCGGCGCTCTTGTCCGGCGCGAACTGCAACCACTGTTGGGCGATGAAGAAGTCATCGGTCGTGTCGCCCGGCGTGCCGTTGTTGTCAACGCAGGTGCCCGTCGCGCGGCACTGGCTCGTCGCCAGCCGGATGCGCCACGCGTCGACCCTGATCGCGAAGTAGGTCCCGCCGTTGACGAGGGCACCGCCACCCTCGAGCGCGAGCGGCGCACCGCTCGAGGTGTAGACGACAGCGTCGCCGGTGTTGACGGTGTGCGGATCGACGTTGTTGTCGCCGTTCCGGTCGTAGGCGATGTAGATCGTGTCGTTGTCATCGTTGACGATCTGGGTGTCGGTGCCGTTGTTGACGGTCTCGGTGCCGAGCTGCCCAGTGAAGATGTTCACCAGCTGCGCGTCCACCAGCATGCTGTTGAACGTGGCGGTCGCGATGGGCGCGCGGTAGGTGACCGCATCGCCGTTCTGGAAGGTGTTCGTCTGCGTCACCGTCGTGGAGGTGATGCTCGAGCCGTTGGCGTAGACGTCCGTGCGAACGACTGCGGGGTCCTGCAGCTTGATGATCGTCTCGCTGATGAAGAACACCTTGTATTGCCCGCCGTCGGTCAGCCCACCGACGCCGGCGCCGTAGTAGCGGACCAGCTCACCGCCCTGGAAGTTGTGCGGCACCGCGAACAGGATCTCGTCGCGGTCGGAGATCACCGTGCCTCCGACGAATTCGGCACCCAACTGAACCGTGTCGCTGTCAATGACCACGACACCGTACGTCTGACCGCTCGCGAGGTTGCCGATCACGCTCTGGCCGAGGGAGTCGTAGGTGACGGCGGCACCGGTCGCCATGCCGTGCGGAAGGCTGAACGAGATCGAGTTGGGGGTGACCCCGGCCGGGCAGGTCGCCACGGAGTTGCAGGTCGCCACCTGGCCGATGGTGAAGGTGCCGTCGGAGATCGGCGTGCCGAGCTTGTTCTGGGTGGCTGACAGGTCGATCGCGCCACCCGCGGTGAAGCGCGACCCGTCATTGACCGTGATCGTGGTGTTAGGCGTAGCCGCGGCGTCGGCCGTCAGGCCCTGCACGTTCACCACGCCACCGGAGGCGCTCTTGCTCTTGGAGTCGGCGTCGTAGAACGAGTTGGCATCGACGTCGATGCCACCGGTCGTGACGACTTTCGAGCCGCTGCTGCCGAGTTCGACGGCAACCACCGGGTTGGACCGCGCCGTGGAGGCGGACGATCCGATCGCGATGGCCGCGCCCTGGGTCTGGCTGATGTAGGCGTTGGCGAAGTCGATGGCGTCGGCCAGGACGACGACCCCGTTGGCCCCGGGCGCGAAACCACCGGGCGCCACGACGTCACCGGTGAGCCGAGCCGCCGTCCGGCCCGCTGATGTGGCTGTCGGGTCGGCACCGAGGTTGAGGCTCACACCCAGCGCCCCACCGATGCTCTCGAACCGGGCGTCGGCGATGTTGCGCGACCGCGAGACGACGTTGACGGTCAGCTGGGCCGAGATGCGCGCGCCGCCGTCGACCCGCGACTCGACGTCGGCCTTCGCCGTGGCCTGCACGATCGAGCCGATGTCGGCGTTGACGAGCAGCCCAGCGCCGTACGAACCGGCGCTCGCCTCGGCCATGCGGTCGGTCAGGTAGACCCCGCCGACCGGGTCGAAGTTGTGCGCCGCGAGGAACGACACGCTGCCGCCGGAGCTGTCTACCTGGGCGCCCCCGGCGGCGTAGGAACGGATCGTCGGCTGGACGGTCGTGTAAGACTGCGCCGACCGGCCGGCGAGCCCGATCGACACGGAGACCAGCTGGTCCTCGGCCTTGGCGCTCGTGTAGGCCGCCGCAAAGACCTTGACGTCACCGCTCGAGGTGATGCGGCCGGTGCCGCCGACATAGGCCGCGACGGTCGGCGGGTCGCTCGGAGCGGTCGCACCGATCGTCGCCTCGGACAGGCTGACCGCGATGGCCGCCCCGATGCCCCCGGTGCCGGTGTCAGCGTAGGCGCGGGCGCGCAGGTCGGAGATCGCCTGCACCGTGACGGACCCGGACGAGGTGATCGTGCCGTCCACATAGGCCGCAGTGGACCCGTTGGCCGTGGCCTTGGCGGTGGTGACGCCGAGCGCCGCGGCCAGGCCGATGGAGATGCCGAGGCCGTCGGCCTTCGCGTACTGCCGCACCACGGCGACGATCTGCACGGCGCCGCTGCCGACCGCCACCTGCGTCCCGCTGCCCAACCCGACCCGCACCGTCGGTGAATGGGTGGCCGTGGACGCGTTGAGACTGCCGGCGACGATGCCGCCGGTGCCCGCGATCGCCTCGGCCAGGGCCGTATTGCCCGTGGTGTCGTCGTTGACGTTCGCCGTGAGCGACAGGCTGGCGGCCGTCACCGACCCGCCCTGCTGCGTGAACACCTTGACCGTCGGGGTCATCGTCGCCTCGACCGAGACGCCGCTGCCCGCGAACGCACCGCCGGCGACCCCCACGCCCCTGGCATGCACGGTCGAGCGCGAGGTGGCGGTGAAGCTCACCGCGTTGGTGCCCGCGGCGACCACTGCGGAGTGGCCGAGGTAGCTGACGACGTCGGCCGTGTTGACCGCCCTGGCAGTGATGAGCCCGATCGTGGCGAGCAGGCTGATGCCGACAGAGACAGCGTCGGCATCGACCGACGATTCGAGCAGCGAACTCACCGTGACAGCGCCCGATGCGGTCACCGACGTCGGCGTCCCGGCGGGTGCGTTGGGCGCCTGCGGGCCGATCCACGACGACACCGAGCTGTCGTCGGTGGCAAGCAGCCTGGTCAGCGCGCCGGCGGCCAGCCCGATCGCCAAGCCGAAGGAGTCCGCCCGCACCGTGTTGTCGGCGAACGCGGCGACCTGCACCTGGCCGGCGCTGACGACGGCGCCGTCACCCACGTAGGCCTCCGTGGTGGTCGCCACCCTGCTGTCGAGCAGCACGCCCGCCACACCCGCGAAACCGGCGGCGACGGAGGCGCCGTTGAGCGTGCTGTCGGACGTCGACGTGGCGCGGACCGTCACCGGTCCGAAACCGGTGTCGAGTGTGCCGGCCCCGAGGAACGCCCGCGTCGCACGGTCGATGGTGCTGGCCGCATCAACGATCGCCACCGAGATCCCGGTGGACAGCCCGACCGTCAGCGCGAACGCCTTCGCGGTGCTGGTGTCGAGCGCAGTCACCTCGAGGCCACTCGCCGTGATCGCGGCGCCAGAGGCGGAGGCGCTGCTGGTCCCGCCGATCGTCGTGCGGGCCCGTACGAAGGACAGCGCGCCCCCGAAGCCGACCGAGCCCGAGACGGCCGCGGTCGTCGGGTCGGCCAACCCGGTGAACGTGGAACTGACCCGAACGGTGGAGCCGCTCGCGGTGAGCGTCCCGCCGGTGACCGATGACGTGACGTTCGGCGCGATCGTCTCGTTGGTGATGGCGGCGGCGCCAGCCACCGCGACCGAACCGAAGGCCAGCGACAGCAGGACCGAGAACGTGGTCAGACTCTGGTTGGCGGAGGCAAGGACCTGCAGGTCGCCGTTCTGCGCGGTGACGGTCGAGCCGCTGATCGTCGCGCTGATCGTGCCACCGATGCTGTTGGTGGCATCGGCCAGGCCGATGGCGATCGCCGCCCCGCCACCGCCGACAGTCACCGCGACGATCGTCGCGTCGATCGTGCTGGTGTCCTTGGCCTCGACCGTCACCGAAGTCGCCGCGATGACGGTGCTGGACGCGATGGCCGCGTTCTTCGTCGGCGTGACGTCGTTCCTGGCAAGGACGCCGCCCCCGCTGACACTGGCAGCGCCGGTGGAGATGGCCGCGGCGGTAGGCCTCGCGATGATCGAGCCGTTCGAGGTCGCGAGCACCTGCACGGCTCCGGACGTGGCGACGACCGCGGAGTTGGTGATCCGCGCCGCCGTCGAGCTGACGATGGAGTTGCTCGCCTCGACGAACCCGACCGCCACGGCCACGCCGCCGACGGTGGCCGCGCCACCGACCGCGTTGCTGGTGATCGTGGCCGTGTCCTTGGCCTGGACCGTGACGGCGGTGCCGGCCACCTGCTGGCCACCCGCGGCATCGGCGTTCTCGATCCGCGCCTCGATCGTCCGGTGGATGATGTTCCTGCTCAGCGCGGCCCCGGCGCCGAACGCACCGACACCGGCCGCGCCGGCGAACGCCACCGTCTCGGCCCGGATCGTGCCGGTCGCGGTCGCATCGACCTTGACCGCTCCCGAGGCCGTCGCCGTGGAGTCGTCGAGACGGGCCCGCACGGTCCCACCGATGTCGTTGGTGCCGACCGACACCCCCACCGCCACGCCGGCCGAGCCGATGGCGATCCCGATGGCGACCGCGACGGCGCCGCCGAACGAGCCGATGTAGGAGGTGTCGCTGGCGGTCACCTCGATCGCCGTTCCCCCGGCGGTCGTGACCGCGCTGCCGCCGGTGATCCCGGCGTCCACGGTGTTGGCCACGACGTTGGTCGAGCCCGAGCCGGCGCCGGCCAGCGAGACCCCGACGGCGATGCCACCCGACAGCGAAGCCGCGATGCCCAGCGCCATCGAGGTGATGGTCGAGGTCGACGTCGCGTTCACCGTGACGGCGCCCCCGGAGGTGACCGTCGAGCCGCTGACGAACGCGTTCACCGTGTTGCTGATCGTGTTGTCCGAGATGGCCGCGCCGACGCTGATCGACACGCCGCCACCCATGCCGCCGGACAGCGCTATGGCGTCGGCGCCACTCTGCGCGCGGATGGTGGAGGTGTTGCGGGCATCGACACGCACTTCCCCAGTCGCCGCCGTGGTGACGGCGCTGCCCGAGATCTGCGCCTCGGTGGTGCCCGTGATCGAGTTCTGCGTCGCCGCACCGGCGCCCGCCGCCGCAACGCCACCACCTTGACCACCCGCACCAGCACCGACGCCGGCGTGGGTGTAGCTCTCGATCTTGCCGGTGGTCTTCGTCTCGACGGTGAGGGAGGCCACCTTGGTGGTCGCGTTCCCGATCGTCGCCGCGTCGACGGCGGCGCGGGTGACGTGCGCACGCACCGGCCCCCCGTCGATAGAGACACCGCCGATCCAGTTGCGGGCGATCGAGGCACCGGCGGCGATGCCCAGACCGCCGCCCTGGCCGCCGGCGATGGCCACCGCGGTCGCGCCACCCGCCGCGGTGATGGACGAGCTGTCGGTGGCCCGCACCTCGACGGCCTTCGTGGTGAGGACGACCGCACCGCCCTTGATGATCGCCTCGACCAAGTTGGCCACGCGGTTCTCGGATTCGGAGAAACCACCAGCAAGGGCTGCGCCGCCACCCTGGCCGCCCGCGAACGCCGCACCGAGTCCGCGGGCGACACTGTCGATCACCGCGCTCATCGTCGCGGTCACCGACACGGGTCCACCTGAGGTGACCGCCGTCCCGTCGATGACTGCGCGCACCGTCCTGGCGATGGTGTTGCTCGCGAACGCCGCTCCGATGGTGATCGCGATGCCGCCGACCTGACCGCCGGCGAGTGCGACGGCGAGGCCGCCGGCATCGGCGTTGATGCTCGAGCTGTCGGTCGCCGAGACGACGACATTGGCCGGTCCGGCGGATTCCGCGGTGTGGACGCTGCCGCCCTGGACGACGGCCTCGGTCGTGCCGAGGATGGTATTGCCCGAGCCGGCACCGGCACCGGCTGCGGCGATGCCACCGGTCTGGCCGCCGGCGGCAGCGCCGGAGCCGGCGAACGTGGAGACGTCGATGTCGGCTGTCGTCGTCGCCGTGACGATCAGCGCGGCGACCTTGCGAGTGGCCGTGCCGATCGTGGCGCCGTCGACGAGCGCGCGGACCAGCTGCGGGCGGGTCACGCCGCGCACGAGCACATCGCCGACCCGGTTGGTCGACGCCGAGACGCCCACAGCCAGGGCGATCCCGCCGACCTGACCGCCGGCGATGGCGGCGGCGCCGGCCCCCGCGGAGGCCACGATCCGTGAGATGTCCTGCGCCTGGACCGTCACGGCGCCGCTGGTGTAGACCGTGGAGCCGGTGCTGCCGGCGCCGATGCCGATGCGCGCCTCGACCGTGTTCGCGATCTCGTTACGCGCCTCGGAACCGGCGCCGCTGACGGCGATGCCGCCGGTCTGACCGAAGGCAGCGGACCCGGCCAGGCTCACCGCGAGGACGTCGATGGTCGCGTCCTGCATGGCGCTGACCAGCACGTCGCCGCTGATGAGGTCGAGCGTCGAGCTGTCGACCGCTGCCCGGACAGTGTTGGCGATCATGTTGACCGCCACCGAACCGGCGCCCGAGGCCGAGATCCCGCCGGTCTGGCCGCCGGCGATCGCCAGCGCGCCGGCGCCGGCGTCAGCGGTGATCAGTGAGGTGTCGGACGCGGTGACGGTCACCGGGCCCGCACTCCAGACCGTGGTGCCGGTGGCTCCGAGGTTGCGGACGATCGCCTCGACCGTGTTGGTGATCGTATTGACGACGACCGCGCCGGCACCGCCGACCGCCACCCCGCCGGTCTGACCAACGCCGACGCCGACGCTGCCGGCGACCGCCAGACTGTCGATGAGCGCTGTGGACGTGGCCGTCACCGTCAGCGCGCCGATGCGGGCCGGCAAAGTTCCGAGGGTCGAGGACTCGACCAGCGCCCGCACTGTCGTCGCGATGTCCGTGATCGCGATGGCCGCACCGACCGCCACGCTGACGCCGCCCTGCCCACCGCCGGATGCCGCCAGCGCAGCCGCACCGGCGTCGCTGCGGATCCGGGACGTGTCCGATGCCGCAATGCTGACCGGACCCGGTGTCCGTACGGTGCTGCCGGTCACCTGTGCCAGCGACGACGAGGTGATGGTGCTGACCGAAATCGATCCGGCACCGGTGACCTGAATGCCTCCCTGAGAGCCGCCGCTCACCCCGGCCGAGACACCGACTGCCAGGCTGTCGATGGTGGCGCCGGAGATGGCGGACACCGAGACGCCGGCCGCCGCGGCCTCCACGGTGGAGCCTTCGATCGCCGCCCGGACGGTGTTACCGATGTCGTTGAGGGCGAGCGCCATGCCGACGCTCACGCCGACACCAGGGCCGGACTGGCCGATGTTCACGCCGATCGCTGCGCCACCGGCGTCGGCGACGATGAGCGAGGGGCGGAGGACCCGCAGCTGTGCGCCGTCCCGGACGACGAGGTAGGTGGCGCCGCTCGGGTCGCGCACCAACCAGCGCAGACCGGTGTAGGTGTAGGTCCCGCGATCGGAGGCGAGCACACCGGGCACGTAGGTCGCCTCGGAGTCGAGCACCAGCACCTGGAAGGCCGTCGGCAGCGTGATCCCCTGCGCCGCGAAGGCGTTGCGTACCGTCGTGCGGGCCGCACCGTCGTTGGCGAGATCGACAGCTTGGGTGCCGACCGGGCTGTCGGCGACGACGACGCCGAGGTCGTCCAGAGCCGAGACGACCGGGCTGGGCAGCGAGATGGTGAACAACTCGACACCCGCCTCGGAGGCGAGCACCGTCACGGCGCCGAGGGTTGCGGTCACTCGGCTGCCACCACGCACGAGCGCTTCGATCACCTCGTCGATGACGTTCTTCGACGTAGCTCCCGCAGCGCCGACGCCCACCCCGCTGGAAATGGCGGCGGTGCCCGCGATCGTCAGCGCGTCGATGGACGAGGTAGCCACCGCCTGCACCAGCACGGTGTCGGCGCTCACATCGGCGCTCGCACCCTCGATGACTGCGCGCGTGGTCGAGCCGATCGTGTTCACGGCCACCGAGATGGCGAAGGCCAAGGCCACGGCGCCGCCGCCCGAGCCGGCCGCGATGGCGACGGAGGCGCCGCCGGCGTCGGCATCGATCGTCGACAGATCGCTCGCCTCGACCGTGAGGTCACCACCGGCGGAGACGTCAGCGTCGCGGATCGCCGCCTCCGTGGTGCCGTCGATGGTGTTGACCGATGACGATCCGGCCGCGGCCACCGAGAACGCGCCACCACTGCTGCCGACCGCCACGCCGATCGCAAGACCGAACGTGAAGGTGTCGATCACGGCCCGGTTTGTCGCCAGCACGTCGACATTCCCGGTGGTCGTGATCGCTGTCGACGAGGCCTGGACGGTTGCCGTCGTGTCGGTCGAGATGTCGTTGACCGCGATGGCGACACCGACGCCGACGTTTCCCCCTCCGCTGGTCGCGATGACGAGGGCGAGTCCGCCCGCGTCGGCGTCGATCCGCGCGTCGTTCGTCGCTGTCACCGACAGCGAAGACAGGCCGGTGAGCCCGCCACCGCTGACCAACGCGTAGGCGCCGCCGGCGACGGTGTTCACCGAGATCGCACCGGCACCCGCGGCAGTGAAGCCACCACCACTCGTGGAGGTGTTGACGCCCAGCGATCCGGCGAGCGTCAGGGCTGAGATCCGCGAGGTGGAGCCGGCTACGACCGACACAGCCCCGCTGGCGACGATCGCACCCTCGATCGAGGCGTAGGTCTTCGTCGAGATGTCGTTCACCGCGACGGAGATGCCGACGGCGACCTGCACTGCGGCGCCGCCGGCGGTGAGGCTGATACTGCCTGCCGCGGCGGTGATTTTACTGGCATTCGTGCCCGCAACGCTCAGCGAGCCGGCTGAAACAGTCGCGCCGTCCCGGACGCGGGCGCGAACCGAACCGCCGACGGTGTTGCCCGACCCCGACCCGGCGCCGCCGATGGCCACGCCGCCGCTGGAGCCGGTCGACACCGACCCGGCGATGCCCACGGTGACCGCGAGAACAGTCGCGGTCGAGCTTGCCGTGATGCTGACCGTATCTGCGGAGAGCGTGCTGCCGCTCACGTCGGCCAGCACTGCGGTGCCCACTGTGTTGATGGCCACCGCCGCACCGACCGTGACGGTGCCACCGCCACTGGAGGAGGCGTTCAGACCGAAAGCGCCGGCACCGGAGATCGCCGACAGGTCGGCCTCGTCCATGGCCGAAACGGTGATGTCGTCACCGGCGGCCGTCAGCGTGGAGCCGTCGCGCACGAGCGCCTCGACCGCGTTGGTGGCGGTGTTGACGATGACCGCACCGGCGCCGGCGACGTTGATCGAGCCGCTCCCCCCGGAGCCGCCGGTGCCGACGCCGACGCCACCGGCGATCGCCACCGCGTGCACGATCGGTCGGCTCAGCGCCTCGATGAGGATGTCGCTGCCTACGCCGCCCGCCGTGACGGTCGAGCTGTCGACGAGCGCCCGGACCGTGTTCGCCACGGTGTTCACCGCCACGCCGGCACCGATGGAGGCGCTGTTGCTGGAGGTGACCGCGACGGCCAGCGCACCGGCCACGGCCGTGATCTCCGAGGTGTCGCGGGCCGACACCGTGACGCCGCCGGCGCTGGCAGTGACCGTCGATCCGTCGACCGTCGCGACCGCGCTGTCGGTGATCTCGTTGATGATGACGCTGCCGGCACCGGCCAGCGTGAAGGTCGAGCCGCCGCTGCTCTGGCTGCCGGAGAAAGTGCCTGCCACGCCGACCGCGACAGCAACGATGTCGGAGTCCGACACGGCCTCCACCAGCACGCTCGTTGCCGAGTTGACCGCGGCGTCGAGGACAGCCGCACTGACGTCGTTGTCGATGGTGTTGAGCGAGATGGCGGCGCCGATGTTCGCACTGCTACCGCTCGGGAACGCCAAGCCGAGCGCGCCGGCGATGGCGGTGATGCTGCTGGTGTCGACGCCACGGACGGTAATCGCACCGAGGCCACTGCTGCTGACCAGACGTGGGGCGGCGACGTTGCTCACCGTCGCGCTCACGTCGTTGTCGATGTCGTTCTTCGAGACCGAGCCGGCTCCGTTGAAGGCGAAGGACCCGCCGCCGCCGGAGCTCTGCGTCCCGTTGGTGACCGCGCCCGCGATGGTGAGGGCGAAGATGTCGGACTGCTCGCGTGCCTCGACGACCACGTGGCGTCCCGAGGCCAGCGTGCTGTCGTCGGCCAGGGCGGCCACCCGGTCAGCGATCGAGTTGACCGCGACCGATGCACCGAGCGTCACCCCACTCCCGCTCGAACTCGCCAGCGCGGCGCCGCCCGCGTCGGCGTTGATGCTCGACTCGTCGGTCGCCCGCACGACGATGTCGAAGCCGGCGGAGGTCGTCAGCGTGGAGTCGAGTCGCACGATCGCCTCGACGACATTCGCGATGCCGTTGCCCGAGCCGGCACCGGCGCCGGTGACGTTGAAGCCGCCGCCGCCGCCGCTGGAGAACGCGCCACCCACGGCGATGGTCAGGGCGAAGATGTCGGCGGCTTCGGTGGCGAGCACCTGTACTGCGCCGGTGGTCGCAGTCAGGGTCGAGCCCTCGACCGACGCCCTGACCTGGTTGGACAGGTCGTTGAACGCGAGCGCGACGCCGAGGCTGAAGCCGTTCGCGGCCCCACCGGAACCGCTGACGAGCGTAAGCGAAAGCGCGCCGGCAATCGCCTCGATGCGGCTGGTGTCCGTGGCTTCGACAGTCACAGCGGAGCCCGAGACGGTGCTGCCGAGCACGGAGGCGAGGGCCTGCGCCGCGAGGTCGTTCTTCGACCAGGTGCCGGCCGCCGCACCGGCGAACGAGCCGCTGCCTCCACTGCTGCTCGCCAACGACGCCGCGCCGCCGATGGTGAGAGCGAAGACCTCGAGGTCGCTCGTGGCGCGAATGACCACCTCACCTGCCGCAGTGAGAGTCGCCCCCTCCACAAGGGCACGGACCGTCGTCGACAGGTCGTTGAAGGCAAACGAGATACCGAACGACAGGTCGGTTCCCCCCTTGGTGCCGCCGGCGGTCCGGGCGACCGAGACGCCGCCACTGTCGGCGGTAATGCTTGCGGTGTCAGTGGCTTCGACCCGCACCTCGCCGCCGTCCGTCGTGGTGACGGAGCCACCGGCCACCTCGGCCGCCACCGTTGTCGCGACGTGGTTCACGGAACCGGCGGCAGCGGCGGCCAGCGCGAAGGCGCTCCCACCGCTTCCGCTGCCGCTGGAGGCGTCCTGCGACTCGTTGACGAGTGCGCCGGCCAGTGCCAGCACAAGCAGGTGCGGCGTCGAGGCCGCCCTGACCCGGACATGGCCGGCGGCGTTGACGACAGCGGACTCGACCCGGGCCAGGACGGTCTGCGTGACGCTTGAGATCGCTGCCGAAGCCCCTACCGAGGCGTCGATGCTGTTTGCCCCGCCACCGCCAGATCCGGGGTTCTGAGTCTGGCCGTTGGTCTGCGTCTGGTCCCGCAGGTTCACCGCGACCGCTCCGGCGAGAGCGAACAGCTGCGCGAACGCGGGGTCGCCGGGCCGGTCGCCGTACGTCGCCGTGACCGCAAGCGCGACGTCGGCCGGGTCGCTGTTGTCGCCGACCGTGAGCGTCGCGCCGGTGATCCGCGCCTGGATGCTGCCCGAGACGTCGAGCCAGGCGATGGAGCCGGCGATCGCGGCGGTGTTGTCGACGTTCGCGCCGGCCGCGGCGATGAGCCGCACCTTGTCGTTCCCGGCGGCATCGACGACGACCCGCTCGGCATCGACCGTGCGGGCACCGATCTCGGCAAGAACGGTTCGGTCGACGGAGAACCAGCCGAAGGCGACCCCGACGCCGATCTTCACGCCACCTGCGGCGGCACCGGCGATGACGACGATGTCGTTGGTCTCGAGGGCCTTGACCGTCAAGGTGCCAGTAAGCGTCAGGAGACTGCCGGTGGTGAGCCGGGCCGTCACGCTCTTGGTCAGGCGGACCGCAGCGGCGGAGCCGGCGAGGCCGAACTCCTCGGCACCCTTCTCGGAACTGGCTCCGACGGAGATTCCCTTCGCGGTGGAGCTCGCGGTGATGCTCACGTCTCCGGTGACCGAGCCGTTGACAGCACCGGCAAGTTCAGCGAGGACGGTGACACTGTGCAGCTGGACGTCGATACCGGCGCCAAGCCCGAACTTCGTCTGCCGGGCGTAGCCACCGGCATCGGAGGTGAACTGAAGGGTGTCGCGGGCGTCGACGGTGATGCTGTCGGGGTCCGCGATCGTGGCGCCTTCGCCGATCCGGGCCGTGGTGGTTGTGGTGATCTCGTTGAGGTTGACGGCACCGGCAACAGCCGCGGTGCCCGAGCTTCCGGAACCGCCTGACCCGCCCGATGGTGGCCCGCGAATTCCGCCCGCGGCGCTCGCCGACGTCGAGATGACGCGCGTCTGCGACGTTGCGAGGACGTTCACCGCGTCGACGGCGTTCACCGTCACCCGCTCGACCTTCGCCAGCGCCTGCGAGGCCACGACGTTGTGCGTGAAGGAGCCGGCGATGCCGATCGACCCCTGCGAGCCGCTGCCCCCGCCCGGTGGCGGCGCGTTTCCTTCGCTGCTCGAGGTGCTGGAGTTCTTGTCGCTGGCCCGGTCGAGCGCATAGGGCGCCGAGATGGTGAGCACGAGCGCTTCGGCATTCGACCGCACGTTCAGGCCACCACCGAGCGACAGGACGCCGTTGCTGTCCAGCAATGCCTCGGTGAGAGCCGTCAGGTCGTTCCAGGTGATGACACCGGAGATGTCGATGCCCCCGCTGCTCTGCGCTCCGGTCGAACTCGTCGACCCGCTGCCGGTGTTCGACTGCGTCGAACCGGCGTTGCTCTCTGAGGTCTTGGTCTGGCCGGGTAGGGCCTCTCCCGCGATGCCGATGGCGTAGATCGAGGCGCGGCTGTCGGCCAGCAGCGTGAAGTCTCCGGTCGTGGTGATGGTTCCGGCACCGGTCGGACCGGCAACGTCGGCATGCACGGCCCGCGTGACCGTGTTCACGTCGTTGACGGCGATCGAGATTCCCGCGCCGAGGCTGGTCTCGCCGCTGGTGGGGTCCTTCTGGATGCTGCCGGCGAACAGCACCACGACCGTACGGGTGGTGGCGTCCACGGTGACGTGCACAGCGTCAGTGATCGTCACGCCGTCTTCCAGCACGGCCTCGGCGGTGTTGCTCGTGTCGGAGATGACCAGGGTGCCGGCCACACCGACGTCCTTGCCCGCCGCCCCCGCCTCCGCGACGGCGACGGTGAGCACGCGGGCGTCGGCCGTGATCGTCACATCTCCGTCGGTTGCGGTGATGCTCACGCCGTCACCGACGGTGGCACGTGCCGTGTTCGTCTTGTCGATCTTCAGGAAGGTAATGCCGACCGAGCTGCCGTCACTCTTGGCGCTGATGACGTCTGGCGTCGTCGAGTCGGCATCCTTGACCCGACCGAAGAACGACAGGACAGACGAGACCCCGCCGAGGTCTACGGTCTCGTACGAGGCCTGCGCATCGACGTGCAGGCTCGGCCGCCGCAGCGCGTGCGCGCCGAGCACCGGCGCCGCCGTGTCAAGTTTCATAGCCGTACCACGACGGGCCAGCTCGCGGGTGGCGGCGAGCTTGATCCGGTCGGCGTCGACCTTGATGGCGTAGTAGGTCTCACCGTGAACCAGCCCAGGCACCGCCGCCGCAGCCTGCCGGTAGGTGAGCGCGTCGCCGGTCTCGAGTCCGTGGGCGGCCAGGGTGATGGCGTCGCCGCTGATCGCCGAGGTGCCGGCGAAGGTCTTCTCGATCGCGGGACCGACGGTGATCGTCGCGCCGTCGTCGACATGCGCGATCGCCTGGTTGTCCAGGGTGAAGAACAGGAAGCCACCACCGAAGGAGAACGTCGTCTGCTCCTGCTGCGTGCCGCCGGTGCCCGAGCCGCTCTGCTGGGTCTTGCCGCTCTCCTTGCCCGCACTCGCGCCGACGTATGTCGTGGCTCCGCCGCTCGCGACGGCGGCGTTGCGGTCGACGAAACCCTGAAGGAAGTCGAGCTGCACCACGATGTCAGCGAGATCCTCCTGCAGATCCGTGGCCGGATCCTTGGACACGTAGTCCCAGATGTCGCCGATCGCGTCGTACCAGGGATCGGTGTCGATCGTCGGGACATTGAGACTGACGCCGAGCACCTTGGCCAGGTCGGCGTCGACCGACAGATCCTTGGGGACGGTGGCCTCGGCGACGACGGAGACGTCCTTGGTCGCCGTCACGGTCGCGTCGCCGATCGACGCATCGGCGGTGTCGTCGTAGCGGACGATCGCGATGCCGCCGGCAAGCGACGCCGAGCCGCCTGCATTCGAGCCGCCCATTGCCATGGTCGACATGCGGTCCTCGGTACGCGCCAGGACGAGCAGCCGGTTGACAACGACCGTGGCGGTGTCGGCAATCCGGGCGGTGGCGGCGTTGTCGCTGAACGCCAGCACCAAGGCGGCCGCGAACTCCAGACTCAGGCTGTTTCCGCTGCCAGTGCGCCCGTCGGTGCCTTGGCTGGTGCTGGTCGAGGTCGTGCTCTGCGACGCCGGGGTCGAACTCTGGCCACCTCGGACCAGTGCGCGGGCCCGCGCTGTGTTGTCCTTGTTCAGCGACCGGGCCTCGACGGTGAGCACGCCCTGGCCCGCTGAGGTCGACGTGGTCGAGCCACCGAGCACCGCATCGGCCGTCGAGTCGACCTGGGCCACCGTGACAGCGGCGGCGAGCCCCCGGCTCGTGGGCTTGACGACCAGGCTCTCGGTGCCGACCTTGACGTCGTTCTCGACCGTTGCCCGCACGGTCACGTTACGTCCGGACAGAACCGCGGTGCCGGTGAGGACGTCGGCATCGGAGACGTGCCGGCCGTATGTCACCGCGAGCGAGGGGCCGCTGGCCTGCTGCGTGCTGTTGGTGGTGGTGTTGGTGCCTTGGCTCTCGACACCCCCGACGACCCACGTCTTCGCGTCCAGTGCGTTCACCACGTCGGCCAGCAGCGACAGATCGCCGCCGGCGGTGATCGTCACGGTGCCCTCGAGCACGACCTTCGCCGAGCCTTTGGAGACCGCGACCGTGAAGCCATAGTCCTCGGCTGTCCACTGGTCATCGACGTCCGGCGTCTCGGGCTTGGTCTTCAGCGCGACCGTGTGCAGGAAGATCGAGCTCTTCGCCTTGGCCTGCGCGGTGACGGTCCCGGCTGAGGTGATCTGGACGAGGTCCCGGATGGTGATCGTGCTCTCGACCTTGCCGAACACGCCCTGCGCCCGGACGCCGTCGAGGTCGACCAGCGGGTCCTGCGGGCCGAGGAACCCGACGAGCTGCTGCAGCAGGTCCGGCACCTCGAAGCCGAGCACCGTGCCGAGCAGGTCGACCGTCGTCAGCTGCTGGCCGGGAGCCGGGAAGATGCGGTGGGCCTTGCGCACCTCCACGAAGGGGTCGGTCGTCTCGTCGACAAGCGCGGCGTCGGAGGTGAAGGTCAGCACCAAGGCCACCACGGTGTCGACCTGGTACATGCCGTTGTTCTCGACGGTGCCGAGCACGTAGACCAGGTCGCCGACGGTGAAGCCGTCGGTGAGCCAGGAGCCGGCCTGCCGGGTGATCGTCCGGCCGGAGGCCGCGAAGGTCAGCTTCTCGAAGGCCTTCGCCGCAACGTCAGGGTCCAGGGCGACCACCGGAGGGGCGGCAACCTCGAACGCCTTGATCGTCACGCCGGCGACGCCGGCACCCCCCGAGAAGGTGTCAGCGGTTGTCAGCGTGATCTTCGTGGCCTCGACCGTGGCAATCTGGTATTCGCCGAGGTTCGGTCCGGCGCCGCTGATGCGGATCGTCTGGCCAGAGGCGAACTTGTCATCGAGGAAGCTGCCGCCGGTTCGGGTGATCGTGCCCGGGGTGCCAGGGGCGCTTGCGGTGAAGTCGACCGTGCCGGTGAAGGTCGCCTTCTCCGTCTCCGGGGCATCGGTGAGGGTGACCACGTCGAGCTGGATGTCGGCGAGCTTGCGCAGTTGGGCATCGACGAGCAGGACGACATTCGCGGCCTCGAGCACGGCCCCGTTGCCGACCTCGAGGGTCGACACGAGGTCGCTGCCGGAGAAGTCCGTCATCGTGTTGGTCAGCGTCTGGTCGTAGGAGCTGATGACGGCCAGCCGGAGATCGCCGTCGATGGTGATTTCGGCGCCGGCGCCGACGGTCAGGGTCTTGCGCGCCTCGAGGTCGACGTCGACGCCCGCGCCGCCGGTGAGCGCCACGCCCGCCGCCACCGTGACGGTGTCGGCCTGCCGCACCTCGACGTCACCGTTGAACGTGATGCCGGTCGAGAAGGTCACGGTGTCGCTGGTGCCGGCTCCACCCTTGATGATCAACTTGCCGGCGAACGACCCGAGGCTCTCGACAGTGAGGCTGTCGTTGCCCGACCCCAGGTCGATCGTCAGTGACCCCGACGGTGCAGCGAACGAGTGGTCCTCGAAGGAGCCGTTCGTCGAATCGAGCAGCAACATGGCAGGGTTACCTGGATCGACCTCGAGGACGGCAACATCATCGGAGCCTGTCCCGGTCAGAACGAGGTCAGTCGCATCGCCGGTCACGACCGGCTCGAGGCCGGCGTAACGGAACGCGAGGCCGTCCAAGGTCACGACACCGCTGTCAGGACCGGTGGCCTGGTAGATGGCCGACGAGGAGTGACCGGCCACGACGAGGACGTCGAAGCCGCCGGGGCCGCCGTCCACGAGACCGGTGAAACCCGCCGCCGCAGCCACGACGAAGGTGTCGTTCGTGCCGCCCGCTCCGACCAGTCGGCTCACGCCGGTGAAGCTCACCCCGGCCACCGAGCCGCTGCCCGCAGCGGTGACCGACCACGACGCGTGAGAGTCGGGACCCACGAGGGTGTCGACTCCACCTCCGCCGCGCACGGTGACCGGCAGGGGAAGCGCCCCACCAGCGAGGTCCACGCGGACCCGATCGTCTCCGGAGCCGCCGCTGACGACCACGTCGGTCAGGCCGTCGACGGAGACGGCATCGACGGTGCCATCGGTAGCCACAAATTGGATCTCACCCGTAGCCGCGTCATAACGCAGCGACCCATCGAGGGCGCCAGCGCCAGCGGCAAGGGTCGCGGTGCCGGCATCGGTGATCCATCGCGTGGCTTCGGGGGCAGTCGATGCCGTGGTCGCTGTCATCGTTTGGGTTTCGACGACCGTCGATCCGGTTGACCCTGCGGTCGTGCTCCCAGCCGGTGTGCTCTCGGGTGCGGGATCGACCGGGGTGCTCTCGACCGGGGTGCTCTCGACCGGGGTGCTCTCGACCGGGGTGCTCTCGACCGGGGTGCTCTCGACCGGGGTGCTCTCGACCGGGGTGCTCTCGACCGGGGTGCTCTCGACCGGGGTGCTCT
>JBBSKF010000008.1:0-47774 GCA_038256525.1 Mycobacteriales bacterium | reverse complement strand
CGGGCCGGGCGGGAAGCGGCCGGGCGGGCCGGACGGGGCCGGGCCGGGCGGGCCGGACGGGGCCGGGCCGGGCGGGCCGGACGGGCCGGGCCGGGCGGGACGGGCCGGGCGGGGCGCGGGCCGGGCGGGTTGGGTTGGGGCGGGCGGGCCAGGCGGGCACGGGGGCGGCCATGAGTCGCCCCGAATGACGGGCAGGTCGCCTACGCGCGGGTAGCCTGAACCGGGAGGGCAGCACCGGAACGGTCAAGCCGGGAAGAGGCGCACCGCGTGAGGACGCAGTCGGGACAGACGGACTTCGGGGCCAACGAGTGGCTCGTCTACGAGATCCACCAGCAGTACCTCCAGGACCCCGACAGCGTGTCGCAGGCGTGGCGGGAGTTCCTGTCCGACTACGCCCCGACCGACTACGCCCCGACCGACGGCGCCCCGACCGACAGCGACAACCCGTCGAGCCCGGCGGCCAATGGCACCGCGGCGCCGGCGCCCCAGCCTCCCCCCGTACCGGCAACTGCTCCTCCGCCCAAGCCGGCCCCGGCCCCAGCCCCCGCTCCGGCGGAGGGCGCGCAGACCACCGCGCTGCGGGGCGCGGCCGCGCGCGTGGTCGCCAACATGGAGACCTCGCTGACGGTGCCGACCGCGACCAGCGTGCGCGCGGTCCCGGCCAAGCTCCTGGCCGACAACCGCACCGTCATCAACAACCACCTGCGCCGGTCGCGGGGCGGCAAGGTCTCCTTCACCCATCTCATCGGCTACGCGCTGGTCCGCGCCGTGGCCGACGTGCCGGTGATGAACAACTGCTACGCCGAGGTCGACGGCAAGCCGGTCGTCGTCACGCCCGCGAGCGTCGGGCTGGGCCTCGCGATCGACCTGCAGAACCCCAACGGCAGCCGCGCCCTGGTCGTCGCGGCGATCGCGGACGCCGGCAGCAAGGACTTCACCGGCTTCTGGGCGGCGTACGAGGACGTCGTGCGCCGTGCCCGCGGCGGCAAGCTCACCCCCGAGGACTTCCGCGGCACGACGATCAGCCTGACCAACCCCGGCGGGATCGGCACGGTCCACTCGGTCCCGCGCCTCATGCAGGGCGCCGGCGCGATCATCGGCGTCGGGGCGATGGAGTATCCCGCGGAGTGGTCCGGCGCGTCGGAGGAGATCCTGTCCCGGCTCGCCATCAGCAAGACCATGACGCTCACCAGCACCTACGACCACCGCGTCATCCAGGGCGCGCAGTCCGGGGAGTTCCTGCGCCGGATGCACCAGCTGCTGCTGGGCGAGGACCGCTTCTACGACGACGTCTTCGCCAGCCTGCACATCCCGTACGAGCCGGTGCGCTGGATCACCGACAAGCAGGCCAGCGCCGAGGGCGACCTCGACCACGCGACCCGGGTCAACGAGCTGATCCACGCCTACCGGGTCCGCGGTCACCTCATGGCCGACACCGACCCGCTCGCGTTCAAGGTGCGCACCCACCCCGACCTCGACGTGGTCAACCACGGGCTGACGCTGTGGGACCTGGACCGCGCCTTCCCGGTCGCCGGTTTCGCCGGCCAGCGGATGATGAAGCTGCGCGACGTCCTGGGCGTGCTGCGCGACTCGTACTGCCGCACCGTCGGCATCGAGTACATGCACATCCAGGACCCCGCCGAGCGGCAGTGGCTGCAGGAGCGGCTGGAGCGCAAGGCCGAGGCGCCCGCCCGCGAAGAGCAGCTGCACGTGCTCGAGCGGCTCAACGCGGGCGAGGCCTTCGAGAGCTTCCTGCAGACCAAGTACGTCGGGCAGAAGCGCTTCTCGCTCGAGGGCGGTGAGTCGGTGATCCCCCTGCTGGACGGAGTTCTCACCCGCGCGGCCGAGGACGGCCTCGACGAGGTCGCCATCGCCATGCCGCACCGCGGGCGGCTGAACGTGCTGGCGAACATCGTCGGCAAGAGCTACGCGCAGATCTTCCGCGAGTTCGAGGGCAACCTCGACCCACGCACGGCGCACGGCTCGGGTGACGTGAAGTACCACCTGGGCGCGGAGGGCAGCTTCTCGACGCCGGACGGCCAAACGGTCGCGGTCAGCCTGCAGGCCAACCCGAGCCACCTCGAGGCGGTCAACCCGGTGCTGGAGGGCGTCGTCCGGGCCAAGCAGGACATGATCAACAAGGGCGAGCGCGGCTTCACCGTGCTGCCCGTGCTGATGCACGGCGACGCCGCCTTCGCCGGCCAGGGCGTGGTCGCCGAGACCCTGCAGATGGGCCAGCTGCGTGGCTATCGCACCGGCGGCACCATCCACGTCATCGTCAACAACCAGGTCGGCTTCACCACCGGCCCGACCTCGGCGCGCTCCTCGGTCTACGCCACCGACGTCGCCCGCATGGTGCAGGCCCCGATCTTCCACGTGAACGGCGACGACCCCGAGGCCTGCGTACGCGTGGCGAAGCTCGCCTTCGACTACCGCCAGGTGTTCCTCAAGGACGTCGTGATCGACCTGGTCTGCTACCGCCGTCGGGGTCACTCCGAGGTCGACGAGCCCTCGTTCACCCAGCCGATGATGTACGACATGATCGACACCAAGCGGTCGGTCCGCAAGATCTACACCGAGAATTTGATCGGTCGCGGCGACATCACCGTCGACGAGGCCGAGCAGGCGATGCGCAACTACCAGGAGCAGCTGGAGAAGGTCTTCCAGGGCACCCGCGACGCCTCGACCGAGCCGGCCGAGGAGCCTGCTGCCGCGAACCCGCCAGACCCGGTCGCGGACGTGCGTACGGCCATCCCGCTCGAGGTGGTCAAGACGATCGTCGACAGCCAGGTCACCCTGCCGCAGGACTTCCACGCCCATCCGCGGCTGCTGCCGCAGCTGCACAAGCGGGCCAAGATGATCGACGACGCGACGATCGACTGGGCGCTCGGCGAGACCCTCGCGATCGGCTCGCTGCTGCTCGACGGACACCCGGTGCGCCTGGCCGGCCAGGACTCGCGTCGTGGCACCTTCGGTCACCGGCACGCCGTGATCGTCGACCGCAACGACGGCAGCGAATACACCCCGCTGGCCCATCTGTCGGAGGACCAGGCCACCTTCTACGTCTACGACTCGCTGCTGTCTGAGTACGCCGCGATGGGCTTCGAGTACGGCTACGCCGTCGCGCGCCCGGATGCCCTCGTCCTGTGGGAGGCGCAGTTCGGTGACTTCGTCAACGGCGCGATGACGATCGTCGACGAGTTCCTGGCCGCCGGCGAGGCCAAGTGGGGCCAGCGCTGCGGGCTGACGTTGCTGCTCCCGCACGGCTACGAGGGACAGGGACCGGACCACTCCTCGGCCCGCCCCGAGCGCTTCCTGCAGCTGTGCGCGGAGAACAACATGACGGTGGCCGCCCCGACGACGCCGGCCAACTACTTCCACCTGCTGCGGCGACAGGCCCTCACCGCCCACAAGCGTCCGCTGGTGGTGATGGCCCCCAAGTCGATGCTGAGGCTGCGAGCGGCCGCGTCCGCGCTCGAGGACTTCACCGGTGGCCGCTTCGAGCCGGTGCTCGGCGATGTCGACTCGCCGGACCCGGCCGGCGTCGAGCGGGTGGTGCTGACCGCCGGCAAGGTCTTCTACGACCTGCTGGCCGCCCGGCGCAAGCAGGAGCGCTCCGAGGTGGCGCTCGTCCGCGTGGAGCAGCTCTATCCCCTGCACGCTGGCAGGATCGCCGACGCGGTCGCCGCCTACCCCAACGCGACGGACGTCGTGTGGGTGCAGGAGGAGCCGGCCAACCAGGGCGCCTGGTGGCACATCGCCATGTCCCTGCCCGACGTCCTGCCCGAGGGGCGCTCCCTGCGCCGGATCTCCCGCCGCGCCGGCGCCTCCCCCGCCGCCGGTTCGAGCAAGGTGCACGAGGCCGAGCAGGTGGCGCTGCTCGCCGCCGCACTGGAGGTCTGAGGGGCATGTACTTCACCGACCGCGGGGTGGAGGAGCTCGAGCAGCGGCGCGGCGAGGAGTCGGTCACCCTGGCCTGGCTGGCCGAGCGGATGCGGCAGTTCGTCGATGCCCAGCCGGAGTTCGAGGTGCCGGTCGAGCGGCTGGCCACCTGGCTGGCCCGCCTCGACAACGACGACGACTAGCCGGCCTCAACGACGGGCGTACGGACCCCAGCGCGGGTCGGGCACGTCCCGACGCCGGCCGCTCCCCCGCAGCCGCCACACCAGCGCCGCACCCACGACGAACCCGATGACGTGCGCCAGGTAGGCGGTGCCGACGTTCTCCGACAGCCCGGCCCCCTGCGCGTAGAGGTACTGCAGGACGAACCAGCTGCCAAGCACGAGCCAGGCCGGCAGCTTCACCGGCAGGAAGAAGAAGAAGGTGAGCAGCGACCACACCTTGGCCTTCGGGAACAGCACCAGATAGGCGCCGAGCACCCCCGCGATCGCCCCCGAAGCCCCGACCAGCGATTGGGTGGAGCCGGCGAAGAACAGCGAGAAGCCGTACGTCGCAGCGAAACCGCAGCCGAGGTAGAACGCCAGGAAGCGCAGCTTGCCGAGCCGGTCCTCCACGTTGTTGCCGAACACGTAGAGGAACAGCAGGTTGCCGAGCAGGTGCAGCCAACCGCCGTGCAGGAACATCGCCGTGAGCACGGACAGGACCGGCGACTTGTCGTACGGCGGCGGTGACTGCGTCACGCAGCCCTCCCGACCGCCCGCGTCCCGGCCGATCGCCCCGGTCGCGCCCTCGCCCTGCGCGTCGTTGCCGATCACCTCGGCGGGCTTCGCGGCGTACTCGTCGAAGAAGGCGACGATCGAGCAGGTCGAGGCGGGGTTGCTGTCACCCACCAGCGGGGCCAGCGCCACCGGGCTCAACACGAAGACGCCGAGATTGATCAGCAGCAGCAACCGGGTGACCCAGGGCGTACGCCGGGTCGGGTTGGTGTCGTGGACGGGCAGGACCACGTGGGGACTCCTGTGCTCAGGGGGTCAGGACGAGCTTGCCGACGACGTCCCCCGCCCCCATCCGTTCGAAGCCTCGGCGGGCGTCGGCGAGCGGGATCACCTCGTCGATCGGGGGCCGGACGCCGGTCGCGGCCAGCATGGACAGCAGGCCGGCCAGCTCGTCGCGGGTCCCCATCGTCGAGCCGAGCACGCGCAGCTGCAGGAAGAACAGCCGGGCGAGGTCCGCGCTCGGGTCGGCGCCGGTCGTGGCGCCGGAGACGACCAGCGTGCCGCCGGGGCGAAGGCTCTTCATCGAGTGCGACCAGGTGGCCTTGCCGACGGTCTCGAGCACCACGTCGACCCGAGTCGGCAGGCGGGCGCCGGACTCGAATGCCTCGTGGGCGCCGAGCTCGAGCGCCCGCTGCCGCTTGGCCTCGTCGCGGCCGGTCACCCACACGACCACCCCGGCAGCCCGGGCCAGCGCGATGGCCGCGGTGGACACCCCACCGCCCGCACCCTGGACGAGCACCCGGTCGCCCGGCTTGACGCCGGCCTGCGTGAACAGCATCCGGTACGCGGTGAGCCAGGCCGTCGGCAGGCAGGCCGCCTGCTCGAACGACAGGTCGGCGGGCTTGGGCAGCAGGTTGCGGCGCGGGACGACGACCTGCTCGGCGAAGGTCCCCTGGTGGAGCTCGGACAGGATCGTGCGCTTCGGGTCGAGTGTCTCGTCGCCGTCCCAGTCGGGGTCCCCGACCAGCGCGTGCACGACCACCTCGTCACCGTCGTCGGTCGTGCCGGCCGCGTCGCAGCCAAGCACCATCGGCAGCCGGTCGGCGGGCAGGCCGACGCCCCGCAGGCTCCACAGGTCGTGGTGGTTCAGGCTCGCGGCCCGGACATGGACGCGCACCCAGCCGTCCGGCGCCTCCGGGTCGGGACGCTGTCCGATGGTGAGGCCGGCCAGCGGGTCGTCGGCGGACTGGGCGGTGCAGGTGATGGCGAGCATCCCTCGACCCTACGGTCCGGGCGCGCTCGTGCTCAGAGCCGGGCGACGCCCTCGGCGCGGGCTGTGGCGGCGACCGCCTCGGCGACCGCGGGCGCGACGCGGGGGTCGAACACGCTCGGGATGACGCACTCGGCGCACAGGTCCACCCCGACGACCGCCGCGAGCGCTTCCGAGGCCGCGAGCTTCATGCCCTCGGTGACGCGCGTGGCGCGTACGGCCATCGCGCCCTGAAACACGCCCGGGAAGGCCAGCACGTTGTTGATCTGGTTCGGGAAGTCGCTGCGCCCGGTGGCGACGACGCGCGCTCCGTTGGCATGGGCGACGTCGGGGTGCACCTCGGGGTCGGGATTCGCCATCGCGAAGACGATCCCGTCCGGCGCCATCGAGGCCACTGCCTCGGGGGCGATCGTGCCGGAGGACAGGCCAACGAGGACGTCGGCGCCGCGCAGGGCATCCACGAAGCTGCCGGAGTGACCGGCCCGGTTGCTGATCGACGCGAACAGCCGCTTCTGCTCGTTGAGGTCCTTGCGGTCCGCCGACACGATGCCCTTGCTGTCGGCGATGGCAAGGTCGCCGATCCCGGCCTCGAGGATCATCTTCGACACGGCGATCCCGGCCGCACCCGCACCGGACACCACGACGCGCAGGTCAGCGAGGGTGCGGCCGGTCAGCTCCGCGGCGTTGCGCAGGGCGGCGAGCACCACGATCGCGGTGCCGTGCTGGTCGTCGTGGAAGACCGGGATGTCGAGCCGCTCCTGCAGCAGCCGCTCCACCTCGAAGCAGCGCGGCGCGCTGATGTCCTCGAGGTTGATGCCGCCGAAGGCCGGGGCCAGCCGGGCGATCGTCTCGACCAGCTCGTCGACGTCGGTCACGTCGAGGCAGATCGGCACCGCGTTGAGACCGCCGAACTGCTTGAACAGCAGCGCCTTTCCCTCCATCACCGGCAGCGCCGCGAGCGGGCCGATGTCGCCGAGGCCGAGCACCGCCGTACCGTCGGTGACGACCGCGACGGTGCGCGACTTCCAGGTGTAGTCGTAGGCGAGGTCGGGCTGCTCCGCGATGGCGGTGCAGACCCGGGCGACCCCGGGGGTGTAGGCCAGCGAGAGGTCCTCACGGGTCTCCACCGGGACCGACGAGATCACCTCGAGCTTGCCCCCGACGTGGAGCGCGAAGACCGGGTCGCTCGGATCAACCGGCGTGTGCACGGACGTCCCCTCGCTCGGATAGGGCTGGAACGTGGCCCATCCTGTCAGGCCGGTCGGCCGGCTCCTACAGTGCCTGATGTGCAGGTCGCCGAGCTCCGCGTCCCCGGAGCCTGGTCGTTCACCCCCCGACAGCTGACCGATTCCCGCGGCCTGTTCCTCGAGTGGTTCCAGGCGGCCACCCTCGAGCAGGTCCTGGGCCACCCGCTCGTCGTGAAGCAGGCCAACCACAGCCGGTCGACCAGGGGCACCCTGCGCGGGGTGCACTTCGCCGACGTGCCGCCCGGGCAGGCGAAGTACGTCTACTGCACGCGCGGCGCCGTGCTCGACGTCGTCGTCGACCTGCGGGTGGGGTCGGCCACCTTCGGGGTCAGCGACGCCGTACGCCTGGACGAGGTCGATCGGCACGCGGTCTACCTGTCCGCCGGTCTCGGTCACGCCTTCCTCGCGCTGACCGAGTCGGCCGACGTCACCTACCTGTGCAGCGAGCCGTACGCCCCGGCGCGCGAGCACGGGCTGGCGGCGCTCGACCCCGCCCTCGACCTGCCGTGGCCGGGGGACGTCGTGCCGCTGCTGTCGGCGCGGGACGCGGCCGCCCCCACCCTTGCCGAGGCCCAGTTGGCCGGCCTGCTACCGGCGTACGACGCGTGCGTCCGGTTCTACGAGAGCCAGCGCGGGGGCAGCGGCCAGTAGCGCAGCACGACCCGGCTGAGCACCAGGGCCGGGCCGTAGCGCCGGCTGTCGTCGGCCACCGCGGGGTTGTCGGACTCGATCCACCAGAGCTCACCGACCGGACGTACGGCCCGCTTGACCACCAGCAGGCCGGGCCGGCTGGGGAAGCGGGCGACCACCACGTCCCCCGGCCGCGTCCGTACGCCTGTCCGGACGAGCAGGCAGTCGCCGGAGTGGAGCGTCGGCTGCATCGACTCGCCCGACACCAGGACCCGGCCGAGCGGGCTGCGCACGGTGGGGCTCCTCGCGATAGGGGTCAGGGACCCTGGGTAGGGTCGAGGCGAGTCGACCATGATCCCCGAGCGTTCTGGAGGACCGAGTATGAAGCTGCCCAGCTTCCTCACCCCGACCACTGTCGTGCACGCGCACTGCGATCTGCCATGCGGCGTCTACGACCCGGCACAGGCGCGCATCGAGGCGCAGTCGGTGAAGGGCATGCAGGAGAAGTACGCCGCGAACGAGGACCCGGTGTTCCGGGCCCGGGCCATCGTCATCATCGAGGAGCGCGCCACCCTCGTGAAGCACCATCTGGCGGTGCTGTGGCACGACTACTTCAAGGCCGAGCACTTCGAGGCCTACCCCGACCTGCACATGCTCATCAACACCACCATCAAGCAGGCCAGCGGCACCGGCGCGAAGTCCACGGTCGACCCCGCCGAGGGTCAGAAGCTGCTCGACGGCATCGACGAGATCGCGGCGATCTTCTGGGAGACCAAGGGGAAGACCTACACCAAGCCCGCCGCCTAGCTCGTCCGGCCCGCCCGCGCGCATGGCAGAGCTGGTGCTCGTCCGGCACGGACAGACCGAGTGGTCGCGCGACGGCAAGCACACCGGCCACAGCGACATTCCGCTGACCGAGCGGGGTGAGGCGGACGCCGTCGCGCTCGGCAAGCGGCTGGGCTCGCGACCGTTCGCGCTGGTGCTGACCTCTCCGCTGCAGCGTGCCGCGCGCACCGCGCTGTTGGCCGGGCTGTCGGCGCAGGTCGACCCGGACCTGATCGAGTGGGACTACGGCCCCGAGGAGGGCCGGACCACGGCGCAGGCGCGCGAGACCCGGCCCGGCTGGTCGATCTGGGACGACACCGGCCTCGGCGAGAAGCTCGCGCAGGTGGCAGCGCGCCAGCGGCAGGTCCTCGACCGGGTGCGTCCGGTGCTGGCCGGCGGCGGCGACGCGTGCCTCGTCGGGCACGGCCACGCACTGCGCATCCTGGCCGCCTGCTGGCTGGAGCTGCCGCCCGGTGTCGGCCAGCAGCTGGTGCTGGACGCCGGCGGTGTGGCCACCCTTGGCTACGAGCACGGCTCGCCCGCCATCCTGTCGTGGAACGCGTGACCATCCGCCCGGCCGCTCCCGCCGACGTGCCGGTGCTGCTCGAGCTGGTGCGCGAGCTGGCCGTCTACGAGCGCGAGCCCGATGCGGTCGAGGCGACCGAGGCGATGCTGCGGGACGCGCTGTTCGGACCGGCGCCGCTCGCCTCCTGCCACGTGGCGGTCGGCAATGGCGAGGTCGTCGGCTTCGCGCTCTGGTACGTCACGTTCTCGACCTGGAAGGGCCGCGCCGGACTGTGGCTGGAGGACCTGTTCGTACGGCCTGGCGCGCGCGGCCAGGGGTTCGGCAAGGCGCTGCTGGCCGAGCTTGCGGCGGTCTGCGTGGAGCGGGGGTACGGCCGGTTCGAGTGGTGGGTCCTGGACTGGAACGACAGCGCCATCGGCTTCTACCGCTCGCTGGGAGCGGTGCCGCAGCAGGACTGGACGACGATGCGGGTGGACGGCGAGGCGCTGCGGGAGCTGGGTGCTGGCGGGCCGCGCCTTCCCAGAAACCCGGAGGCGCCGCCCGCGGTCGGCGGTTAGGGTCCCCCTGCTCGCGGTCGCAGCCGGGCGGCATCGCCGTTGCAGGTCCTGCACCTTGGTCGTGAGCGCCACCAGGCAGCGCCGACAGGCGCCTTGAGTTCGACTCTCATTCGACCGCCCGGGACGCGGCATCCCCGGCCGGAGCGGCTGCGACGCCCCGGCGCCCCCCGCTCCGGTCGCGCCACGTCCCGGGCGGTCACCTGAGCAGATCCAGCAACGAAGGAGCAAGAGATGCAGATCGTCGTCGCGGAGTGGGAGCGCGTCCTGGTGTATCGCGACGGGCGCTTCTGCGAGCTCCTCGAGCCGGGTCGGCACCGTCGGCCGGCGTGGCGCCGGAGCACGGTCCGCGTCGTCGTACGGCCTCGACTGCTCACCATCGGTGGGCAGGAGGTCCTGACCTCGGACGGCCTTGCGGTGAAGGTGAGCCTGCTGGCCCGCCTGCGCGTCACCGACCCCCAGCGCTGGCACGAGAGCGTCGACGTGCCAGATTCTTTCGTGTACGCGGCGGTGCAGGTTGCGCTGCGTGAGGCGGTCGCGGCGCGCACGCTCGAGGAGCTGCTCGGTGACCGGGCGGGGATCGGGCCGGAGCTGGCCGCTGCGGCCGGACCGACGGCGACCGAGCTCGGCCTGGCCCTGGAGGAGGTCGCGGTGCGGGACGTCATGGTGCCCGCCGAGCTGCGGCGGGCCGCCACCGAGGCGGCGACCGCACGCGCCCACGGCCTGGCCGCCCTGGAGCGCGCCCGGGGCGAGGTCGCCGCTACGCGGGCTCTCGCGAACGCCGCCCGGATGCTCGCCGACAACCCTGCCCTGCTCTCGCTACGGACGCTGCAGGCCGTCGAGGTGGGTGGGGCCACCGTCGTGCTATCCGCCCAGTAAGCCGCCTGACGCTGCCGGCCGTCAGGCGGCTTGCTGGGTCATGACGCTGACGACGTAGTGCAGGTCGAGGCGGGGTTCGGCGCTGTCGGGGGGCAGGGTGGCTGCCTGGATGGTGCGGTCGGAGCGAGCTGGTCGGTGTCGCCCCAGGGAAGCTCGGGGTGGTGCGGCACGGCCGTGCCGTCGGCGGTGGTGACGGTGCTGGTGCGGTCTCCGGTACGAGCAGCGGGCCTCGTATCAAAAATCACCAGCGTCATATTGGAAGTAGTCAGGCCTTCTCAAGCCGTACTGTTCGGGAAACGCTTCCCGCCCGATGCTGCTGAACTCGGCTACCGCCCCCAGCACCGAGCTCGGCCGCTTCAGGTCGGACAATCTCGCCACAAGCGCGACCCTTCCTTGTTCCTTGCGAGCTAACGCTCGTCATGCACGTGTTCCTCGTCATCAGGCTCCATGACCGGGTGCGCTTCGTCGGGGACACCCAGCCGGAATGTCCACCAAGCCTGCACCTGATGAAGCACGACACGCATGGTGCCCACGGCTTCCCAGTCTCCAGCGCCGTGCCGGATGGAGGCGTGCTCAAGCGTCACAGCGCGAGGCGGCGTCATGACAATGAGCCCGACATCCCGAAGATCTTCAGGCAGGTCAAGCAAGTCGCCGCTCGGCTTCTCCTCGAGCTGGTTGAGGCCCTCGAAGAACGCAGCCCGATCCTCAGCATCCTTGGCCACCGTCGTGGCGAAGAACGGCGACGCCACGATCGATTCGGCGATGTCCCGCCAAACCCGGCCCTCGTCCGCGCCTGCCGCTGCAGCTATCGCCCCCACCGTCCGGTAGTAGTGCAGTACTTCTTGGTCCAGCTCTCGTGCCGCAGTGTCCGAAGGCACCGGCACACCCTGAACTGTGACCGAGCCGAGCAGCAGCGACAGACCCAGCTGAATGCCTAGCTCCGAACGCGTCGTAAGATTGACGACTTGGGCGAGAAGCGCATCCGAGTGAACCAGACGCGACCTGATTTCGCGCAGGCGGATGTCGAGCGACTCGTCCATCAATCTGTCATCTCAAACAATTGAGAATGCAACCCAAGCGCGGACCTGAACTGAGCATCCGGCATCAGTTGGTGCCTGTCTCCTGTAAGAAAAAAAACAGCATGGAAGGCATGAGCAGTTCGAGCTGTCGTGGCGTCGACACTCACGGCGGGCGTGACGGGTCGAGACTTCCGCGTCTCCGCTTCGAGGCGCTCGAGAAGCCACGCCCGCATCAACGCGGTCGGAGCCTCGTTCCTGTGAGCAGCCAGCCGTCGCAATGCCTCGATCTTTTCTACCGGAATCCGAATGGAGTAGACCTGTGCCGGATCCCTGCGAGGCGTCCGGCTCCTATAACGTGCCTTCGGCTCAGCGTCTCGCGCCTGCTCCGCCGCCTCTTCGACAGCAGCCAGTTCCTCTCGGATGTCACGTGTGCTCATTGGCATCTCCCTCCCCCCAGTAGTCACGCCGGTCTCTGTCATTTGCGTCGCATGCGCTAGCGCCCCACCAGTCCCCGCTTGGAGGGGAGCCGGCTTGATCCTTGGGCACGAGCCACACCTTCAGCACGCGGCCGTTGCACTCCCCGCTACGGGCAGGTGCACTGGACGACATGCCGACCACCTCGATGGAGGTGGCACTTGTTCCGGGCCCGACGATCCGGTCCGGGTCGAGAGCGGCCTCCGAGGCCCACTCGGGTTCGACGTTGAACTCAGCAGCCCCGTACCGCTCGGATCGCGTCCGGATGTGGTCACCGCGGTGCTCCCAGTCAACGGCGTCGATCCGCAGGTCCGGGTATGGCACTCCGAGGAAGGTCGCCAACTCCACCTCTTCAACCACCAGCGTATCGTAATACTTAGTATTACGGACGGCAACGGTCGAAACTTGAGGTCAGCGTCAAGGGTTCTTGCAGCCGAGGCATGAGCGGGTCGCCTCCCTCGGCGGCCGAGGCTGGCCTCGGGGCGGGCCTCGCTGGGCCAACCGAGGCTGCTCCTGGGCCGGGTAGTGAGCGCAGGAACCTGTTTGAGTCAGCTGGGGGGCAGAACTCCCCGTCCCGCAGTCGGCCCCAGCCGGTCAGCGGCTCGGACCTGCATGAGCAGACCGGCGCGGTGCCGCTGGGCCAGCGCGGGCCGTTCGGTGGCGAGCTGTTCCAGAGCGGTGCGGGCCAGATGGAGCATCGCGTCGTTCAACGTCACCGGGGCCACGCGTTTCCGCGGACTCGGCTGCCGCCTCTGCCGCCGCGGCGGCGTGCGAGAAGTCCCTCATGACAGCAACACAGAACCGCCCACCGACAGTGCTTCGGGAGCGCAATCAGCAGTCGGCGACCGGCCCCCGGCGAGCCTTCAGGGCGAGCGCGGCGGCCGTCGCGGTCACGGCGCCTGCTGCCAGCAGATCGCTCCCGCCTGTGGCGGGCAGCCGCCGGCCCGCCCCGCGGATGGCTGACGCACCAGCAACCGACGCACCGACCCCCGACCCACTCGGCACCGACCCGACCGTCGACCGCCCGGTCGCGGCGGCCGCAGTCGGCCCCGCGGCCGCCGCAGGCGACGACCCCAGCGGGAACGGCGCCGGCACGACCAGCTCCACGTTGCGGTCCTCGACCGACCCGCGTCGCGCGTCGGAGCGCTCCTGCCAGTCGTTCGCCGCCAGCTCCCGCGCCAGCGAGGCGAGCGCCCGGGGCGAGTCCAGCCTTCCCCCGTACGACAGCGGCGCGTCGGCATCCAGCAACGTCCCGAAGACCGACAGCGTGCCGTCCCGGTTGTCGACCAGCTCGACCAGCCGCGCCTGCACCGGCCAGTCCACGTGGCTGGCGGTGTTGAGCTCCCAGAACCCGCCGCCACCCGGCCGCCGGTAGGGCGTGACCCGGTTGACATGCGTGTGGCCGTTGACCCACAGCACCACGTTGGGGAACTGCAGCAGCAGGTCCCGGACCTGCGGGCCGAGCACCCGCGGCGCAGGATCGTCGGCGAAGACCAGCGCATTGGTCATGCTGGCGATCGTGTGATGGCTGTAGAGCACCACCAGCCGGTCCCGCCCGGGACCCGACACCTGCTCGAGCTGCGCCCGCAGCCAGACGAACTGCGCCTGGTCGAGCGAGCCGCTGGACTCACCGTTGGGGTTCACCGAGTCCAGCACGATCCCCCGGACCTGCGGCGAGGGGTCGAAGGCGTAGTAGGCGGTGCCGTCGCGCACGTTCTGCGCCGTGAAGCCGTGACCGAGCGGCGTCCCGCCGGTGGTGAAGTGCTCCCGCACGCTCTGCCCGCGCGTGATCACCCGTCGGGCCGGGTCCGGCGTGACCAGTCGTACGGGGCCGGTGGCCAGCGAGGCGAGCACCGCCGGATCGGCCGCGGTCAGGCCGCGCTGCAGGTCGTCGGGCGACACCCCGGCAGGCAGGCCGACGATCTTCACCGGGCCCTCGCAGAGCGCGGTCAGGGGCACCGACTGCGGGAAGTTGCCCTGCACCAGGCCGTCATGGTTGCCGTAGCAGGTGAACCACGGGATCGACAGGCCACCGGGGGTGAACGGCCGCCGGGCCGCGTCGAGCAGGCCGCGCACGACCGGGAAGCCGTACACCCGGCGGGCGTTGTCCTGCGGCCTGCCCAGCGGGGCGCCGTCCGGGTGCCAGTAGTGGACGTCGTACGACAAGGCGTCCTGGTCGTGCACCCCCTCGAACCGGTCCGGAGAGCCGCTGTCGGGACGTACGGGCGCACCTCCGTCGAGCACGTCGATGCCCCAGCGCAGCTCGTTGAGCTGCGCGTTGTCGGTGTTGTCCCCCGTACAGACGGCGAAGTCGAGGGCGCGACGGCTGACCGGGCCGATGCCGACCCGCTCCACCGCGGCGACGAGCGAGTCGGACACGTGTGGGGTGAGGAACTCCTGCGGCCGGTAGGCCGACCCGAAGATCAGCGGCTCGCCGGGGCCGTCGTTGTAGCGGTCGAGGAACTCAAGGCGCCCGGGCGACTGCGCGTCGATCACGTGGATGTCGGTGAGGTGGGCGAAGGCGAGCAGCCCGGTGCGGCGCCCCTCGCGACCGGGCCGCGCCGCCGTTCCCAGCTCGTCCCGGACCGCGGAGGCCTCACCGCCCCCGCTCGCCAGCCGGACGTAGCCCTGCGGGTTGACCGCTGCACCGCGTACGACGGTGGTGTCGAGCGTCGTGCCGCCGCCCGCGGGCGCGGTCGCGAGTCCGGCGGAGGCGGGACGGGCGGGGAAGGCCACCAGGCCACTCACCCCAGCGGCACCGACCAGCAGGCCCTTCAGAACGGTTCGGCGGTCGGGGTGCACGGGCGCTCCTGCAGGGAAGGACAAGTGTCACGAAGGGTCGCATCTTCTCCCCGGATGTGTCGGCGCCTCGGGGCAGGGTGCAGCCCGTGCACATCCGCACATAGGATCGATCGCAGCGATGCCTGCGGCAATCAGCCGGGAAGCCGGCACACAGGAGGGGGCATGGTGCAGCACGAGGCTCCACAGCGGAATTCCACCGTACGCGGCTCAGGAACGTCGACACAGGGCGAGCCGCCGTCGGGGGGCGTACGCGACATCGTCGTGCTGCGGCTGCCGGCAGCCGGAGCGTATCTGTCGGTCCTGCGCACCGCGACCGCGAGCCTTGCTTCCCGGCTCGACTTCACCATCGACGACATCGAGGACCTGCGCATCGCCGTCGACGAAGCCTGCGCGATGCTGCTCACGCAGGCCGTCCCCGGCGCTGACCTCGAGTGCACCTTCGAGCTGACCTCGGCCGCCATCCAGGTGGATGTCAGCGTCCTGACCCTGGACGGATCGGAGCCTTCCCGTGACACCTTCGCCTGGACCGTGTTGACCGCGCTCGCCGGTGAGGTGGACAGCTCGCTCGACGCCGACAACCGCGTGACGCTGTCGTTGCACAAGCGCAAGTCGGATCTGTCCGGGACCGGTGCCGGCTCGTGACGGACGCCAGAGAGCTCGAACGGGCACCCGCCGACGAGGCCCTGCTGCCGCCGGGCCAGCCGGCACCGCCGGACGCCGAGACCCTGCCGGATGTGGTCCCGCTGACGCTGCGCCAGGAGCGCACGGTCGCTGACCGGGCCCGGGCGCGCACGATGTTCCTGAAGCTGGCCGAGATGCCGGCCGACGACCCCCGCCGCATCCGCCTGCGTGAGGAGCTGGTGGAGGCCCACCTCCCGCTCGTTGAATACCTCGCCCGGCGCTTCCGCAACAGGGGCGAGCCACTGGACGACCTCGTCCAGGTCGCGACGATCGGGCTGATCAAGTCGGTCGACCGCTTCGACCTCGAGCGCGGGGTGGAGTTCTCGACCTACGCGACCCCGACGATCGTCGGTGAGATCAAGCGGCACTTCCGGGACAAGGGTTGGGCGATCCGCGTGCCCCGCCGCCTGCAGGAGCTCAAGCTGAGCCTGACCAAGGCGACCGGTGAGCTGTCCCAGAAGAACGGCCGCTCCCCCACCGTGGCCGAGCTGGCCAGTCACCTCGGGATGTCCGAGGAGGAGATCCTGGAGGGGCTCGAGTCGGCCAACGCCTACTCGGCGGTCAGCCTGGACGCCCCTGACGGGGGCGATGACGACAGCCCGGCGGTGGCCGACAGCCTCGGGATGATGGACGACGCCCTGGAGGGGGTGGAGTACCGCGAGTCGCTCAAGCCGCTGCTCGAGCAGCTGCCGCCCCGCGAGAAGCGGATCCTGATGCTGCGCTTCTTCGGCAACATGACCCAGTCCCAGATCGCCAGCGAGCTCGGCATCAGCCAGATGCACGTCTCGCGGCTGCTGGCCCGCACCCTCGCGCAGCTGCGCTCGGGCCTGCTCGTCGAGGAGTAGCCCGAGCGCTCACCTGGTGCGGAACGCCTGCCGCGCCTCGGGAGTCGCCAGCTGGTAGAGAACCGCCGCAGCGAGCGCGAGCACCGGCGCCGCGGCGAACCAGACCCCGCCCTGCGCGAGGCCGACACCCACCGGCAGCGCGAGCAACTGCAGGACCACGGCCGGCGAGCGGGACCAGCCGGCCGCTCGGACGAGCCCCCGGGCCACCAGCAGCACCAGCACCCCCGTCGCGACGGCGAACCCGGCCGCCAGCAGCGTCGCCGCCAGGTCGAACGGCTCCCCGGCGATCGCCGCCACGCCGTACCCGATGCCGAGCGCCACGAGCGCGCCGCCCTCGACCGCCAGCAGCACGCCGGCGCGGGTCACGGCGGAGGACAGCGGCACGGTGCAGCAGGCTAGTTGCCGGATACCCTGCGCCATGCGCGTGCTGCTGCTCGTCAACCCCAAGGCCACCACGACGTCGTCCGGTGTGCGTGACGTGCTCGCCAAGGCGCTCTCCAGCCAGACCAAGCTCGAGATCGCCGTCACCGAGAGGCGTGATCATGCCACCGAGCTGGCCTACCAGGCGGTGATCGACGGTCTGGACGTCGTCGTGACGCTCGGCGGGGACGGCACCGTCAACGAGGTCGTCAACGGGCTGCTCCTCGACGGTCCGCGAGCGGGACTTCCGGCGCTCGCCGTCGTGCCCGGCGGCAGCACCAACGTGTTCGCCCGCGCCCTCGGCCTGCCGGGCTCGGCGCTGGCGGCCACCAGCCAGCTGCTCGAGGCGCTGAGCACCGACCGCCGGCGCACCGTCGGACTGGGTACGGCCGACAGCCGCTACTTCACCTTCTGCGCCGGGCTGGGCCTGGACGCCGCGGTCGTGCGTCGGGTCGAGGGCAAGCGGTCCGAGGGTCGCAAGGCGACCCCTGGGCTGTTCATCCGGCAGGGGCTCAACCAGTTCTTCCTGCACACCGATCGCAGCCGGATGCCGGTGGCCGTGCACACCGACTCCGGCCCGGTCGAGCGGATCGGCCTCGCGCTGGTGTGCAACACCGATCCGTGGACCTACCTCGGGCGGCGTCCGGTCCGGCCCTGCCCCGCGGCGAGCTTCGACACGGGGCTGGACCTGTTCGGCCTACGCCGGCTGGGCACGGCCGGCACGCTGCGTCACCTGCGCCAGATCCTGTCGACCCGGCCGCGGCCCGTCGGCGGGGACGTGCTGTCGCTGCGCGACCAGAAGGGCTTCACGCTGAGCGCCGACGCGCCGACGGCCTTCCAGCTCGACGGCGACGATCTTGGCGACCGGCTCAGTGTCGAGTTCCGCTCGGTGCCTCGGGCGCTGGAGGTCATGGTCTGAACCCGCACGTCACGACAGGAGTGAAATCGTTCATAGGGGGCACTGCCCGGTTCGAGACCGGATGTGACGGAGCCGACACGTCGGCACTCCGCCACGTCTCTTGCTAGCTCCGACCATCCAGTGCAAGGGTGGAGGAAAGCAGCAGGGATGCCTGCTGTTGCACCATCGCCGCCGCCCGGCGGTGCCTAGACATGCCGGCGCACCGTCGCGCCGGGCCGAGCAGGTGACGTGCGAGGGCGCGCACCTGCCGACCGAGGGAGTACCAACGATGGATTGGCGCCACGCCGCGCTCTGCCGTGACGAAGACCCGGAGCTGTTCTTTCCGATCGGGACCACCGGTCCTGCCGCGACCCACATCGAACAGGCGAAGATCGTCTGCCGCCGCTGTCCCGTCGTCGAGCCCTGCCTCGACTGGGCGCTGGAGACCGGCCAGGAGGCCGGCGTCTGGGGCGCAACGAGCGAGGACGACCGTCGCCTGCTCCGACGCCGGGTGCGGGCCGAGGCGCCGTCGGCCTAGACTGGGCGGATGACCGAGCGTTACGTCCGACCGCCTGTCCTGGCGCAGGAACCGACGCCGGCCTGGCGTGCCGTCTGGCGCTTTCGCCTGCTCGGCGTCATCCTCGTGGCTCTGCTGCTGCTCGGCGGAGTCCTGTTGTTCCGGTCGTTCACCGACGCGACCACCCAGGACCCGGGTCTGGATGCCCTCGGGATGCTGCTGCTTCGCTGACCGGAAGGCCCAAGGCCAGCGGCAGCCGCAGCACCGACCGCGTGCCGGTGACGCCGTTCCCAGGGCCGAGCGACCTCGGCGTGAGCGTCAGGGAGCCCTGCAGCTGCTCGGTCACGAGGGTGCGCACGATGTGCAGGCCCAGCTGCGCGCACCGGTCCAGGTCGAACCCGTCCGGCAGCCCCGCCCCGTCGTCCAGCACCTCGAGCCGCAGGCTGGTGTCGCTGCGGTCGACCCGGACCTCGATCAGGCCCGACCCCCCCGGGCCGCCCCCGCCGCCTGAGTAGCCGTGCTCCACCGCGTTCTGGACCAGCTCGGTGAGCGCCAGCGCCAGCGGTGTGGCCACCTGCGCGGGCAGCACCCCGAAGCTGCCGGACCGTCGTACGACCACCTGGGACTCCGCAGCCGCGACCTCGGCGCACATCGCGAGCACGCCGTCGGCGATCTGGTCGAAGGCGACGGCGTCCTCCCAGACCTGCGACAGCGTCTCGTGCACGAGCGCGATGGACGTGACCCGACGCACCGACTCCTCGAGGGCTGCCTTGGCCTCCGGCGCATCCATCCGCCGCGCCTGCAGCCGCAGCAGCGCCGCCACCGTCTGGAGGTTGTTCTTGACCCGGTGGTGGATCTCCCGGATGGTGGCGTCCTTGCCGAGCAGCTGCCGATCGCGGGTGCGCAGCTCGGTGACGTCGCGGACCAGCAGCAGCGCCCCCCGCGGGCGTCCGCCGGAGTGCAGCGGCAGTGCCCACAGCAGCACGGTCACCCCGCGTGCCTCCACCTCGGACTCCCGTGGCTCGCCGAAGCGCAGCACGGCGGCGAGCGCAGCCGAGCCGCGCGGCTCGTCCAGCGCCCCCGGGGCGGCGCTGAGCCGGGCGATGGTGGAGCCCAGGTGCACCCCGAGCAGGTCTCCGCTGACGCCGAGTCGGCGGTAGGCCGACAGGGCGTTGGGGCTCGCGTAGACGACATGACCGGTCTGGTCGAGGCGCAGCAGACCGTCACCGACGCGCGGGGCCTGTTCCCGGTCGGGCACCGGGCCGGGGAAGGGGAAGCGTCCCTCGGAGACCATCTGCAGCAGCTCGCCGGCGGTGGTGAGGTAGGCGAGCTCCAAGGCGCTCGGCATCCGGGCGGCGTTGACACTGGTCTCCCGGGTCAGCACCGCCACGACCCGCGACCCGCGCCGGACCGGCACGACCTCCTGACGTACGGAGTCGACCGCCCCCTGCTCAGGCTCGCTCGACCGGACGATCCGCCCCTCGGCCGCGGCCCGGTCGAAGTGCTGCATCCGAGCGGCGGCGACCTCGGACCCGACGACGTCCAGCGGGAAGGTGGTCGGACCCGTCGTCGGGCGCATGTGGGCGACCGCCAGCCAGCGCGCGCCGGTCGTGCGGACGTGCAGCACCAGATCGGCGAACGACAGGTCCGCGACCAGCTGCCACTCGCCGACGAGACGGTGCAGCCAGTCGACATCCTGCTCGTCGAGGGTCGTCCGCGCGAGGACCAGGTCACCGAGCGTGGACACCGGTCCAGCGTAGGCAGCCTGCGGCCGCGGTACCGCCCCATCGGTGCTCACGGCCTCGCGCCTGGCAGACTGCCGGGCGTGACCGCTCTCCTGACCGACGTCCTCGAGGTCGCCCGCGAACAGGTCCTCGACGGGGGGGTCGGCCTGACCGAGCAGCAGGCGCTCGCCTGCCTGCGCCTGCCGGACGATCGCCTGTCCGAGCTGCTCCAGCTCGCCCACGAGGTGCGGATGCGGCACTGCGGGCCGGAGGTGGAGGTCGAGGGCATCGTCAGCCTCAAGACCGGTGGCTGCGTCGAGGACTGCCACTTCTGCAGCCAGTCGGGGCTGTTCTCCAGTCCGGTACGCGCCGCCTGGCTCGACATCCCCTCCCTCGTCCGGGCGGCCGTCGAGACCCGCGCGACCGGGGCGAGCGAGTTCTGCATCGTCGCGGCGGTGCGCGGTCCCGACGAGCGGCTGATGCGCCAGATCGCCGAGGGGGTGGCCGCCATCCGGGCGGCCGTCGACATCTCCATCGCCTGCTCGCTCGGCATGCTCACCCAGGCGCAGGTCGACGAGCTGAGCGCGCTCGGCGTGCACCGCTACAACCACAACCTGGAGACCGCCCGCTCGTACTTCCCGCAGGTCGTGACCACCCACACCTGGCAGGAGCGCTGGCAGACCCTGTCGATGGTGCGCGAGGCCGGCATGGAGGTCTGCTGCGGAGGCATCCTCGGGATGGGCGAGACCCTCGAGCAGCGGGCCGAGTTCGCGGCCCAGCTGGCGGTGCTGGATCCCGACGAGGTGCCGCTGAACTTCCTCAACCCACGCCCCGGCACCCCGTTCGGCGACCTGCCGGTGATGCCCGCCGACGAGGCGCTGCGGGCCATCGCGGTCTTCCGCCTGGCGCTGCCGCGCACGATCCTGCGCTTCGCGGGGGGCCGCGAGATCACCCTGGGCGACCTGGCCCGCGACGGGATGCTCGGCGGCATCAACGCCGTCATCGTCGGCAACTACCTCACCACGCTCGGCCGACCGGCCACCGAGGACCTGGACATGCTGCGGGAGCTGTCGATGCCGATCAAGGCGCTCTCCCAGACGCTGTAGATGTCTCAGACGCTGTCGATCCGCTGCTTCGGGGACGGCCTGCCGCTCTACGAGCGATACCACGACGTCGAGTGGGGGCGGCCGCAGATCGACGAACGGGCGTTGTACGAGAAGATCTGCCTCGAGGCCTTCCAGGCCGGGCTCGCCTGGATCACCGTCCTGCGCAAGCGCGAAGCACTGCGCGAGGCGTTCGCCGGCTTCGACCCCGAGGTGGTGGCCGAGCTCGACGTCGAGCCACTGCTGCTCGACGCCAGGCTGATCCGCTCGGGCGCCAAGCTGCGCGCGTGCGTCACCAATGCCCGGGCCACCCTCGCGCTGCGTGCCGACGGAGGGCTGGCCGCCCTGCTGTGGACCGCCGCCGAGATCCCGAGCCAGGCGTACGAGCGGTGGTCCGAGGTGCCGGCCTCGACGCCGGCCAGTGCCGTGCTGGCCCGGGAGCTGAAGCGGCGAAGCTTCACCTTCGTCGGGCCCACCACGGTCTACTCGCTGCTGCAGGCGTGCGGACTTGTCGGGGACCACCTCACCGGGTGCCCGGCGCGGGCCGAGGCCGAGGCCCTGCGGGCAGCCGTTCGCAGGGGGTAGACACGTCCGCGTGCCCCTGCTCGTGCGACCGGTCGAGCCCGCCGAGCTGCCCGCCGTGGCCGACCTGACCGTCGAGGTCTACCTGGGCGGCGGGTTCAGCTCCGCCGACTACGAGCCGGAGCTGCGCGACGCCGCCGGGCGCGCACGGGAGGCCACGTTGCTGGTGGCGCTGCTGGACGACGAGCTGGTCGGCGCGGTGACGGTGGCCACCGGCGGCGGCCCCTGGGCCGAGCAGTCGGTGCCCGGCGAGGCGGTGATCCGGATGCTGGCCGTCTCGTCCGCCGCCCGCAGCGCAGGGATCGGCGCAGCGCTCGTGACGGCCTGCCTGGATGCGGCCCGCGCCGCCGGCTGCACCGTCGTCCGGCTGTCGTCTCAGGAGAACATGACGGGGGCCCACCGGCTGTACGCCCGGCTCGGCTTCGGGCGCACGCCGTCGTTCGACTGGGAGCCGGTCCCGGGGCTGCTGCTGCGGGCCTACGCGCTGCCGCTCGAGCCCTGGTGCGGGTTCTGCGGCGCCGAGCTGACCGGCGAGGGGCACGACGCCTGCCGCCGGGCAGCCGAGCTGGATCCACCGCGCTACTGCCCGAGCTGCCGGCGCCGGATGGTCGTGCAGGTGACGCCGGCCTCGTGGACGGCGCGCTGCAGCGAGCACGGCTCGCGTACGTCCTGAAGACCCGACTTCCCCTGCGTCCTGACACCCGACGGGGCTCCGAACGTGTCGTCCTGCAGGGGAAGTGCCCAGGTGTGGGGGTGGGGCCGGGGGGGGATCGTGGACTAGGCGACCAGGCCGAGCCGGCGGAGCTCGACGGTGAGGTCGTGCGGCGAGGTGGACGCCGACATCGCCGCCTCCATCGTGATCACCCCGTCGCGCACGAACGAGACGAGGTGCTGGTCGAAGGTCTGCATGCCGTAGTAGCTGCCTTCTGAGATCAACTGGCCGATCGTGGAGGTCTTGTCCGGGTCGGCGATGGCGTCGGCGATGCGGCCGGTGTTGACCGCGACCTCCATCACCACGCAGCGCCCCTGCCCGTCGGCCCGGGGCACGAGGCGCTGGCAGATGATGCCGCGCAGCGAGGCGGCGAGCGCCAGGCGTACCTGCTTCTGCTCGTGCGGCGGGAAGAAGTCGATCACGCGGTTGATCGTCTCGGCAGCGTCGGTGGTGTGCAGCGTCGACATGACGAAGTGACCCGTCTCGGCTGCGGCGAGGCCTGCCTTCACCGTCTCGTGGTCGCGCATCTCCCCGACCAGGATGACGTCGGGGTCCTGCCGCATCGCGGCCCGCATCGCGGTGACGAAGTCCTCGGTGTCGACCCGCACCTCCCGCTGGTTGATCATCGCCATCTTGTCGAAGTGCAGCACCTCGATCGGGTCCTCGATCGTGACGACGTGCACCTCCTTGTGGGCGTTGATGTGGTCGATCATCCCGGCCAGCGTGGTGGTCTTGCCCGAGCCGGTCGGCCCGGTGACGAGCACCAGGCCGCGCGGCTCCATCGCGAGCGAGGCGAGCACGGGCGGCAGGCCGAGGTCGGCGAGCGCGATCGCGCCGACGCTGACCCGGCGGAACACCAGCCCGGCAGACCCACGGCTGCGGAACGCGTTGACGCGGAAACGACCCAGACCCGGCAGGGCGTACGCGAAGTCGGCCTCGTTGCTCTTGTCGAACTCCTCGACGAGGTCCTCACGCAGCACCTCGCTGACCATCTGGGCGGTGTCGGCCGCTGTGAGGTCGCGGGTCTGCAGCTTGCGCAGCTTGCCGTCGATCCGCACCCGGGGGGGCGAGCCGACCTTGCAGTGCAGGTCCGAACCATCGCACTCCACGAGAGCGCGCAGGAAGGGCTCGATCGAGGTGGTCACGCACTGCTCTTCGGCGCCTACGGCGGCGGGCTTGACCCGTCCTGCCGCAACGCGGCCATCCAGGCCTCGAGGCCGGCCGGATCGCGCGGCAGCGCCGCGGACAGGTTGCGGCAGCCGTCGGCGGTGACCAGGATGTCGTCCTCGATGCGCACCCCGATCCCGCGCAGGTCGACCGGGACGGTGAGGTCGTCGGGCTGGAAGTAGAGCCCGGGCTCGACGGTCAGGACCTGGCCGGCCTCGAGCGTGCCCATCTTGTAGGTCTCCTTGCGGGCGTGCGCGCAGTCGTGCACGTCGAGTCCCAGCATGTGGCTGACGCCGTGCAGCGTGTAGCGGCGGTAGAGCTGCTGGTCCTCGGCGAGGGCGGCCTCGGCGTCCGGCAGCACCCCGAGGGCCTGCAGACCGTGGGCCAGCACGACCATCGCGGAGCGGTGCGGTGCGAGGAAGTCGGCCCCGGGGCGGCACGCGGCGATGCCGGCCTCCTGCGCGGCCAGCACGAGCGAGTAGACCTCGCGCTGACGGGGGGTGAAGGTGCCGCTGACCGGCAGGGTCCGGGTGACATCGGCGGTGTAGAGCTCGGCGCCCTCCACCCCCATGTCGAGCAGGACCAGGTCCCCGTCGAGGACCGGTCCGTCGTTGTCGGTCCAGTGCAGGGTGCAGGCGTGGGCGCCCGCGGCGCAGATGCTGCCGTAGCCGACGTCGTTGCCCTCGACCCGGGCGCGGAGGCCGAACACGCCCTCGATCCAGCGCTCGCTGGTGGCTCGCGCCCGGTCCAGCTGGCGCACGACGTCCTCGAAGCCGCGGACCGTCGCGTCGACGGCCTGCTGCAGCTGGGCGATCTCGTGCTCGTCCTTGACCAGCCGGAGCTCGCTCAGGAAGGTCGTCAGCTCGGAGTCCGGCTCCTCAGCGATCTCGAACAGCGCCTCGACGCGAGCGTCGTAGCCGCGCACGACGCGCGCCGGGCCGGACAGCTTGTCGAGCTCCTCGAGCGGTCGGGTGTCCAGCCCGAGCAGCGCGCTGGTCGCCTCGAGGCTCGGTCGTGGACCCACCCAGAGCTCGCCGTAGACACGGTCGGTGAAGAACGCCGGGGTCGAGCGGTCCATGACCGGCGCCTGGTAGAGCACGGCGGCGCCGTCCGGTTCGAGCACCAGCACGGCGTCCGGCTCGTGCGAGCCGGCAAGGTAGGCGAACTCGGTCCCGGGACGGAAGCGGAACTCCGTGTCGTTGGCCCGCGTCCGGTAGCCACCGGTCGGGATCACCAGCCGCTCGCCGGGGAAGTGCGCGGCGAGCGCCTGCCTGCGGCGGGTCCGGTGGGGCGCCGCCGCATGCGCTGCCGGCAGCGGGTCGGTGCGCGGCGCCCAGTCCGTCGTCATGAACTCCAGCAACGCCGCCGGCCGGTCCGGGTCGTGGCCGGCCGTCCCTTCGTCCTCGCTGTCGGTCACGCCTTCGAGCGTACGACGCGCAGCGTCCCCGTTCGGGCGGGCGCCGTAGGTTGACCGGCATGCCGCCCCGGGAGCAACAGCCATGACCGGCACCATCGACGTGCTCGACGAAGGAAGGCTGCTCGCGTTCTCCGTCGAGGACATGCTCAAGTACTCCGGACCGGGTTCTCCCGGAGGCGTCGCGCAGGCGTACAAGATCCTGGAGCGGGCCTTCCCCCTGCTGGATCCCGCGCAGCCGCCGCAGCGGCGGCAGATCCGCGTGCGGACCGCCTTCGCCGGGCCCGGTGCCCGCGACGCCATCGAGCTGGTGACGCGGGCCGCGACCGGCGACCGATACGTCGTCGACCCCGCGCTGGCACTCACTTCTCGCGGTCCGACGCTCGAGCCGTTCGTCTTCCAGATCACCTACGGCGACAGCGCGGTGACGCTGGCCGTGCGCGAGGGCATCGTGTCGGACGAGTTCGTCGCGCTCGCGCGCACCGAGGACCGCTCCCGGACGCAGGAGGAGCGCTTTGTCCGGCTCAAGCTCGAGATGTTCGACCTGGTCATGGGGTTGGCCGCGGACGAGGTCTACGACGTGGTCGAGGCGCCCTGAGCGGCCGTTATCGACCGCTCCAGGTGGGCGCGCGCTTGTCCAGGAACGCCGCTACCCCCTCGGCCGCGTCCTCGCTGGAGGCGAGCAGCGACAGCTGGGCCTGCATGGCCTCGAGCCCGGGGGCGAGGGTGGACTCCATGGCGGCCTGGAACGCCGCCTTGCCCCGGCGCACCGCGAGCGGCGGCTTGGCGGCCAGGGTTGCCGCGAGCGCCTGCTCCTCGAGCCGGAGACGATCCGCCGGGACCATCCGGCTGACCAACCCGATCTGCAGCGCCTCGGCTGCCGGCACCCGGCGGCCGGTCAGCATCAGCTCCATCGCCTGCTTCGGGCTGACGTGCCGCCCGAGCAGCGCCCCGACCATGAAGGGCCACAGGCCGATCTCCACCTCAGGCAGTCCGAAGGCCGCCGCCTCGGAGGCCAGCACGATGTCGCTGCCGAGCGCGAGCCCCACCCCGCCGGCCAGGCACAGCCCCTGCACGGTCGCGACAACCGGCACCGGACAGGCCCGCATGGCCAGCACCACCTCGCGCAGCAGTCCGCGGCTCTGGTGCACCTGGAGCCCGGTGTCGCCGGGGGCCATCTGCACGAGATCGGCTCCAGAGCAGAAGATCTCGCCCACGCTTCCGACCATGACGACCCGCGCGTCGCCGGGTGCCCGGAGTGCGTCGAGCAGGCCCTGCAGGACCTCGGCGCTCAGGGCGTTGCGCCTGTCCTCGCGGCAGATCGTGAGCCAGAGCTGGCCGTCTCGTCGGTCGACGGACAGGTCCCTCATCTGGGGAACACTAATGGGGTGTCTCTCGTCCTGGCGGTGCTGGTGGTCGCCCTGACGACGGGCTTCCTGCTCGGTGGGAGTCTGGATCGGCTGGGCGCGCTGCCGCTGCGCCGACCCGCGCTGGTCGTGGGCGCGCTGCTGGCGCAGCTCGTCGGGGCAGTGGTCGGCGGCCCGTTCTACGTGTCCGGGCTGGTGCTGGCAGCCGCGCTGGTGGTGGCGTTCCTGGCGCTCAACCGGGGAATTCGCGGTACGGGGCTGGTCGCCCTCGGCCTGCTCGCCAACGCCGTCGTTGTCGGCGCCAACGGCGCGATGCCGGTCTCGACCGACGCGGCCGGCCGGGCGGGGGTGTCGATCCAGGACCTGCTGACCGGCGCGGACGCCCGACACGAGCTGTCCGACCGGCAGACCACGTTGCCGTGGCTCGGCGACGTCGTGCCGGTCCCCCTGCCGCTCCGCCCGGAGGTGATCAGCGCGGGCGACGTCCTGGTCGCCGCCGGGCTCGGGCAGCTGGTCCTGCTCGCCATGCTCGGAGCGGGCACGACCAGCCGGGCGGCGGCCGAGGCGGGCTGAGCCTCTGTGCGATCCTGGAGGCCGTCGTCCGAAGGAGAACCTCCCATGGCCAAGCGAGGCCGCAAGCGCCGATCCCGCAAGAAGAGCGCCGCGAACCACGGCAAGCGCCCCAACGCCTGAGGGCTGCCGTCCGGGGGGTCAGGGGTGCGAGGCCTGCCAGCCGGCCCAGGCGCTCGCGACCATGTCGCGCAGATCCCGTTTCGCCGTGAAGCCGAGCCCCTCACGGATCCGGTCGACGGCGGCCACCACGCGCGCCGGGTCACCGGGCCGGCGGTCGACCACGTCGTACGCCGTGTCCGTCCCGGTCACCTCGCCGACCACCCGCAGGACGTCGAGGACACTCGAGCCCTCGCCGCGACCGATGTTGTAGGTCGCGCCTGGCAGGCCCGACTCCAGCGCCCGGGCTGCCGCCAGGTGGGCCGCGGCGATGTCGGCGACGTGGACGTAGTCGCGGATGCAGGTCCCGTCCGGCGTCGGGTAGTCCCCACCGAAGACCTTCGGCTTCCTGCCGGCGGCGAGCGCCTGGAAGACCAGGGGGATCAGGTTGAAGACGCCGGGGTCACCGAGCTCGCGGCTGGCTGCTCCAGCGACGTTGAAGTAGCGCATCGACATCACCCGCAGGTCGTAGGCCGTGGCGCAGTCGCGCAGGAGCCACTCCCCGACCAGCTTGCTCTCCCCGTAGGGCGACAGCGGCACGCCCGGGGTGTCCTCGTCGACGAGGTCGACGTCGGGCAGGCCGTAGGTGGCGGCGCTCGAGGAGAACACAAAACGGTCCACCCCCTGGGCCCGGCAGCCCTCGAGCAGGCTGACCAGGCCGGCGACGTTCTCGCGGTAGTACAGCAGCGGGTCCGCAACCGATTCCCCGACCTGCTTCTTGGCGGCGATGTGCACCACGCCCCGGACGTCGTGCTCCCTCAGCACCCGGACGACGAGGTCCCGGTCGAGCACGCTGCCGGCGACGAAGGCCGCCCCTGGGTCGACCCGTGCGGCGTCGCCGGTCGACAGGTCATCAAGGACGACCGCGGTGGCCCCGTCCTCGACGAGCGCGCGCACGACATGCGCCCCGATGTAGCCCGCTCCGCCGGTCACCAGCCAGGTCATGCGGCTCGCTCACTCCGCGCGATACTCGACCTGCTCGATCTCCAGGCGCACCTGCTGGATCCGCACGAGGACGCGGTCGCGCAGGTCGACCGGCGCCGGGTCGCTGCCGCAACATCGGGCGACCAGCGACTTGACGGCCTGCTCGAGGCCGTACTGACGCAGGCAGGGGGCGCACTCGTCCAGATGCAGTCGTACGGTCTCGTGGTGGTGATGGTCCTGCTCGCCGTCGAGATAGAGGTAGACCGCCTCGAGCACCTCGCTGCAGGGCGTCTCGTGCGGGTCGCCGCAGCTCATGCCGGCTCCTGCGATCCGGCGTTCGCCTTGACCAGGCCGCGCTCGACGGCGTAGTCGGCCAGCAGGGTGCGCAGTCCCCGACGACCCCGGTGCAGCCGGCTCATGACGGTGCCGATCGGAGTGCCCATGATCTCGGCGATCTCCTTGTAGGCAAAGCCCTCGACGTCGGCGAGGTAGACGGCCATCCGGAAGTCCTCCGGCAGCTGCTGGAGCGCTTCCTTGACGTCGGAGTCCGGCAGGTGGTCCAGCGCCTCGGTCTCGGCGCTGCGCAGCCCGGCGCTGGTGTGCTCCCCGGCCGCCGCGATCTGCCAGTCGGTGATCTCGTCGGTCGGGCTCTGCAGCGGCTGGCGCTGCTTCTTGCGGTAGGTGTTGATGAACGTGTTGGTCAGGATGCGGTAGAGCCACGCCTTGAGGTTGGTGCCCTCCTGGAACTGGTGGAAGGCGGCGAAGGCCTTGACGAAGGTCTCCTGCACGAGATCCTCGGCGTCGGCGGGGTTGCGCGTCATCCGCAGCGCGGCCGAGTAGAGCTGGTCGAGGAAGGGGAGCGCGTCGCGCTCGAACCGCGCGCGGCGCTGCTCGCTGGTCTCTTGCTCGCTCACGGCTGCACCTCCTGTCCGGCTGCCAGGTGCCGAGGGTAGCCGGAAGGCCGTCAGCCCTGCCGCCGCAGTCGCTGTGGGCATGCGCGCTTCCCTCCTGTCGGCATCGGGCCCTGTTCGAAACGCCCGCGTGGGCGAGGTCTGTTCCCGACTCGGTTCTTGACCTGTTCGCCGTACGATCCGGCCCATGGAAGGCCACCACCCCGCGGTCGAGCAGTACCTCGAGACGATCCTGGAGCTCGAGGAGGCCGGCATCGTCCCGATGCGCGCGCGCATCGTCGAGCGGCTCGGCGTGTCCGCCCCGTCGGTCAGCGAGACGGTCAAGCGCCTCGAGCGGGAGGGGTACGTGACGCTGGACGGCGACCGGGTGCTGCACCTGACCGATCCGGGCAGGGCCTATGCCACCTCCATGCTGCGCCGGCACCGGCTGGCCGAGGTGCTGCTCGCCGAGGTGCTGAAGGTGCCGTGGCCGCAGGTGCACGAGGAGGCCTGCCGGCTCGAGCACGCCATCAGCGACAACCTCGAGCGGCACATCATCTCGCTGCTCGGCGACCCCGGGACCTGCCCGCACGGCAGTCCGATCCCGGGCTCGGCCAACATCATCGAGACCGGTCCGCTGCAGAAGCTGTCGGCGGTGCCGGCCGGCGGTGCCTGCGTGGTGCGCCGGATCGACGAGCACCTGCAGACCCTGGTGGAGCGCATGGTGGAGCTCGAGACGGCCCGCCTGCTGCCAGGGCAGGCGGTGACCGTGGACCGCCGCCACGACGGCCAGCTGCTGCTGACGGTCGACGGCGTCCAGGTCCGGCTCGACGCGCTGGTCGCCGACGAGGTCTATGTCAGCGTCTGAGCGGACGCGAGGACCGCGGACAGCCAGCGGGTGACGACCAGGCACACCTCCTCGGCCACCTGCTCGCCGGTCCGGCCGTCCTTGCGGCGCACCCCGAAGCCGTGGTCGGCACCCCGTACGACGTGGACCTCGAGACCGAGTGCGGGCTCGGGGCGGCCGAAGGCGTCGCGCTCGCCCTGCACGACCAGCCGGGGCACGTCCGGCAGGAGCAGCTCGGCCAGCCGCGATCGGGCGGGGCTCGCGGGCGGATCCAGCGGGAAGGCCAGCGCGAGCACCGCGGTCGCGCCGACATCGGTCGCCGTCCGGCAGGCCACCCGTGCTCCACTGCTGCGGCCACCGACCACGAGTGGCCCGGTCCGGGCCAGACCTGACAGCACCGACAGCCAGGCCGCATCGAGGCGTACTGGTGCCTCGGCGACCCGGCGCCCCCGCACCCGCCACGGCTGCTCCACGCGGATCACCTGCAGGCCGACGGCGAGCCCGGCGGCCCGTGCCGCCAACAGGTCCGGGGCCTCGATCCCGCCTCCGGCGCCGTGCCCGAGCACCAGCACGCCTGCACCCGGCGGCCCCTCCACGGTGGCGCGGGCCGGCCCGATTGGTGTCACGAGAACGTCACGGGTCACCGGCACGTCCGGAGGGTAGACAACAGCCGTGCTCCTGTCCCGTCGACCGATTCCGCCGCTGCCGGCTGCCCGCGGGTCCGAGGCCGACGAAGCCGCTGCGCACCCCCTCCCAGCGCCGGACTCGGCGTACTGGACCTTCTACGCCGCCGTCGCGGCCGCCCAGGTCGGCGAGTGGCTCCCCGACCAGCCCAGCCGGATCCTGGACCTGTCCGGCGGCTCCGGATTCGCCGGCCAGATGGTGGCACTCGGCCACGAGGTCGTGCAGGTCCGTCCCGCCTGCGCGACGCCGCTCGCCGACCTGCCGGGGCCGGGGCGGCTGCTGCCGGTGGTTGCGGACTCCCGGTCGCTGGCCTGGTTGCGCCCGCGCAGCGTCGATCTCGTGCTCGCCGAGTCCCGCGCCCTGTCGATGTGCCTGGCCGCCGAGCTGACCCTCGAACACCTGTGCCGGGTGCTGCGTCCGGGGGGGCAGCTGCTGCTGGTCGTCGACTCCTTGTCCTTCGGCCTCGCCCGGCTCGCTGACCAGGGCCGCTGGGCCGAGCTCGCGGACGTCCCGGCTGCCGACGTGGTGCTCGTCCCCGACGAGGACGGCTCGATCAGCCGCTGCTTCTGGCCGCAGGAGCTGAGCACGCTGCTCACCGAGGTGGGCCTCGAGGTCGAGTGGGTGCGGCCCCGGACGGTGCTCACGCCGGCCACGGTCGAGCGGGCGCTCGCCACGGGTGGCCGGGCGGCGCTGCGGACCCTGGTGCGCACCGAGCTCGCGCTGGCCGCGGCGCAGGAAAGCGAGTCGGCCGGCCTGCACCTGGTCGTGAGCGCCCGCAGACCCGTGGCCTGGCCGGGCAACGACAAGAAAGTTTGACAGCGCAGACCTCCAGGCTGCCCGAGCTGACCCTCGCAGGTGAGGATTGGGTCAGATCATGCTCGGGGCGGATGGCTGCTGGCCTGGTGACCTGTCTGTGACCAGGCCAGCAGGCCACCATCAGCACGTGCGGTAGTAGTACCTCGCCTCAAGGCCGGGCGAGTTGAGAGTGCCGATCTCGGCGATCGAGGTCCGGCCGGAAGACGTGTCGATGCTCCTGGACCGGTTGGTCTCACGACCGTCGATGTACTTGACCACGGTCGAACCGTGGCACCTGTTGACCGTGTAGTACGAACGGAGTTTAGCGTCCCAGAACCCGTACTGCCACGTCCCGCCGTCAGACGGGTACTGCGTCCTGGCCCCCACGCTCACCCAGGCGTGGGCCGGGACCGACAAGGTTCCCGTCGCTGCAGCAGAGAGCAGCACCGCCAAGCCGATCTTCATGGTTCGTTTCACTGGTTGCTCCTCGTCAAGAGGATCACGGGGGATTTCCCCGAGATCGCGGCGCCGCCTTCAGCAGAGCCCCCCGTAGGAAGAGGTTTGGTGGCGACGTGGAGAGGGAACCGCTTCGACGCCATAAAGTCCCGAGCCGTTCAGACAAAACGGACCTGGCCGTTCGGTCAATGTATTTGCAGCTGTCCTGCCTGCACAGCCAGGTACACCAAGTGCGCGCGGTTGTTCGCTTGGTAACGCGCGCTCATGTTGGATAGGTGATACTTCACAGCGCTATCGCTTCGATGCAACCGCTTCGCGATCTGAGCGACAGTCAAGCCCTCCGCAACCAGCACCAAGACATGCCGCTCACGCAGACTCAGGCCTGTTCCGTTGGCCCCGGCTCCCGTGCAGGTGGGGACCGGTCCCTGCCGGACGAGAGCATCAAGGAGCCGGCCGCCCAGGACAGGACTGAGCCAGCGATGTCCGTGAAGGACAGCCTGTAGAGCGCCGCTCAGCTGCGGACCCTTGTCATTGACGGTGACGATGCCGTCAATGCCCTGCTGGACGATCTTTCGGAGGACATCGACGTCAGGGAGGCCTTCCGTGACCAGGGCCACGACAGAGATACCGGGAATGGCCCCATGGCTGCGAGCGTCGAGAAGACCGCTCAGACACCCGGCCACCGTCAACTCCACAAGCAGCACATCGTGCTGCCACGTCTGAGCGTCCTCGAGTAGGGCAATCCGGTGCAGGCCGGTTTCGGCAACCGCGAAGCCCTCCTGCAGTTTGATGAGGGCGGCGATCCCAGCCCGTAGCACGTCGTTGTCGGCGGACACGAGGACGCGTGCGGGCGGTTCCCTTTCACCGTGCACACCGCCAGGTCGGGTCGGACGGCCTGTGGCACCACCCCTCGACCGGGCTGATCGCGTGATGCAGGTCTCTGCCCGCCAGGCTGCACGTGAACATGGAAGGCGAAGCAGCGCCGTCCCGCAGTCGAGGTATTCGACGCGCATCCGTCCTTCCGTGATCGATCATGCGGCTACTTCTCGACCAGGTGTACGGGAACACCGAACCCGTCACTGCGCGCGAGCAGACCGGCGACAGCGTCATGTTCGGATTCCGATGTGAAACTCACCTGAACCAGCGCGCGATCTTGTCCTCGGGGACACGGCTTGCCGACTCCTACGGAGATGCCCGCCCCGAGCCCCTCGATGTCGTTGACGAAGAGCTGGTTTCGTGCGAGTGCGGCTTCAGCCTCGGCGGCGGTCGGCAGCTGCTCACACGGTGGGTGCGTGTCGCTGCTGGTCGGCCAGACGCCGCCGAGTCCCACGACCGTCACCGTTCCGATGACCACCGCCGCGACTGCACCGAACGTGATCCTGGATATCTGAGCCATGAGTCCGCCTCCTCGTGGGACTGCTGAATCCTGGTGCATGCCGAAATGTCAACCCTTACCGATGAGGTGCCGCGATCCGCACGCTTCGATCATCTCGACGTCGTGCGTGGAGACGATGACCGTGCCGTGATCCGCAGCGAACTGAGTAAAGAGATCGATAATCGTCCGCCGGTTGACCGCGTCGAGTGAGGCGGTGGGTTCATCGACGAAAAGGACTGAAGCCTGCTTGTACATTGCCCGAGCTACGGCAAGTCGCTGCTTCTCACCACCACTCAGGTGGCTGGCCGTCTCGTCCTGCCGACCCGCAAGCCCGGTGTGTTCGAGAATCTGATGCAGCCGCTCGTCGGTCCTGTGGGAGCGGCGTCCCAGGGCCACGGATCGCATCGTGACGTTGAACGCGACTGATTCCTGCTCCATGATCCCGTAGTCCTGCAGGACGAAGGCCGCGTGGTCACGCCAGAAGCGTCGTCGTGCCGCTGGACCGTCCTGGCTAACATCCTTTCCGTCCATCAGGATCCGGCCCCCATTTGCGGGAAGCAGTAGCCCTAGGCAATTCAGCAATGTCGTTTTTCCACAACCACTCGGGCCCACGAGGGCGGTCAGTGACCCGGGCTCGCAACGAACGAACTCGTCTTCGAGCACCGGCCGCCCCGCGATCGTCACCGAGATCTTTTCTGCCTGGACGAGCATGCGGACTCCCCTTAGACTCGGCGCTTGCTCACACTGGCGAAGGACCAGTGCGCGGCGAATAGATGGCTCAGCGGAACGACGAGGACACCGAACAAGGCGACGGCCAGGACCGCCCCGATCTCGTCGCGACTTTGGAAGAGGACGACCACGGCCACGAGCCCCGCGCCAACCAGCAGCTGTCTTGCCACCCGGCCCTGCAAGATGAGTGCCCACGAGTGGCCGGTGAGCCGCAGCGGGAAATCTCGCTTCGCGTGCACCAGCGAGCTGATGACCGCGCTGATCGCCGCGGCGACCGCGAAGGCGACGATCAGGGCCACCAGCGAAAGGGTCATCAGCCACACCACGTAGGCCAGGAACTGCGCCCGCAGGATTCCCTCCTCGGCAACGTAGACGACGTTCAACTCCCCACGGAAACCTCGATCGAGCAGCGTGTCGGTCCCGAGGCCATGGCGCTCGAGCAGCGTCTGTGTCGCCGACACATTCGTGAAGAGAACGTTCCTCGTCGAGATCATGGATGTCAGGTTCCGATCGTTGATCATCGTGTGCAGAGACGGCACGACGGCGACCAGGACGTCGTCGAGGAACTGGAGATTGCCTCCTCCACCCTCAGCAATGGGAAGCTGGAAGCCGTCGATCGGCTCCCGGTAGTCGAGCTCTGCGAAAATCTGCTCGTGCGAGATGCTGTCCCGGGAGAGCAGAGTCAGGGTCTCGCCGAACTCACGGGCCAGCATGCCCTGCACGCGTTCATAGGGCACCGGTTTCAGCGCGTCGCGGAACGCATCTCCGGTGAGCAAGTCCAGCCACCGCTGGTTCACGAAACTGACGCCGGAATAGCCCCCAAGATCACCCCCCCATTGCTCCTTGGTAAAGGTGTAGGAGTAGGCCAGGACACCCGCTGATTCGGCGTCGTCGACGAGATTTCCGATCTGCGACTCGATGCCAGACATCTCCTGGTCGCTCATCCCGAACTGGATCGCAACCTGATCCGCCAGCCTTTTCCATTGGGCCATCTCCGCGGCGGTCGCGGACGAGCTCTGGTGCGCGGACCATGTCGGCCCGGCCGCAGCCACCAAGAGAAGGAACGTCAGGACCTGGACGACGATGGCCGCCGATCGCAGAGTGCTGACGGCGGGCTGTCGGGTGGCGAGCACAGTGGCACTGGGCCACGCCAGGGCCGACATCGCGAGCGCGGCGAGAAGCGATGAAGCGATGACACCCAAGTGCAGGATGACCAGGACCTCGGCAAAGGGCCTCACGTACGCCAGACCATGGAACCGAGCGACATAGGCGGCGGCGCTGAGGCAGACGACGGCCGCGGAGAATATGAGCACGCCGGCGAATCCGCCGAGGTCCTGCGCTTGGATCCTCAGGGTGGGGGAGCCGCCGAGCACGCGGAGTGCGCGGCTGCGCGCCTTCATCGACAGCCAGAACAGGGAAAGCGCGGCAATCAGGGCCAGCACCGCGAGAACTGCGGCACGGAAGCCTCCCTCTCCCATGGCGAAACGAAGGCTGTCCGTCACCGAGGCGTCCGTGCGGGTCACCTGCACACCCGCGTCACGCAGTCGGCGCTCAAGGTCGGGCAATCGAGAGTTGTCACCGGTTACCAGGTACGACCCGTCGGGTGACGAGTTCGCCAGCCGTTTGTCGCTGACGACGCTGCCGACACCGTTACCGCTGAACCAGCCGAACGTTGAGGGCAGTTCCCGGTCGTCAAGAGCGACGAAGACGCGCTCGTCGCTGTCCCCGGTCAGGTCCGGTGCGATCTTGACCAGCCCCAGCTCACCCTCCGCACCCCACTGCGCCAGCTTGAGGAAGGCTTCACGGTCCGTGAGTTGCGAGTCGCCGAAACCCAGACCCAGCCTGCTTTGCGCCTCGATTGCCTGAGGGAAAGTGCGGTCATGCAAATCCGTGACGATTCCTGCCACGAGCGCCAGCAGGGAGAACAGGGCAACCGCGACCGTGGCAACCACGCGCTTGTACAACGAGTCCTCCTCGTGCGCACTCGAAAACTCTGGCGGGGGTGCGGTGCAGCCCGCTGGCTTCAATCAAGCAGGCTTGACGCCAGATGACATCGGGCCGTGGGCGGTACTTGCAAACCGTCCTAGGTCTCGGGGCTGTCAGACCGTGGGCCCATGCGAAGGCTCGCCTCGGCGGTACGCTTCGCGACGTGGATGCGAGGCAGAGATGCTCCGTGCGGTCTGCGTCTTGGCTCGTTCCGGCCGGCGCGTTGTTGATTCTGGGCACCGCCGTCTTGCTGCTTGGGCTATCGCGTCCGTTCGTCATCTCGCTTCTGCTCGGGTTGGGAGCAACGTCGGTTTGGGCGGTGAACCGGCTTCACGTCGAGCGAGCCGAGCACATGGCCGCGCTTGCCCATCGAGACGCTGCAGAGGCGGTGCTCGCCGAGCGGCTCCGCATCGCACGCGACCTGCATGACATCGTCTCGCACGGCCTGGGCATGATCACTGTGCGGACAGCAGCCGCGGCACACCTGCACGCCGCCAAGTCGGATGAGAACGCCTTGCTGACCGCCATAGGTGATGTCGAAGCCATCAGCCGAACGGCGACCGTCGAGCTGCGTCGCATGCTTGACGCGCTGCGGGACGTCGGGGACCAGCCGGGGCGCCACCCGACGGACACCCTGGCCTGTCTGCCGGAGATCATCGACGGCGCGAGTCGAGCCGGCCTGCGCGTGCAGTTGCACCAGGAGGACCTGGGTGCGGTATCCCCCGGCGCTCAAGTGGCGATCTGCCGCGTCGTCCGTGAGGGACTAGCCAACAGCGCGCGTTACGCGGGTTCGACCCACGTCGACATTCGTCTGGCGCGGAGCCGAACCGCGATTGTCGTCACTGTTGCCGACGACGGTCCGGACCGCGGCTGGGCGGCCCGGCCCGGCGCCGGTCACGGTCTTGTGGGGCTGCAGGAACGGGTGAAGAGTCTGGGCGGCGCTCTCGTGGCAGGGCCGCGCCCGCAGTTGCTCGGAGGTCGTGGGGGGTTCAGCCTCGAAGTCACTATTCCCGAGGCTGTGGGGTGAGCTCGCTTGACCGTCCGGTGCGGGTCGTTCTCGCCGACGACCAACCTCTGCTCAGGCAGAGCCTGGCCATGGTCATCGACGCCGAGCCAGGCCTGGCCGTGGTGGGTGAAGCAGCTGACGGCGAAGCCGCGGTCGCCGTCGCGCTAGCGGTGTTACCAGACGTGATGGTCATGGATGTCCAGATGCCACGGCTCGACGGCATCGAAGCGACCCGGATTGTCTGCCGTCTACCGGAGCTTGCGCACACCCGGGTGCTGGTTCTGAGCATGTTCGACCTCGACGAATACGTCTTCCAAGCGCTGCGGGCTGGGGCCAGCGGCTTCCTCCTGAAAGACAGCAAGCCCGACGAGCTCCTCGACGCCATTCGGCGGACCTACCGAGGCGAGTCGCTCTTCGCCCCGTCCATCCTGGCGCGTCTGGTCGAGCACTACATCGCCAAGCGGCCCACCGAGGCCGCCAGTGCGGCGGCACGGTCCAGGCTCGGCCGCTTGACCGCCCGTGAGATCGAGGTTCTCGGACTCATCGGGCAGGGTCTCTCCAACGACGAAGTCGCAGCCCAACTGAAGATCGCTGTCAAGACAGTGAAGTCCCATGTCTCCCAGTTGTTGGCCAAGCTCGCCGCTCGCGACCGCGCGCAGCTCGTGATCGCCGCCTACGGCGGCGGGCTCGTCCACGCCCGCTGAGGCCCTGTCCCGTCCGCAAACCGACCGGATCAATGCCGACGCGGGCCTAGCTGCCTGAAGCCTCGGCCTTCTCCTGGTCCGCGAGGCAGCGGGCCGCCTCAGGCCGGACCTCGAGCCGGGCATCGGGAATCTGCTGCCCGCAGTCGACGCAGGCGCCGTAGGACCCGTCGTCGAGCCGGGCCAGCGCCGCGACGACCTCCGCCTTGCGGTCCGCGAAGTTCGCGAGCAGCGCCCCCTGCTCCCCCGCGTCGGTGAGCTCGCTGGCCGAGTCGGCGGGGTGCTGGTCGAGATGGCTGAGCTCGCTGGAGGTCCCGGCCTCCTCCGCCTCGAGCACCGCCGTGGCGCTGTCGATCTCGCGGAGCATCTGCTCGAGCTGCTGACGGGCATCGGAGGTATCCACGCCGACATTCCTACCCTGGTCCGGGCGCGAGCGGTTGCGCCAGCTCCGGTCCGTTGTTGCGGACGTTGCCCACCGCCGGCGCCACCGGCCAGGCCTCGAGCACTCCAGGGTTGCCGGGCACGAGCAGGTCGGCGCCGGGATCATCGATCGCCGGGTCGAGCCAGCGCGGCCAGTCCTTCGGCCGGACCAGCAGCGGCGTTCGATCGTGGATGTGGCCGAGCTCGTCTGCGGCCTCGGTCGTGATCACCGTGCAGGTCCACAGCCGCTCCCCGCCGGGAGGCGCCCAGACCTCGTACAGGCCGGCTATCGCCAGCGGCGCGCCGTCCCGGGCGGACAGGAAGTACGGCTGCTTGCGCGCTCCGTCCCGCTGCCACTCGTAGTAGCCGTCGGCCGGCAGCAGGCAGCGGCGGCGCTGGTAAGCCGCCCGGAACGCCGGCTTGTCCGCGACGGTCTCGCGGCGGGCGTTGATCAGGCGCGCGGCGCCTTTGGCGTCGTTCGCCCACGACGGGACCAGGCCCCAGCGCAGGATGCGCAGCTGCCGGGAGTTCTGCCGTTGCAGCACGGCGTAGACGGGGTCGGTCGGCGCCACGTTGTACGACGGCGGCAACGGCTGCTCCGGCGACTCGTCCACCTCGAAGTGGGTCGCCAGCTCGTGCGCCCCCCGGCTCGAGGCGTACCTGCCGCACATGGGGCCATTGAGGCACGGCAGGTGGCCGTTCTGCCAGTGCTTGACTTCCCTCGTGCCGACCCCCGTGCTCGATCCCTGGCCCGCTCCGAGGGCGGTCGCGCCGCTGCACGCGACCGTCCTGCTGCCGGGCTCGAAGTCGGTCACCAACCGGGCCCTCGTGCTCGCGGCGCTGACCGACGGGACCTCGGTCGTCCGCCGGCCGCTGCGCAGCCGGGACACCGAGCTCATGGCCGCCGCCCTGGGAGCGCTGGGGGTCGACGTCACGGACACCGCCGAGGGGAACTGGGTCGTCACCGGCACGGGCGATCCGCTGGCGGTGCGCAGCCCCGAGATCGACGTCGGCAACGCAGGCACCTGCGCTCGCTTCCTCCCGCCGGTCGCGGCGCTGTCGGTCGGCGAGGTGCGGCTCGACGGTGACCCGCGGGTCCGCGAACGCCCGCTCGGCCCGCTGCTCGCGGCGCTGCGCACGCTCGGCGCCGACCTCGACCGGGTCGACGCGTTGCCGGTCGTCGTCCGCGGGACCGGTGCGGTGCGCGGGGGCACCGTCGCCCTGGACGCCTCGCAGTCCTCGCAGTTCGTGAGCGGCCTGCTGCTGTCGGCGCCCCGCTTCACCGACGGCCTCGTCATCCGTCACGAAGGGGGCCCGCTGCCGAGCGCTCCGCATGTGGCCATGACCGTCGGGGCCTTGCGCTCGGTCGGAGCCCAGGTCGACGACAGCGTGCCCGGGCAGTGGGCGGTGGCACCGGGACCGCTGCTGGCGCGCGACGCCGTGGTCGAGCCGGACCTGTCGACCGCGGCCGCCTACCTCGCCGCCCCCCTGGTCGCCGGCGGGTCGGTCACCGTCGAGGGGTGGCCCCGGGACACAGCGCAACCGGGAGCGGTGCTGCCGGACCTGCTGGCGGCGATGGGCGCCAGCGTGAGTCGTACCAAGGACTCCGTCACCGTCGCGGCCGGCGCCGCACTGCGCGGCATCGAGGTCGACCTGTGCGACGCCTCAGAGCTCACACCGGTGCTGGCGGCACTCGCGGCGCTCGCCGACTCGCCGAGCCGGTTGACCGGGGTCGCGCACATCCGGCTCCATGAGACCGACCGGATCGCCGCCCTCGAGACCGAGCTTTCCGCCCTCGGAGGCGACGTGGAGCAGCTGCCGGACGGGCTGGTGATCCGGCCCCGGCGGCTGACCGGCGGCGTCATGGCGAGCTACGACGACCATCGCCTCGCGATGGCCTGGGCGGTGCTCGGGCTCGGCGTGGACGGGGTCGAGGTCCGCGACGTGGCGACGACCCGCAAGACGGTGCCGGACTTCGTCGGCTCGTGGATGCGCATGCTGCTCGCCGGATGAGCCCGCGGGAGCTCGACGAGGACGACGTCCGGATCCGCCCCGGTCGCAGCTCGCGCCCGCGCACCCGCACCCGTCCCGCCCACGAGGATGCCTCCCCCGCCGACGTCCTGTCGGTCGACCGCGGCCGCTACCGGCTGCGCGGTGCAGACGGGGCGCTGCTGACCGCGGTCCGGGCCCGCGAGCTCGGTCGGCGGGGGGTGGTCGTGGGGGACCGGGTGGCCGTCGTCGGCGACCGGACCGGCGGCCCGGATGCGCTCGCCCGCATCGTGCGGCTCGAGCCCCGGACCTCGCTCCTGCGACGTACGCCCGACGACACCGACCCCGTCGAACGGGCGGTCGTTGCCAACGCCGAGGTGCTGGTGGTGGTCACCGCGCTGGCCGACCCGGTACCCCGCCCGCGGCTGGTCGACCGCTGCCTCGTCGCGGCCTACGACGGCGGGCTGCTGCCGCTGCTCTGCCTCACCAAGCGCGACCTCGCCGACCCGGGTGAGCTGCTGGCGCTCTACGCCCCGCTCGGCGTGGAGGCGGTGGTCACCGGACCGGGCGCCGGCGATGCCGGCGTGAGGGAGCTGAGGGGGCGGCTCGCCGGCCGTACCAGCGTCTTGTTCGGGCAGTCCGGCGTCGGGAAGTCGACGCTGGTGAACCATCTGGTCCCGGAGGCGTTCCGGGCGGTCGGGGAGGTGACCGGCGTCGGCAAGGGCCGGCACACCTCGTCGTCCGCGGTGGCGCTGCCGCTGCCCGGCGGCGGGACCGTGATCGACACCCCGGGCATACGCTCGTTCGGGCTCGGGGCAGTCACCGCCGACCGCGTGCTCGCCGCCTTCCCCGACCTCGCCACGGGCGCGGCGTACTGCCCGCCGGGCTGCCCGCACGTCCCCGGAACGATCGGCTGCACGCTCGATGCGTGGGCGGCCGGCGGGGGGGCGACCGCCTCGCGGCTGGACTCCCTGCGCCGGCTGCTCGTCGCGCTGGACGAGGCCTAGCCGGCCACCCGTCGGCGCGCAGGGGCTCACGCCGTCGGCTCGGTCGTCGGCAGGGCCCCCGCGGACCGGTCAGGGGCGCCCCGGACGACGACGACGCGGTCCGTACGCCGCAGCTTGATGCCGGCCGGCTCGGTGAACAGGGTCGTCTCGCCGTCGCGAAGGACCGCGATGACAAGGTCGCTGCAGGCCCGCGGAGCAAGCCCGACCTCCTCCCGGGTCACGTCCCGCTCGGACAGCTCGAGGCCGGAGCCCGGGACGAGCAGGTCTTCGAAGATCCCACCCGTCGCGGGGCTGGTGGCGGCGACACCGAGCAGTCGACCGGCGGCCTCGGAGGAGACGACGACGCCGTCGGCGCCGCCCTCGCGCAGCAGCGGGGCGTTCTCGCTCTCGCGGACGGCGGCGACGACGTACGCCGTGGGGTTGTGCCGGCGTACGGTGAGCGTCACGAGCACCGCGGCGTCGTCCCGGGGAACCGCGACGATCACCCGTTTGGCGTGCTCGACGTCGGCCCGGCGCAGGACGTCGGCCCGGGTGCCGTCCCCCACGACGGCGACGATGCCGTCGTCACCGGCGTCGGCGATGTGCTCGGGGTCGTTGTCGACCGCGACGATGCTGGCCTTGTCGACCCCGTCGTCCAGCAGCGCCCGGACCGCGCTGCGACCCTTGGTGCCGTAGCCGACGACCACGGTGTGCTCGCGCAAGGAGGACCTCCAACGGTTCTGGCGGATCTGGTCGCGGGTGCGTTCGGTGAGCACCTCGAGGGTCGTGCCGACCAGGATGATGAGGAACAGCAGCCGCAGCGGGGTGATGACCAGGATGTTGACCAGCCGGGCCTGGTCGCTCACCGGGGTGATGTCGCCGTAGCCCGTCGTAGACAGGCTGACCGTCGCGTAGTAGAAGGCGTCGAGCAGGTCCACCCGGCCGTCGGAGGTGTCCGTGTAGCCGCCGCGGTCGAACCACACGATCAGCGCGACCCCCGACAGGGTCGCCATCGCGATGAGGATGCGGCGGACGACGGCCCGGATGGGTCCGACCTTGGCGCGCGGCAGGACGACGTCGGCGGTCATCCGGCCTGAGGACCGGCCGGGACCGGGCACCCTGTCGGACAGGGCCATCAGGGACGCACGATCAGACCAGGTTGGCGAAGCGCTCGACCAGCTCCGTCTTCCCGGCGACGATGAGAACCGACTCGCGGGAAATATGCGAGTCCTTCGTTGCATACGTGAAACCGTGTCCCGAGTCCTTGATGCACACCACGGTGACCCCGTGGTCGCGGCGGATCCCGGACTCGCCCAGCGTCTTGCCGACGACGTACTTCGGCGGCGCGGTCTCGACCAGTGCGAAGCCCTCGTCGAACTCGATGTAGTCGATCATCCGGCCGGTCACCATGTGGGCGACCCGCTCTCCCATGTCGTGCTCGGGATAGACGACCTTGGTGGCGCCGACCCGCTCCAGGATGCGCCCGTGCGGCCGGGTCAACGCCTTGGCCCAGATGGAGGGGATGGCCAGATCCACGAGCACGCCGACGGTCAGGATGCTGGCCTCGACATCGCTGCCGATGCACACCACGGCGCGGGCGAAGTCGGCGGCGCCGAGCTGACGCAGGGCCTCCTCGGAGGTGGTGTCGGCCTGCGCCACTGAGGTGAGCCGGCCGGACCACTCCTGCACCCGCTGGGCGTTGTCGTCGACGGCGAGCACCTCGTGGCCGAGATTCACCAGACACTCCGCGACAGCGCTGCCGAACCGGCCGAGACCGATCACCAGGACCGGGTCGACCGGCTTGGTCTTAGCCAAGGTGGACCTGCTGCGCCGGCTCAGCCAACAATGGGTCGCTCCTCAGGCAGGCGGTACAGCTTGGGTCGTGAGCGCAGGGCCAGCGCCGAGGCCAGTGTGACCGGCCCGAGTCGCCCGATGAACATCAGGGCCATCAGCACGAGCTGGGCAGCGCCCGGCAGGTCCGCGGTGATGCCGGTCGAGAGCCCGACGGTGCCGAAGGCCGACGTGACCTCGAACAGCACGACATCGAGCGGCAGGCCGGTCAGGACCAGGAGCAACAGGGTGCCGCCGACGACCAGCCCCACCCCCAGCAGCGCAATGGTGAGGGCCTGGCGCTGCACCCCGCGCGGCAGGGCGCGGCCACCGACGTGGACCTCTGCGGAGCCGCGAGCTTCGGCGTAGATGACGAACGCCAGCAGCGCGAAGGTGGTCACCTTGATGCCCCCGGCGGTCCCGGCGGAGCCACCGCCGATGAACATGAGGATGTCGGTCACGAACAGGGTGGCCGGCTCGGCGTCGGCGTAGTCGATGTTGTTGAAGCCGGCGGTGCGCGGCATGACCCCGAGGAAGAAGCCGGCGAGCAGCTTGCCCGCGATGCCGAGCTCGCCGAGCGTGGCCGGGTTCGTCCACTCGATCGCCGTCACCGCTGCCGTGCCGAACACGAGCAGCACCACGGTCGTCCACACCGTGATCCGGGTGTGGACGGTCCACCGGCGCGGCGTGCGCAGCTCACGCCGCAGCTCGTAGAGGACCGGGAAGCCGATGCCGCCGGCGATGACCGCCACACACAACGTCAGGCTGATGACCGGGTCGTCCCGAAAGCCGATCAGGTTGTCGCTGTAGAGCGCAAACCCGGCGTTGTTGAACGCTGACACGGCGTGGAAGACGCCGAGATAAGCTGCTCGACCGAGGGGTTCGTCATATGTCGTCAGCCACCGCAGGGTGAGCACGACGGTGGCCACGGCCTCGAAGAACATCGAGAAGCCGATCACCGAGCGCAGCACCCGGCGGACGTCGCCGATGCCGAGGGCCTTGGTCTCCGTGGCGGCGGTCATCCGGTTGCGCAGGCCGAGCCGTCGGAAGACCAGCAGCCCGAGCAGGGCGGACAGCGTCATGATGCCCAGACCGCCGACCTGGATGCCGGCCAGGATGACCAGCTCGCCGAAGGTCGAGAAGTAGACGGGGGTGTCGACGACGATCAGCCCGGTCACGCAGACCGCCGAGGTGGCGGTGAACAGGGCCGTGAGCAGCGGTGTGCTGTCGCCCGACTCCGTCGCCAGCGGCAGGCTCAGCAGCACGGCCACCAGACCGATGACTGCCGCGAACCCCAGGGCGACGAGCTGCGGCGGCTTCTCGATGCGCAACCGAGCCAGGCGCCCCTTCTGCTTCCCCGTCACGGCGGGAAACAGTAGGGCTCCACCTGGGCCCGCGCTGTGGTTGTCTCGGGAGCGTGGATGCTCCGCCTGCCCTGACGACCCACGACGCCGCAGTGGACAACGCGACGGTGCTGACCGCCCTCGCTGAGCCGAGGCGCATCGAGCTGCTGCGGCTGCTCACCGACCAGCAGCTGTGCACCCGCGATCTGGTCACGGCGACCGGGATGTCGCAGCCCCTGGTGTCCCACCACCTACGGGTGCTGCGGCAGTGCCTGCTGGTCGAGAGCACCGTCTGCTCGAACCTGCGAGTCTACCGGGTGCGCGCCGACACCCTGCGGGTGCTCGGCCAGCGCCTCGGTGTCATGGCCGAGCGCGCCGCGGTGACGTCGTACGAGGAGCCGTGCTGACCTACAGCTGCTTCTGGTGCAGCACGAGATCGACCAGGCCGCCGATCGTCGCGACGGCTGTGACCTCCTCCTCGGGCAGCTCCACGTCGAAGGTGTCCTCGAGCACGAGCGTCCACTCGACGAGGGACAGCGAGTCCAGGCCGAGGTCCTCGGCGAAGCGGGTCGTCTCCCGCACCGCGCCGGGGGCGACGTCGAGCAGTTCGACCGCCTTGTCCCGGACCACCGCCAGCACCTCGTCCCGACCCATGCCCGCGAACGCTAGACCGTGACGCACGACCTCGACGACCGGCCGGGCGACCCGGTCGTGACCGAGACCTGGCTCGGCGCGCCCGCCCGGTCCTACGCACGCCGCCCCGCGACCGTGCTCGACGTGCTGGACCGGGCCGTCCGTCGGTGGCCGGAGCGGTCCTGCTTCGTCGACGCCGACGGCACGGTGGTGACGTACGCGCAGTTCGCCGCGGGTGTCGAGACGGCCGCGGCAGCCCTGCGGTCGCAGGCTCTGCCCGCCGGCGCCTCGGTGGCGGTGGCGTCCGCCAACACCCTCGATCTCGCCACTGCTGTGTTTGCCTGCGCACGAGCAGGTCTGGTGATGGTCGGCCTCAACACCCGGCTGGCTGCGCCCCAGTGGGGCTACATGCTCGAGCATTCGAGGGTGGCGCTCGCCCTGGGGAGCTCGGCCCATCTGGAGGGGCTGCGGGCAGCCGGGGCGGCCGAGGCGCTGCCGCTCGCCGACCTGCTGCGCTCGGCATCCTCGCGGCCGTGGGCCTACTCGGCCGCCGAGCGCCCGGAGCAGCGCGCGACGTACGCCGTCGTCTACACCTCCGGGACGACCGGCCGGCCGAAGGCGTCGCAGGTCGTGCACCGCGCCTCGGTGCACTCGGCGATGAGCTACCAGCGGGTGCTGCAGCTCGGCCCGGACGATGTCACCGCGGTCCTGTTCCCGCTCTACTACATCTCCGCGATGCACGCGCACGTCCTGCCGGCGATGCTGGCGGGCGCCTCGTGCGTGCTGGTGGACACCGCCTCGCCCCGGGACTACGTCGCCCTGCTGCACGAGCGCGCCGTGTCATGGGCGTACGCCGTCCCGTCCTGGTGGCGGCTGTGCCTGCGGGTGCCGGGCTTCAAGGAGCTTCCCGCCCTGACCCGGCTCGCGGCGGGCGGCGCCCCGTTTCCGGCCGACCTCGTGGCGGGCCTGCGCGAGCGGCTCCCGCAGGTGCGGCTGCACGACGTCTACGGGCTGTCCGAGACCCACTCCCCCGGGTGCATCGCGACGGACGAGGACCTGCGTACGCACCCGGGAAGCGTCGGCAGGACGCTGGACTGCATGCAGGCTCAGGTCCGCGGCGACGACGGGGCGGTGCTGTTGCCCGGCGAGGCCGGGCAGCTGTGGCTGCGCGGGTCGCTCGTCACGACCGGCTACGCCTTCGATCCCGGCGCCACAGCCGCGGCGATCGTCGACGGCTGGTTCGACACCGGCGACATCGCGCGCCTGTCCGCCGACGGCTACGTCACGATCCTGGACCGCAGCAAGGACATGATCAACCGGGGTGGGACGAAGATCTTCTCGGCCGAGGTGGAGGAGCTGCTGCGGCGCCACCCGTCGGTCGAGGACGCGGCGGTCGTCGGGGTGCCGGACAGCCTCGCCGGGGAGGCCGTGGCGGCCTTCGTGGTGGCGAGCGGTCCGCTCAGCGCAGCCGAGGTCCGCGGCTGGGTGCGCGAGCAGATGGCCGACCACGCCGCGCCCAAGCTGGTCGAGCTGGTCGAGTCGCTGCCGCGCAACGCCGTCGGCAAGACCGACAAGCAGTCGCTGCGCGAGCGGCTCGCGCGGTGACCCCGCCCCCCTCCCCCGTGATCCACGCGGAGTTTGAGGTGGATCCGGCTGGCGCTTCCACCTCAAAGTCCGCGTGGATCACCGGTGCGGCGTGGATCACCGGTGGGGCGTGGATCACCGGCGGTACGGGGGTGGCACGCTGACCGGCCTGCTCGCCGGCAAGCGGCTGGTGATCACCGGGGTGCTCACCGAGACCTCGCTCGCCAGCGCCGTCGTGCGGCTCGCGCACGAGCAGGGCGCCGAGGTGCTGCTGAGCTCGCCGGTGTGCCGGGGATGGTCGCTCACGACGCGAATGGCCCCGCGCCTGGGTGTTCACGGTGAGGTCCTCGCCCTCGACGTGACCCTGGCGGAGGACCTCGCCGGGCTGGAGCAGGCCGTCCGGGACGCCGGCTGGGACCGCGTCGACGGCGTCCTGCACGCCATGGCCTACCTCCCGGACGCCGATCGCTCCGGCGGGTTCGCCGCTGCGCCGTGGGAGGTGGTCGCACCGACCCTGCAGACAAGCACATGGTCGCTCGCCGCACTCGTCCAGGCACTTCGACCGCTGCTCGTGCGCGGCTCGGCTGTCGTGGGTCTGGCCCTGGACGCCGGACGGGCCTGGCCGGCGCAGGACTGGCTCGGCGTCGCCCAGGCCGGCCTGGAGGCCGCCACTCGCTACCTCGCGAGGGAGCTGGGCCCCGACGGCGTGCGCGTCAACCTCGTCGCCTGCGGACCGCAGCGCACGCTGCTGGCCAAGGCCTTCCCGGGTCGCGACGCGGTGGCCGCCGAGTGGGACGCCCGGGCGCCGCTCGGTTGGGACGCCCGCGACCGGACCGCCGTGGCGCGCGCGGCGGTCGCCTTGCTGTCCGACTGGTTCCCCGCCACGACGGGCACGATCCTGCAGGTCGACGGAGGAGCGCACGCGGTCGGCGTGGCGCTGCGGCAGTAGCGTCGCCGGTATGAGCCCTGACCTCGACTCGTCCCCCATCGTCGTGGCGGCGGCCGAGCTGTCCCGAACGCTCGCCACCGACGCCGCGCGGCTCGAGCGGGACGGCGTCGACCGTCCACTGATGGACCGGATGGCCGACGCCGGGTTGCTGGCCGTCGCCGGTATCCCGGAGCTGGGTGGCGCCTGGCCGGCCGAGCAGCGGCGGGTGGCCGAGTTGCTGTCCGGGGCGAGCCCCGACGCGTGGTTCGTGTGGTTCCAGCACGGCCCGGTCGTGAAGCTGCTCAAGGCGAGCGAGAACGCCGACCTCGTCGCCAAGCACCTGCCGGAGCTGTGTGCGGGTCGCGAGCTCGGCGGGGTCGCCTGGTCGCACCTGCGGACCGCCAAGCCGTCGGTCTTCGCCACCCGGGTCAACGGGGGCTGGTCGCTGTCGGGTTTCCAGCCGTGGTGCACCGGCTGGGGGCTGATCGACGTGGTGCTGGCCGGGGCGCTGGTCTCCGACAGTGACCAGGTGCTGTTCGGCCTGGTCCCGGCTGGGAACCGCCCCGAGATGACCAGCGCCGGTGAGCTCGGACTCGCCGCCATGGCGGGGACCTCCACGCATGCCCTGCGCTTCGACGGCCTGCTGCTGCCGGACGCGGACGTGGTG
>JBBSKF010000007.1:0-51584 GCA_038256525.1 Mycobacteriales bacterium | reverse complement strand
TCGATGCGGTGCAGCGGGGGTACGGCGGCGTAGAGCCGTCCCGACTCGATCACCGGCCGCATGTAGCGCGCGAACAGCGTGACGAGCAGGCAGCGGATGTGCGCCCCGTCGACGTCGGCATCCGCCATGAGCACGACTTTCCCGTAGCGCATCTGCTCGAGGTCGAACGTCCGGCCAGTTCCCGCGCCGACCACCTGGATGATCGCGGCGCACTCGGCGTTGGACAGCATCTCGCTGACGCCGGCCTTCTGGACATTGAGGATCTTCCCGCGAAGCGGCAGCAGCGCCTGGAACTCGCTGTTGCGCGCGAGCTTTCCCGTGCCGAGCGCGCTGTCGCCCTCGACCAGCCACAGCTCGGTGCGGGAGACATCCGGCGAGCGGCAGTCAGCCAACTTGGCTGGCAGTGTTGACGACTCGAGTGCGGTCTTGCGCCGGGCCGCATCCTTGGAGGCCTTCGCGGCCTGGCGGGTCCGCGCCGCCGCGGCCACCTTCTCGAGCACGACGCGCGCCTGCGCCTTGCGCTTCTTGCTGTCGAGGAACTCCGCGCGCAGGCCACGAGCCACCACGTCGGCGACCACCTTGGTGACGCCCGGCGTCCCGAGCTCGTCCTTGGTCTGGCCGAGGTACTGCGGCTCCGGGACCTTGACGGTCACGACAGCGGTCAGGCCCTCGAGGACGTCGTCCTTCACCACGGGGTCCTCGCTCGCGCGCAGCACCCGTGTCGCCTTGAGCGCGTCGTTGAGAGCCCGCAGCAGCGCCCGCTCGAAGCCGTTCTGGTGGGTGCCGCCGTGCGGCGTCGCGACCACGTTGCAGAACGCCTGGACGTTCGTGTCGTAGCCGACGCCCCAGCGCAGCGCGATGTCGACCTCGCAGTGCCGCTCGACGGTCTGGGTGGTCATGTGGCCGGCCTCGTCCAGCACCGGCACCGTCTCGTTGTAGTTGCCCGCGCCGAGCAGGTGCACCGGGTCGCATACGGCGCCGTCGGCGGCCAGGTGCTCGACGAAGTCGACGGTTCCGCCGTCGTACCGAAAGCTCGCCTCGACCGGCTCCTCCTCCGACCGCCGGTCGATCAGCGCAAGGTGCAGCCCGGGCACGAGGAAGGCGGTCTGGCGCAGCCGGTCGTGGAGCTGCGCCACGTCGACCTCGGAGCCGGCCACGAACAGCGGCCGGTCCGGCCACCACCGCACCGACGTGCCGGTCACCGTGCGGGGCGCCTTGCCGGCGACCGACAAGCCGTCCCGGGGGGTGAACGCCGAGGCCGGTCCGTCGCCGGCGAAGGTGCCGGGCACCCCGCGGCAGAACGACATCGTGTGGACGCGGCCACCGCGGCGTACGAGCACGTTCAAGCGCTGGGACAGCGCGTTGACGACCGACGCACCGACGCCGTGCAGGCCGCCGGAGGTCTTGTAGCCGCCACCACCGAACTTGCCGCCGGCGTGCAGCTTGGTCAGGACCAGCTCGACGCCGGTCAGCCCGCTCTTGGGCTCGACGTCCACGGGGATGCCGCGGCCGTCGTCCTCGACCTCCACCGAGCCGTCCGGGTGCAGGGTCAGCGCGATGCGCTGGCAGTGACCGGCGAGCGCCTCGTCCACGGCGTTGTCGACGATCTCGTAGGCCAGGTGGGTCAGGCCCTTGGAGTCGGTCGACCCGATGTACATCCCCGGGCGCTTGCGGACCGCCTCGAGACCTTCCAGGACCGACAGGTGCCGCGCGGTGTAGCCGCTGCCGTCCTGCGGCGCGGGCGGGCGGGCAGCCGGGCTGGTCACGTCGTCCTCCTTGTGGCCCTCCATTGTCGCCGATCGGCCGCCCCGACACGGTCTGCGACACGATGCGGCTGTGGAGATCGCGAGGCGGGACCTTGCGACCCTGCCCAAGGCGCACCTGCACCTGCACCTGGCCGGGGCGATGCGCCCGTCGACGCTGGCTGAGCTGGCCGCGGCGCAGGGACGCCTGCTGCCGCCGGAGCTGCTCGACCCGGCCGGTGCCCGACTGGACGTCACGGCCCGCCGGGGCTGGTCACGCTTCCAGCGGTTGTACGACGCGGCGCGCGAGGTGCTGACCGGGCCGACGGAGGTACGCCGGCTGGTCCGCGAGATCGCCGAGGACGAGCGGGCGGCCGGCTCCGGCTGGGTCGAGGTGCAGGTCGACCCGTCCTCCTATGCCGCTCGGCTCGGCGGCCTCGCCGCCACCGTCGAGCTGGTCCTCGACGCGATGGCCGCGGCCGCTGCCGAGACCGGTGTCGGCATGGCGCTGGTCGTCGCGGCCAACCGGACCCGGCATCCTGGCGACGCCGAGATCCTGGCCCGCGTCGCCCGGCGCTCCGCGGGGGCGGGCGTGGTCGGCTTCGGTCTGTCCAACGACGAGACGCGTGGCCGGCCTGAGGATTTCGTCAAGGCGTTTCGCATCGCTCGGGAGGCCGGCCTGCTGTCCGTGCCGCACGCCGGTGAGCTTCGCGGCACCCGCAGCGTGGTCGGCGCCGTCCAGGCCTTGGGCGCCGATCGGCTCGGCCACGGCGTACGCGCCGTCGAGGACCCGGCGGTGATGGAGCTGCTCGCCACCCGGGGGGTCGTGCTCGAGGTCTGTCCGGCCTCGAACGTCGCCCTCGGCGTGGCCGGCGCCGTCGAGCTGGTGCCGGTGCGGCAGCTGCGGGCGGCCGGCGTGCCGGTCGCACTCGGCGCCGACGACCCGCTGCTGTTCCGCTCAGGCCTGGTCGAGCAGTACGCCGCGGTCCGCGACCAGCAAGGGCTGGCCGACGAGGCGCTGGCCGGGCTCGCGGCCGACGCCGTACGCGGCAGCGCCGCACCGGCCGAGCGCCGCGCCGCCCTGCTGGCCGGCATCGACGCCTGGCTCTCTGCCCCGCCCTGATCCGCCCCCGCCCCGCCCGTCCGCCGCGGTCGCGCCCCCCCCACCCGCGCGTCCGCGCTGATCATGCAACTAGTGCTCACACCGCACGCTCACCACGCGGACACAAACTGCATGATCGACGCCGTGGGGGCTGGGAGGGGCTGGGAGGGGCTGGGAGGGGCCCCGGGCTGGCCAGCCAACGACTTCAATGGCACCATGAGCCACAGCAGTCACAGCACGTTGCTCCCGCACATCGAGGCCGTCGGGGAAGGCGCACCTCGTCCACCAGGGAGGCACCGTGTCCGCCGGCGTGCTGTTCGTCCACTCATGCCCACCCGCGCTGTGCCCCCATGTCGAGTGGGCGGTCGCGGCCGAGCTCGGTGTGCGCGCCCGCATGTCCTGGTCGGACCAGGGCTGTGCGCCCGGCCAGCTGCGCGCCGAGATCAGCTGGCGCGGACGGGCCGGAACCGCCGGCCGGCTGACCTCGGCGCTACGCGGCTGGACCGTCCTGCGCTTCGAGGTGACCGAGGAGCCGAGCCCCGGACTGGACGGCGAGCGCTACGCCGTCACACCCGCCCTCGGGATCTTTCGCGCGACCACGAGCGCCAACGGGGACGTGCTCGTGGGGGAGGACCGGTTGCGCACGCTGCTCGCCGGAGCGGTGGGCCCGCAGCTGGCTCAGGGGCTGGATGCGCTGCTGGGCGGACCCTGGGACGCCGAGCTCGAGCCCTACCGGGAGGCCGGCGACGGCGTACCGGTCACCTGGCTGCACCAGGTCGTCTGAGGGACATCTCACCGGGCACCCTTACCCGGCAGACTGGGGGCATGACCCCGCGCGACCCGGCCGAGGACCTGCGGTCGATCGCGTTCTGCCTGGAACGCGCACTGGAGCCGTCCTACCGGGTCAAGGCCTTCCGCACCGCCGCTGAGACGGTGCACCGGACCCCCACCGACGAGCTGTCGACGCGCGCGGCGAACGGCACGCTGACCGAGCTGCCCGGCCTCGGCAAGGTGACCGCCCTGGTTGTCACCGAGGCACTGGCCGGCCAGGAGCCGGTCTACCTGCGCCGAGTCCGGACGCTGGGTGAGACGCCGGTGTCGGTGGGCGCGGCGGCTCTGCGCGCCGCTCTTCGCGGCGACTGCCACACCCACAGCGACTGGTCCGACGGCGGCTCGTCGATCGAGGACATGGCCCTTGCTGCGGGCGCCCTCGGCCACGACTACCTCGTGCTCACCGACCACTCGCCTCGCCTGACGGTGGCGCGCGGGCTGAGCCCGCAGCGCCTGCGCGAGCAGCTGCTCGTCGTTGCCGAGCTCAACGACCGGCTGGCGCCGTTCCGGATCCTCACCGGGATCGAGTGCGACATCAACCTCGACGGCAGCCTGGACCAGGAGCCCGAGCTGCTGGCGGAGCTGGACCTGGTCGTCGCCAGCGTGCACAGCAAGCTGCGGATGCCGGGTGAGCAGATGACCGCCCGCATGGTGGCGGCGATCAGCAACCCGCACACCGATGTCCTCGGGCACTGCACCGGACGTCAGGTGCTCGGCCACGGCAGGGGCGGCAAGGGACGCCCGGAGTCGGAGTTCGACGCCGAGGTGGTGTTCGCCGCCTGCGCGCAGTTCGACGTGGCGGTCGAGGTCAACAGCCGGCCGGAACGGCTGGACCCACCCAAGCGGCTGCTCCGGCTGGCGGTCGAGGCCGGCTGCCGCATCGCCATCGACACCGACGCGCATGCACCCGGCCAGCTGTCCTGGCAGTCGATCGGTTGCGAGCGGGCCTACCTCTGCGGCGTCACGCCGGACCGGATCGTCAACGCCTGGGGCGTCGAGGACCTGCTCAGGTGGACGGGCCGGCTTCGCGCTGCAGCGGGATGAGGGAGATGACCGGCTCGGTGAGCAGGTCGGTCCAGCTGTCCGGCAGGGCGTCGGCGACGAGCAGGGCGCACGCCGCGTCCAGGCACAGCTCGAGCACCCGGAAGCAATCGCGGTCCTCGTCGGACCCGGGGGCCGGGCGGCAGGCCTGGCAGGGTCTGGCCAGGTGCTCGGCGCCGGTCCGGCGCACCAGGGCCCAGGTCCGGCGCCGGCTGGTGAGGACAGCCGCCTGGAAGGCTGACGCCGCTGCCTCGGCGCGCTCGGACTCAGCCACGAACGAGCGGTCCACGAGCGCGTCGAACAGGGCCCGGCCGGCCGTGTCGTGACAGCGCCCCGCCAGCAGCGGGAGCACGCCGAGCACGGCCTTGACCTGCTCGGCGCGGGGGCCGAGATCGGGCTCGGTCACCGTCTGCTGCGGATAGACCGACCGCCACGGGCGCATCAGAGCGGCGTGCTCCTGACGGCTCAGCGCGGGGCGGGCGTACGCCGCGGCGATCGCGTCGCGTACGGCCTTCAATGCCCTTATCGCCACGGCCGGCTCGACCGCGACGTAGGGCGCCTGTCCGACCACGTCGTCCGCGAACAGCGCGCTCAGAGCCTCGAAGGCGGCCAGCACCTCGACGACGAGCGGGCTGTCCGGGCCGAGCGCACGATCTCGGGCGATGGCGAGCGAGGGGCTGTTGCACCACGCCGCCGCGAGCTGGGCCAGGTCCTCGTCGGAGATGTGGGCCAGCTGGGCCAGGACCCCGACGACCTCGCCGAGGTTGGGATGGTCCTCCAGGCGCGCCACGGCCCGGCGGTGTCTGGTCCCGTGTCTGTCCACCAGCTGTCCCTCGTCCGCGTGCCCCTGCTGCAGTCTGCGGCACCCGCGTGGGGGAACTGAACAGATCGCGGGAATCGTCACGCAATCTCCTTGCACGCCTACTCGCCGACTGCCTCCGTCGTGTCCTTGGCGGCAGGCAGGTCCTCGGAGCCCAGCTGGTACTTCTCGATCGCCTGACGTGGTGCGTCCGCGTCGACCTCGCCCCGCCGGGCCAGCTCGGTGAGCACGGCCACGGTGATCGACTCCGGGTCGATGCGGAAGTGCCGGCGCAGCGCCGCCCGCGTGTCCGAACGCCCGAAGCCGTCGGTGCCGAGCGAGGTCCAGTCGCCCGGCACCCAGCGGCTGATGCCGTCCGGGACGGCGCGCATCCAGTCGCTGACCGCGACGACCGGTCCGGTCGCCGTCGACAGGGCCTGAGTGACGAAGGGCGTACGCAGCTCCTGCCCGGGATGCAGCAGGTTGTGCTCCTCGCAGGCGATGGCGTCCCGGCGCAGCTCGTTCCAGCTCGTGACGCTCCAGACGTCGGCGGCCACACCCCAGTGGTCGAGCAGCAGCTGCTGGGCGTCCAGAGCCAGACGCACGGCGATGCCGCTGGCGAGCACCTGGGCGCGCGGCCCGCTGTCACCGCTGCTGTGCCCAGCCGAGTAGCGGTAGAGCCCGCGCAGCACCCCCTCACGCAGGTCCGGGAGCTCCGGCATCGCCGGTTGGGGCGACGGCTCGTTGTAGACCGTGAGGTAGTAGAAGACGTCCTCCGGCGCCTCGCCGTACATCCGGCGCAGACCCTCCTCCACGATGAAGGCGACCTCGTAGGAGAACGCCGGGTCGTAGGCCACGACAGCGGGGTTGGTGGAGGCCAGCAGCAGCGAGTGGCCGTCCTGGTGCTGCAACCCCTCGCCGTTCAGCGTGGTGCGGCCGGCCGTCGCTCCGAGCAGGAAACCGCGGCCGAGCTGGTCGGCCATCGCCCACATCTGGTCGCCGGTGCGCTGGAACCCGAACATCGAGTAGAAGACGTAGACCGGGATCATCGGCTCGCCGTGCGTCGCGTAGGACGTGCCGGCGGCGATCGTCGAGGCCATCGAGCCGGCCTCGGTGATCCCCTCGTGCAGGATCTGACCCTTGGTGGACTCCTTGTAGGACAGCAGCAGCTCGCGGTCCACGGCATCGTAGGTCTGGCCGAACGGTGAGTAGATCTTCGCGGTCGGGAACATCGCATCGATGCCGAAGGTGCGCGCCTCGTCCGGGATGACGGGCACGATGCGGTGCCCGATCCCTGGGTCCTTCAGCAGGTCCTTGAGCAGGCGGACGAAGGCCATGGTCGTGGCGACCGCCTGCTTGCCGGAGCCGCGCTTGAGCTCGTCGTACATCTGCGGCCCGGGCAGCGTCAGGGGCACCGCGTGCACCGACCGGCGTGGCAGGGACCCGCCGAGCTGCGTGCGGCGATCCCGCATGTACTCGATCTCGGCGCTGTGGGGGCCGGGCGAGAAGTAGGGAGGCAGACCGCCGTCGAGCGCCTTGTCGCTGATGTCGATCTGGAGCCGGTCACGCAGCTCCTTGAGGGCGGCACCGGTCAGCTTCTTCATCTGGTGGGTGGCGTTGCGTCCCTCGAAGTCCTTGCCGAGGGTCCAGCCCTTGATCGTGTGCGCCAGGATCACCGTCGGCTGGCCGGCGTGCTTGGTGGCGGAGTGGAACGCCGCGTAGACCTTGCGGTAGTCGTGCCCACCACGCGGCAGGCCCTTGATCTGGTCGTCGCTCAGGTGCTCCACCATCTTGCGCAGTCGCACGTCGGTGCCGAAGAAGTTCTCCCGTGTGTAGGCCCCGGACTCCACCGAGTAGGTCTGGAACTGCCCGTCCGGCGTCGTGTTCATGGCGTTGACGAGCACGCCGTCGACATCACGGGCGAGCAGGTCGTCCCACTGCCGCCCCCAGACGACCTTGATGACGTTCCAGCCGGCGCCGCGAAACGACGACTCCAGCTCTTGGATGATCTTGCCGTTGCCGCGGACCGGACCGTCCAGGCGCTGCAGGTTGCAGTTGACGACGAAGACCAGGTTGTCGAGCTCCTCCCGGGCGGCGAGGCCGATGGCGCCGAGCGATTCCGGCTCGTCCATCTCGCCGTCGCCGAGAAAGCACCACACCCGGCTCTGGCTGGTGTCCTTGATGCCACGGTGCTGCAGGTAGCGGTTGAACCGGGCCTGATAGATCGCGGCGATCGGGCCGAGGCCCATCGACACCGTCGGGAACTCCCAGAAGTCCGGCATCAGGCGCGGATGCGGATAGGACGGCAGACTCGCGCCCCGCGACTCCTGGCGGAAGCCGTCGAGCTGGTCCTGGGTCAGCCGACCCTCCAGAAAGGCCCGCGCGTAGATGCCGGGGGAGGCGTGGCCCTGGAAGAACACCTGGTCACCCGAGCGGTGAGCGCCGTCGTCCGGGAAGTCCTTGCCGCGGAAGAAGTGGTTGAAGCCGACTTCGTACAGGCTGGCCGCGCTCGCGTAGCTGGCGATGTGGCCACCGACCCCGATCTCGGGTCGGTTCGCCCGACTGACCATGATCGCGGCGTTCCACCGGATGTACGCGCGGATGCGGCGTTCGAGGTGCTCGTCGCCGGGGAACCACGGCTCGCGCTCGGGCGGGATCGTGTTGATGTAGTCGGTGCTGCGCAATGCGGGCACGCCGACGGCCTTCTGCCGGGCCCGCTCGAGCAGCTTGAGCATCAGGAAGCGGGCCCGGGGCCGACCGGCGCTGTCGAGGACCGCATCCAGCGACTCGAGCCACTCGGCGGTCTCTGCCGGGTCGATGTCGGGCAGCTGGGTGGGCAGGCCGTCGCTGATGACGCCGAACCGCTCCCTGGAACGTTCGGAGGAACTGCTGCTGCTGGTGGTCACGCTGCTCCCCGGGTGCTCGTCCGTGTGTCGAGCCTCCATCCTCCCCCTTGCCGCGTGCGTAGCCGACCTCGGGTCGGCGGTTCCGGGGCGTGACGCGGTGCTTGCCCACAGACTTGCGGGCCCGGCACTTGCGCAGCGGGGGTCCGTCCGGTGGACTACCCCCGATGCGCCCCGCCGGGGCCGAGGGGAAGGGGCACTCGTGAGCACGTCCGCGGACCACGCCGCACAGCGTGGCCTTGCCGAGAAGCTCGGGATGGAGCCCGGCATGATCGTGCAGGTGGTCGGGTCGGACAGCTCCTCGGGTCCGGCCGTCGACCAGGGCCTGCTCGACGACGTCGCCTCCCGCACCGGGACCGAGCTGGTCACCACCGAGGACTCCGACGAGGTCGTCGACATCGTCCTGCTCTGGTGGCGGGAGGATGATGGCGACCTGGTCGACACCCTGGTCGACTCCCTCACCAATCTGGCTGACCACGGGGTCATCTGGCTGTTGACACCCAAGGCCGGTCGCGACGGGCACGTCGAGCCGAGCGACATCGACGAGGCGGCGCCGACCGCCGGGCTGTCCAGCACGCGCAGCACCAGCGCCGCACCCGAGTGGTCCGGCACCCGCCTGGTCTCGCCCCGGTCCAGCAAGGGTGCGTCGCGCCGCTGAGCCCGGAGCAGGCCCGGCGGTTGCTCAGCCCGGCCGGCCGGGAGGCGGTCGCTGCGGCCGCCGCGCTCGACCTCCGCCCCGCCGGGCGGCTCGGTGCGGCGGAGGCGGTGCGCGCCGCGTACGGCCCCGAGCTCGGCCCGCTCGCGCTGGAGCAGGCCCTGCTCCGGGAGCGCGCCCGCAGCAAGCACCCCCGTGGCGCCGAGCTGTGGTGGACCGGTCCGGCGCTCGAGCAGGCCTCCTCCCACGAGGTCGCCGTGCACCGCGCCCACCGGTTCGACGGACCGGTCCTCGACCTGTGCTGCTCGGTCGGCGGCGACCTGATGACGCTGCCGGACGGCTCGGTGGGGGTGGACCTCGACGAGACGCGGTTGCTGCTCGGTCGGGCCAACGCGGAAACCCTCGGCCGAGCAGTGTCTTTCGTGCGCGCCGACGTGACGACCTTGCCGCGGCCACCTGGGGCCGATGTCTTCGTGGACCCGGCGCGGCGCTCCGGGGGCCGGCGGGTGTTCGACCCGCGCGCCTACTCCCCGCCGCTCGATGAGGTGCTCGGCTGGCGGGACACGGTGCGCTCGCTGGTCGTCAAGGCGGCGCCGGGCATCGACCACGAGGCGCTCCCGTCCGATCTCGAGGTCGATGTCGTGTCGCTGCGCGGCGAGGTCAAGGAGGCGGTGCTGCTCGCGGGCGCGGCCCGCGGCGGGGTGCGGCGCACGGCCACCCTGCTGCCCGGTCCGCACGTCCTGGTCGGTCTGGCGGTCCCGGCGCCGGTCGTACGTCCCCCGGGGCCGTGGCTGCTCGAGCCGGACGGCGCCGTCGTGCGGGCCCACCTGGTCGCCCAGCTGGCCGGGCAGATCGACGCCTGGCTCCTGGACGAGACCATCGCCTACCTCTGCGCACCCGTCCCGGTGCCCACGGCGTACGGCCGCTGGTTCGAGGTGCTGGAGGTGCTGCCGTTCAGCCTCAAACCGCTGCGCGAGCGGCTGCGGGCGCACGACGCCGGAGCGCTGGTGGTGAAGAAGAGGGGTACGGCGGTGCAGCCCGACCTGCTGCGCGCGCAGCTGCGGTTGACCGGCAGCCGGGAGGTGACGATCGTGCTGACCCGCGCTGCCGGGCGGCAGATCGCCATGGTGGTCCGGCCGGTCAGGCCGGGTGGATGAGCTGCCAGGCGTCGCCCGGGAACACCATCCCCAGCTCGCCGTCTGCCCACCGCACGAGGTAGGGCGGGCCTCCCTCCGGGCCCTTGGCCTGGAGGACGGCGCAGCGGCGCTCCTCGTCTCCCGGCTCGTGGCCCGGCACCACGAAGCTGTCCCCTCGGTCGGCGTTCATGCCACCCAGATTAGCGACGGAACCGGCCGAGCACCTTGCCGACACCGCCTGCGACGCCGGACAGCCCGCCGACCGCCCCTCGGAGCGCCGGGCCCCCCGGCAGTCCCGGCACCTGCTCCAGCAGCGGCGCGAGCCGCATGAACTGGGGCAGCTGCTGCACCTGCAACCGCCGGCTCAGCAGCAGCTGCGCGAGGTGAGCCCGTCCGGCCGAGGTGTCGAGCAGGTCCGCGGCCGTGCCGCGTACGCCGACGCCGTCGAACCTGCCGGCCTCGGCCGGCTCCGTCGTCCACCCGTCGGTGCCACTGGTGAACCGCCAGCCACCGGTCGGCGTCATGGCGGTGACAGTGATGTCGACACCGACCCGCGCGGCGAGCGCCCCGGTCACGTCCAGCAGGGCGGCGAGCCCACGGTCGAGCAGCTCCGGAGCCGGCTCCGGAGCGCCACAGGGGCCGAGATCCAGCGCGTGGACGGCGAGTTCGTACGTGCCGGCGTGCAGCAGGGACAGCACCGGCAGCGGACCGACCGAGGACCTCGACAGGGTCGAGGCGTAGGTCGCCAGATCCGGTCCGTCGAAGAAGTCCTCGATGCGCTGACGCGAGAGCTCGAGCGACCGCAGCACCTCACCCAGCGAGGCGCTGCGGTGCGCCGCCACCAGGGCCTCGTTCGCGGCATCGGGGGCGATGGCCGGCTCGAAGGCACCCTCCCGCGCGGACTCGAGGACACTCGCGAGTCCGGGCGCGTCGTCCCACGCGCCGAGATGGATGAGCAGGTCCTTACCGGACCAGCCGGCCAGCCGCGACGGCCGGGACAGGTCGGTCGAGGGGTCGCCCACGACGTCCAGGAACGCATCCCAGCCGGCGAGGATCAGACGTCCGACCTCGTCGGGGTCGGCCTCGGTGAGGCCGAAGCGGCCGGTGGCGGGGACGGGACCTAGCATGCAGCCATCCTGCCCTGACCGAGCGCGGGGCCGGACAGGAGTGCTCGTGGCGATCGACGTTGGCGACGAGGCACCGGACTTCGAGCTCGCGGACCAGTCCCGTGCGCTGGTGCGACTGTCGGACTTCCGCGGCCGCAAGAACGTCGTGGTCGTGTTCTATCCGCTGTCGTTCACCCGCGTCTGCCAGAGCGAGCTGTGCGCCATCCGCGACTCCATGCCGAGCTTCGACTCCGACGACGTGCAGACCCTCGCCATCAGCTGCGACACCACGGCGGTGCACGCGCAGTGGGCGAGGGAGCAGGGCTACACGTTCCCGCTGCTCGCGGACTTCTGGCCCCACGGTGCGGTCGCGCGGGACTACGGCGTGTTCGACGAGGCCACCGGGTTGTCGCTGCGCGGGACCTTCATCGTCGACAAGCAGGGGCGGGTGGCGTACAAGGTGGTGCACGGGATCCCGGATGCGCGCAGCCTGGACGAATACACCGCGGTGCTGGCAACGCTCTAGGCTCGGGACCTCGGGACCCATGGCTCAGTTGGTAGAGCAGCGCCCTTACAAGGCGAAGGTCGGCAGTTCGAGTCTGTCTGGGTCCACATGAGCGCCCGCCTGGCCGATGTCGTCGCGATCCTGGACGACCTCTACCCGCCGTCGTGGGCCGAGCCGTGGGATGCCGTCGGCCTGGTCTGCGGTGACCCCGATTCGGTCGTACGCCGGGTGCTGTTCGCGATCGACCCGCTCGAGGAGGTGGTCGACGAGGTGGTCGCGGGCGGGTTCGACCTGCTCGTCACCCACCACCCGCTGTGGCTGCGCGGCACGACGTCGGTGGCGGCGACGACGGCGAAAGGCCGGGTGGCCCACCGGCTGATCGCCGCCGGGGCGGGGTTGCACGTCGCGCACACCAACGCCGATGTCGCGTCCCCCGGGGTCTCCGACTCGCTTGCTGCGCTGTTCGGTCTGATCCACCTGCGGCCGCTGTCGCCCCGACCCGAGCCACTGGACAAGCTGGTCGTCTTCGTGCCGGTCGAGGCCGCGGACGCGCTGCTCGACAGGCTGGCGGCCGCGGGCGCGGGGGCTCTGGGCGACTACGAACGGTGCGCCTGGTCGACCACCGGCACCGGCACCTTCCGACCGCTGGCCGGGGCCGCACCCGCGATCGGCCAGGTGGGGCGGGTGGAGCAGGTTCCCGAAGCGCGGCTCGAGATGGTCGTCCCACGACCGCGCCGCGAGGCGGTGCTGGCGGCGCTGCTGGCCGGTCATCCGTACGAGCAGCCGGCGTACGACCTGGTGCAGCTCGCGGACCTGCCGGGGCGTCGCGGTCTGGGGCGGGTGGGCGCGCTGCCGGCGCCCATGCGGTTGGGGGAGCTGACATCACTTGCTGCGCAGGTGCTTCCGCCGACAGCCTGGGGGGTGCGGAGTTCGGGCGACCCGGACCGGCTGGTCTCGTCGCTGGCGGTCTGTGGCGGCTCGGGGGACAGCCTGCTGCGCGAGGCGGCCTGCGCCGATGCCTACCTGACGGCGGACCTGCGGCACCATCCGGCGAGCGAGGCGCCGGAGGGGCTGGCCCTGCTCGACGCCGCCCACTGGGCCACCGAGTGGCCGTGGCTCGCCGACGCCGCCCGGAAGGTGGCTGCGCTGACTACGGTGGAGGCCGTCGTGTCGACCCGCGTCACCGACCCCTGGACGCTTGCTGCGAGGAGCCCTACCGCGTGAAGGCTGACCCGTTCGTCCAGCTCCGCCTGCTGGAGCTGCAGGGGCTCGACAGCGCCCTGGACCGGCTCGGTCACCGGCGGCGCACGCTGCCGGAGATCGGCGAGATGGCCCGGCTGGACGGGCTGGTCGCGGCGCTGCGTGATGCGGTGGTGCGGGCGGAGACCGCGGTGTCCGATCTCGCCCGCGAGCAGGCGAAGTTCGAGCGCGAGATCGACCAGGTGCGCAGCCGCAAGGCCCGCGACGAGCAGCGGTTGGCCTCGGGGAGCATCTCGGTCGCCAAGCAGCTGCAGGACCTCCAGCACGAGGTCGCGACCCTCACCCGCCGGCAGTCCGACCTCGAGGACAGCGAGCTCGAGGTGATGGAACGTGCGGAAGCGGCGCAGGCCGAGCTCGACGGGCTGACCACCCAGCGCGCCGCGCATCTCACCGCGCGGTCGGTGGCCGAGACGGCCAGGGACGCGGCGTTCGTCGACATCGACGCCGAGCTGGAGCGGACTGCCGCCCTTCGCACCGAGCTGGCGGCAGGCTTTCCGGCCGACTTGCTTGCGTTGTACGAGAAGCTGCGCGCGGCCGAGGGCGGCGTCGGGGCCGGCGAGATCACCCGGGGTCGCTGCAGCGGCTGTCACCTCGACCTGATGAACAACGAGAAGTCGGCCATCCGGTCCGCGCCGGTCGACGAGGTGCTGCGCCATGAGGACTGCGGTCGCATCATGGTGCGCACCGCCGAGAGCGGTCTGTGACCCGACGGCTGCTCGTCGAAGCCGACGGCGGGTCGCGCGGCAACCCCGGTCCGGCCGGTTACGGCGCCGTCGTGCGGGATGCGGTGACCGGTGAGGTGCTCGCTGAGCGCGCCGCCGGGATCGGCCGGGCGACCAACAACGTCGCGGAGTACGGCGGGTTGATCGCGGGCCTGTCGGCAGCCCTCGAGCTGGGCCCGGCCGAGGTCGAGGTGCGGATGGACTCCAAGCTGGTGGTCGAGCAGATGAGCGGCCGATGGAAGGTCAAGCACCCGTCCATGCAGCCGCTCGCGGCGCAGGCCTCTGCCCTCGTGCGGCAGATCGGCCGGGTGCGCTTCTCCTGGATCCCGCGGGCGCAGAACGGCCATGCCGACCGGCTCGCCAACGAGGCGATGGATGCCGCTGCGAAGGGCCAGGTGTGGCGGCCCGGCGGTGACAGCGGTCCAGCGCATGACGCGGACACCTGGCTGGCGGCGCACGAGCCGCCCGCGTCGCTGCCAGCAACGGCGCCGGCCCCCAACCGCCTGTCGGGGTGGATGGACGCGGGCGTGACCCCGACGACGACCTTGCTGCTGCGGCACGGGCAGACCGAGCTCTCGGTCCAGAAGCGGTTCTCCGGGGTGGGCGACCAGGCGTTGACCGAGTTCGGCCGGGTGCAGGCCACGGCGGCTGCCTCCCGGCTCGGAACCAGCGGGGCGGTTGCCGTCGTGAGCAGCCCGCTGCGCCGCGCGCAGCAGACCGCTGCTGTCGTGGCCGATGCGCTGGGGGTCGACCTCACCATCGAGCCGGGCCTGCGCGAGACCGACTTCGGCGACTGGGAGGGCTACACGTTCGCCGAGGTGCGCGAGAAGTGGCCGCGCGAGCTCGCCGCCTGGTTGGCCGACCCGGCCGTGGCGCCGCCGTTCGGGGAGAGCTTCGTCGACACCGCGACGCGCGTCCGGCAGGCGCGCGACCGGCTGCTCGAGTCGTACGGCGGTGACGTGGTGGTGCTGGTCAGCCACGTCACCCCGATCAAGACGCTGCTGCGGTTCGCGCTCGATGCACCGGCGCACGCGCTCTACCGGATGCACCTGGACCTCGCCTGCCTCGCCGAGGTGCAGTGGTTCTCCGACGGCGCCGCTGTCGTGCGGTCGATGAACGACACGGCCCACCTGCCGGCAACCACCTAGCGGCCGGCCCCGCCCGCCGGGGAGGTCAGTTCGGTCGCGCGTCGACCCCCTTGTCCGGGTGCGGGAAGAACTGACTCGTTCGAACCATTCAGCCGCCGGCCGGCGGAGCCGAGTGCTCAATCGTGGCCGAGATGACCAGAGACGTGCGTGGTCAGAACGGACTGCCCGAAATCACCTCAGTGGCTCATGGCGTGAGGTCACGAAAGGTGACAAGACTGAGCGGGAGGGCAAAGTCGTGCTGCTGAGGCGGGTGCTCGAGCGCAAGGACGAGGGTTCGATAGCCGTGATGGCCGCGGTCGTCGCTCCCGTCGTGCTGCTTGTCATCGCCCTTGCCCTCGCGACGCTGGTGTGGGCCGCGAGTGAGAACGAGACCCAGCTCTCCGCCGACGAGGCTGCCGTGCAGACGGCCGCGTCGGCGCTGCTGCTCGACCTGCCGCAGCTCGTCGCTCCGCCGTCGACCGAGGCGCTCTACCCGAAGCTGCAGGACAAGGTGCCGGTGTCGCTGCCGCCCTACACCACCCTGCCGACGCTGAGCCCGTGCGAGACGGTCGGCGACCCGGTCGGTGCGGTCGACGGGCTGCTGCGCGACAACAGCCTGCTGAGCGCCCTGCTGAGCCTCAACCCGTTGCGCAGCCTGCTCAACTTCGAGTCCCTCGGCAACATCCAGGCGTTGACCTCGGAGATCAGTGGCCTCGTGCCGGCGGTCTCCACCGCGTTGGCCAGCCTGCCCAGCACCTGCACCGCGCTGACCGGCACGCCGCTGCTCCCGGCCGCGCCGATGCCGAGCTTCAACCAGGCCTGCCAGGTCGCCGAGGACGCGATGCGCGAGTCCGGGCCCTACGCCACGCGCTTCTACTCGGGGTCGGACAGCCAGCAGATCCCGACCTGCGCCAACACGCGGGTGCGCACCGGCTTCGCCACCGGATCCCAGCTGGTCGGCTTCGGCAGCTCCTCGGTGGGTGTCGGTGGCGCCTTGCAGCTTCAGGTCCCTGTCGGCTACGCGCAGGTGCGCGACGCGCTCGCCCCAGCAGGGGTGCGGCTCGACAGCGCCCTTCCCAACACGCTGTGCCCGCAGGTCGACGTCGAGGTCGACCAGCCGGTCCGCGAGCCGGTCTTCGACCGCTCGTCGACCCCCAACGGCCGCGCGTCGGCAAAGCGGGTCGTCAAGAACGCCGTTGTCGTGCCGGTCTTCAACGGCTTGGGCATCAAGGCGGCCACCGTCCCGGTGACCGGGCTGAGCGGGGGCGGAAGCGTCAGCGGCAGCGTGACGTTCCCGGCGCAGAACCTCAACCCGGCCCTGCTCGAGGTCCGCGACGGCACCCTCGCCCTGCTCGACGGGGTCGAGAACCAGGTCAACGCGCTGACGTCCGCGCTGCCCGTCACCCAGCTCAACGGCACGCTCGCCGCGGTCAGCGCGGAGACCGGCGGGGTGCTTCCCGCGCCCTCGCTGTCGGCCAACCTCGGCACGGTCAACCTGCTGAAGTGCCTCAAGGACACGGTCGGCCAGATCTTCGACCCGCCCGGCTCCGAGGTCCCGCCCACCGTTCAGGAGATCTTCGAGGCGGCTGCCGCCTCGGGCGACCCGGTGCACCTCATCCAGGTCGCCGCCCAGCCGTGCGCTGCCCCAGTCGTGAACGACACCGTGGCTACGGACGCCTTCACCTGCGTCCAGGGCGTTGGGACCGGCGCTGCTGCCGACACCCTGGGCCGGGTCACCGGGGTCTACCCGGTCCCGTTCTTCGACGTCACGCCGGTCCTGCTCCGGGACCTCGGCGACGGCAACTTCACGGCGTTGCCGGTGCACGCCGCTCAGGCCTCCGGCGCCTTCCGGGCGACGCTCGTACGCTCCGACGACCGCTACGTCTCCGGGCCATGAGGCGACCGACCGGCGATGGCGGGGCGAGCACCGTCGAGTTTGCCCTGGTGTTCCCGCTGTTCGTCGGGATCGTCGCGGTCGGGGCGTTCTTCGGCTGGTTGGCATACACCCAGACCCAGGTCGATCGAGCTGCGCAGCGAGCCGCCCGGTTCGCCGCTGTGCCACTTGTCAACGGCACGTACGAGTACTGCCACGACACCATCCTGAGCCGCGTCAACGCGGACTTCCAGACCTCGACAGTGGATGCCGCGGAGTTGGTGGTGCGGGACGGCGCAGGCACCCTTGCGGCCGGACCGGCCTGCGGAGTGCCGACGGGAGAGGTGCGGGTCAGCATCTCGCACACCTTCAGCAATCCCTTCAGCTCGGTCGTCGCGCTGCTCACCCCCGTCTCCGGGACGTTCACGGTCACCGGCAACGGCCGGGTCCGGGTGGAGCGGTGATGGCCGGCGCTCGCGCCGACGAGGGCGTCGCCGCGGTCGAGTTCGCCATCGTCGCAACACTGTTCATGCTGCTTGCTTTCGGTGCTCTGCCGCTCTACTCCATGGCGCGCGGCTACCAGCGGGTCGTCGCCGCCTCTTCGTCCGTGCTGCGCTTCGCCGCCTCGGTCGATGCGAACGGCACCAACACCGGCGGCTGCTACACCCGGCGGCCCTCCGCGGGCGACATCGCCGCCTTCGTCGACGACCCGACGCTCGTCACCGCCGCCGAGTTCTCACAGGACTCCGTCACCTGGCTGGCGTGGCCGGCCGACCCCTGTGTGGCACCCAGGGTCACCACCGGGGACGACGTCCGCGTTCGCGTCTCCACCGATGTCGACCTGGGTGTCCTCGGTCCCGTCGCCAACGCCGTCGGCAGCCTTGTCGGTGCCGGTTCCATCGCCCCCGAGGGCGTTCTCACCATGACCTCGACCGCCTCCGGTCGCGAAGAATGAGAGGCACCGCATGAAGAAGATGAACTCGCTGATCGTCGTGGGAGCACTGACCGCCGTTGTCGGCACCGGTGCCCTCGTGACCTTGGTGCAGAAGGACTCGCCCGCGCAGGCGGCCGGCACAGCCAAGGCGCTGGTCGCGACCGCGGCGGTCGCGCCCGGGACACCGGTGGCCTCGGCCGCCCTGGAGGTCCGGGAGGTGCCTGGCAACCTGGTCCCGGCGGGAACCGCCACCGACGTCTCCGCCCTGACCGGGCAGGTGGCCCTGCGGCCGCTGGCTGCCGGCGAGGTCGTGGCGCCCGGTGCCTTCGGTCTGCAAGGCGTTGCGGCCGCCGGCGGAGTGATCCTGCCCGCGGGCAAGGAGGGGATCGCGGTCGAGCTGGCCTTCGTGCCCGGCGGGCTGCGCTACGTCGTGCCCGGCAACAAGGTGACCGTCTGGTCCACTCCCAAGGTGGCTGAGGGCAAGCCGCTCAACGCTCAAGTGCTGCTGCAGAACGTTCAGGTCATCGCGACCACGCCCGGGGCGGGCACCGGCGCCGCCACCGAGGTGGTGGCCGGTCCAGGCACGCTCCAGTTCCTGCTGGCGCTGAACCGGGACGAGTCAGCCGCGTTGATCGCCGAGCAGGCCCGTGGTTCCGCGATGTACTTCACGCTGTCCGACAGCGGGCTGGGGACCCGCTGACAATGGCCCAGCCGATGATGTCACCACCGACGATGTCCCCACCGGCGATGTCACAGCAGCCCCCTGCCTTCGTCGCCGTCCTGGACCGGTCCGATGCCCTCGTGCACGGCCTGTCCAAGGCCGTCGAAGGGCTCGACGGGGATCCGGACGTTCACCTGTTCACCCGGGCGCGCGACGTCCAGGCCGTCTTCGAGGAGGGTCCCGTCGACGTGCTGCTCGTCGGCCCCAGCGAGATGACGGTGACCGGGCTGCGCCGGGTGGCGCGGTGGCACCACCTGCATCCGTCCACGGTGGTGCTGGTCGCGAGCGAGCGCGACGCCCTGCCCGACCAGCTCCTGCTCATGCGGGCCGGCGCCCAGGAGCTGCTGAAGCTCCCGGCGGGTCCGGCGGCCATCCGGCGCGCCCTCGCCGGCGCTCTCGACCTGGCCGAGCGCCGTCGGCAGGAGCGGCTGGTCGAGCTGCAGACCGAGCAGGCTCAGGAGGCCTTCGAGATCGAGGACGGCGCGGACGAGCTGGAGCTGATGACGCAGGAGCCGGCGCCACCGCCGCCGCTTCCGGTCGTCCCCGCGGTGACCATCACCGTGGCGAGCGCCACCGGTGGCTGCGGCAAGACCTTTCTCGCCACCAACCTCGCCTTCCTGCTCGCGCGCGGCACCGGAAAGCGCGTCGCGCTGGTGGATCTGGACCTGCAGTTCGGTGAGGTGGTGGCGACGCTGCAGCTGCGGCCGACGCGCACCATCGCCGAGGTCGAGGTCGCTGCCGACGGCAGCGTCGAGGTCGATCACCTGATGACCCACCACGAGGGCGGCTTCGACGTGCTCGCCGCGCCGACCGACCCGATCGTCGCGGACGCGTTGCGGCCCAGCACCGTCACTGCCGTGCTCGAGGCCGTACGCGAGCGCTATGACTACGTGATCGTCGACACGCCGCCCGCTCTCAACGAGGTGGTCCTCGGAGCCTTCGACGTGTCCGACCACCTCATCGTGCTGGCCACGCTGGATGTCCCCAGCGTCCGCAACATGAAGGTGTTCCTGTCGACGCTGGAGCGGCTGAAGATCGCCTCCGACGGTCTCCACCTGGTGCTCAACAAGGCCGAGAAGAACGTCGAGCTGACCGCCGGCGACGTCGTCAAGGCGCTCGGCCGGCCGTGGGACCTCGAGCTGCCGTACGACCGTGAGGTGTCCCGATCGGTCAACCTGGGCCTGCCCGTCGCCGAGGCTGCGCCGTCGTGTCAGGTCAGCAAGCGGTTGATCGCCGGTGTCAGCGCACTCGTCCCCGGCGTCGAGATGACGCCGGTCGAGGAGCCGGCTGACCGCAACTTCCTGCACCGCCTGCTCGCCGCGATCCGGCCTTCGCGGGGGACGTTCATCTATGAGGAGAAGATGCCGTGAAGCTCTCCGACCGGGTCGCTCAGCTCGAGCAGGCCAAAGTCGCCAATGCCCCCACACGGAACCAGCGTCCACGTGGCGCGGGTGTCCCGGGTGGGTCCAGCCGGCGTACGACGCGTCCTGGGACCGAGCCGCGGACCGACACGTGGGATGGCATCAAACGGATCGTCAAGGACCACGTCGTCAACGACCTCGGCTCGCGAATGGCCACCATCGACGACCTCTCGGTCGAGGTCGGGAAGGCGCTCGAGGCGGCCATCGCGAAGAGCGAGGTCAAGGTGCCGCAGGGGGAGCGGGCCCGGCTGGTCGCCGAGGTCACGAGCGACATCCTCGGCTACGGACCGCTCGATCCGCTGCTGCGCGACCCCACCATCGACGAGATCATGTGCAACGGCTACAACGACATCTACGTCGAGCGCCACGGCCGCATCGAGCACGCCGACGCGACCTTCGTCGACGAGGCGCACTTCCGCCAGGTGATCGAGCGGATCGTCTCCGGTGTCGGGCGACGGGTCGACGAGGGCTCGCCGATGGTCGACGCGCGGCTCCCCGACGGCTCGCGTGTCAACGCCATCCTGCCCCCGCTGTCGGTGCGCGGGCCGGTCATGACCATCCGCAAGTTCGCCGAACGGCCGTTCGCGATCACCGACATGGTGGCGAACCGGACCATCACGATGGACGCCGGCGTCTTCCTGGAAGCGGCGGTACGCGGACGTCTCAACGTGCTGATCTCCGGCGGCACCGGCTCGGGCAAGACGACGCTGCTCAACGTCGTGGGCGGCTTCATCCCCGACGGGGAACGGGTCATCACCATCGAGGACGCAGCCGAGCTCCAGCTGCAGCAACGACACGTCATCACCCTCGAGTCCCGACCGCCCAACGTGGAGGGACGCGGTGAGGTGGCGATCCGCGACCTCGTCAAGAACGCCCTGCGCATGCGGCCCGACCGGATCATCGTCGGCGAGGTCCGCGGCGCGGAGGCGCTGGACATGCTGCAGGCCATGAACACCGGTCACGACGGCTCGCTGACGACCGTGCACGCGAACTCCCCGCGCGACGTCGTCTCGCGTCTCGAGACGATGGTGCTGATGGCCGGTTTCGACCTGCCGGTACGCGCGATCCGCGAACAGGTGGCGAGCGCCGTCGACCTGATCGTGCACACCGAGCGGCTCGCAGACGGTAGCCGCCGCGTCATCGCCATCTCCGAGGTGCAGGGCACCGAGGGTGACGTGGTCACGCTGCAGGACATCTTCGCCTACCGTCCGGGACCGCCCGGGCAGGAGGGGACCGGCACCCTGGAGGCGACCGGGCTGCGACCGAAGAAGATGGAGGCCCTGGCGCGCAGCGGGATCGAGCTGCCGCCACGTCTGTTCGCCCGGCCGACGGCACCCGTGGTCAACGGACGCGCCAACGGAGTTCGCCCGGCGGCGCGCAAGGCCGCCCGATGAAGATCACCGCGATGCTGCTGGTCCTGGTCGGGGTCGGGCTGATCGTCTTCGGGATCGTGCAGGCGCGCAGCCAACGGCGCACCCGCATCGCCAACGCGCTCGACCTGGAGCTGGCCAAGGACGGCGCGGCAACGCCGCTCACCGTTCTCGCTTTCGAGCGGGCCATCCACTGGGCCGAGACACGGACCGAAGGCACCCCGTGGCGCGAGCGCATGGTGGTCCGGCTGGAGCGCTCGCGGGTGACGCTACGACCCGCCGAGTACATCGCATTGTGGGTCGCGCTCGCGGTGGTGGGGTTCGCCGCCGGACTGGTCTTCAGCCTCGTCGGTGCGGCTGTCGGTCTGCTGGTCGCCGCCGTCCTTCCACCGTTGGTCCTGGCCCGCCGTGCGGTCAGCCGGCAGCATGCCCTCGAGGCGCAGCTGCCCGACGTTCTCGACCTCGCCGCCTCCTCGATGGAGGCCGGGCACTCGCTGCTCACCGCGCTGCAGCTGGTGGCCGAGGACGCCGCCGCGCCGCTGGGTCCGGAGATCGCGCGGGTCCTGTCCGAGACCGAGGTCGGCCGGCCGCTGCTCGAGGCGCTCGATGCGATGGCCCTGCGGCTGGACGTGCCGGACCTGAACTGGACCGTCGAGGGGGTGCGCATCCAGTCCGAGGTCGGTGGCCGGCTGTCGGAGATGCTACGGACCCTGTCCACCTTCATGCGGGCCCGCGAGGAGGTGCGCCGCGAGCTGCGGGCACTCACCGCGGAGGGCAAGCTCTCGGCCTACGTGCTCGGCGCCCTGCCCATCCTGATGTTCGGCTTCATGACGCTGTCAGCCGGGGCGTACGTCCGGGCGCTGTTCGTGGAGCCGGCAGGTCGCGCCCTGCTCGGCGGCGCGATCGTGCTCATGATCGGTTCCGGCCTTGCCATGCGCAAGATCGTCAACGTGGAGGTCTGATGTTGCTCTGGGCTGCGTCAGCGGCAGTGTGCGCCGGGCTGTTCCTGGCGTTCTACGGCGTCGTGCAGACGGCCGGCGCCGGCCGGGTGCGGGCCGTAGATCTGCTCCTGGACCGGGAGCAGGAGCCGGCCGAGTACGACGAGTTCCGGGCCCGCCTCAACGACTCGTTCGCCAGCCGGGTCGTCGATGCGATCGGCGGGGTGTCCGAGTCGATGGTGCGCCGGCTCACGCCGTCGGTGTGGCACCACAAGCTCGCGAACCGGCTGCGCCTGGCCGGTCTCGAGGTGACCGTCCATCCCCGGACGATCTACGTGGCGAAGGTGCTCGGCGCCGGATTCGGCCTTGCGCTGTTCGGGCTGGCTGCGTTCGTCGCCGGGGTGCCGACGATCGGTGTGCTGGGCTTCGCGGCGTTCGGACTGCTGCTCGGGTTCGTCGCCCCCACCGTGATCCTCGACCGCCGGGCCGCGGACCGGCAAGCGCAGATCCGTCGCACGCTGCCCGAGGCGCTCGACCTGATGGCCATCAGCGTGCAAGCCGGGGTCGGTCTGGAACAGGCCGTGTCGGTGGTGTCCGAGCGGCTGCCGGGCGCCCTGGGCGAGGAGCTCAAGCGCTTCCTCAACGAGGTGCAGCTCGGCCTGTCGCGACGCGAGGCGCTGGTGAGCCTGCGCGCCCGTACCGACTGTCCGGACCTGTCCACCTTCATCCTGTCGCTGCTGCAGGCCGACGCCCTCGGCATCGCGATCGGCGAGGTGCTGAAGACGCAGGCCACGGAGATCCGGGCCAAGCGTCGCGCCCGGGCCCGCGAGAGGGCGGCCAAAGCTCCTGTCCGGCTGCTGTTCCCGCTGATCTTCGGGATCCTGCCGGCGTTGTTCGTCGTCATCCTCGGCCCGGCTGCCATCACCATCCGCGAGAACTTCGGCATCTGATGAGCCAGGTGGAGATCCCCTTCCTCAGCCGCAAGCGGCGGGCCCAGCGGCGGCAGGCGGCGGCTGACTACCTCGGCTACGACGGCCCGGAGCGGCGCGCGACGCCCCGTCGCCGCAGGGCGCGGTGGTGGTGGCCGGCCGGATCGCCGGAGTAGCCCGAATGCACCGGCCCGGATGGGCTATGTGCGGCGCCGCCGCGAGCGGTCAGACTGGAGCCTGACACTGCAACGGGAGGCGTCATGTCGATCGTCCTGACGGCCCACGACAACGTCGAGCTGGACGTGCACACCGTGCGGGACCGGACGGCCTTGGTCGTCAACGGCGAGCTGCTGTGGATGACCCGGCAGGAAGTCGAGTCGCTGCGTCACAAGCTGATGCTGGCGCTGCGCGCGCTCGACTTCGGCACCGCTGCCGTGCCCGGGCCGCGCGGCAGTTAAGCGGCCCGGCCACCCTGTCGAGAGATATGGCATGGATCCGTTGGAGATGCTCGCTGCTGAGGTGTACGGGGACGTCGCGGTCACGGAGGTGCTGCGGCCCGCAGCGGTGCTGCCCGAGGAGGCGGCCCGGGTGGTGCTCGTCGAGCTCGCCTACCGTGACGTGCGGTCCGGCGGCTGCTGGGCGAGCAGCCCGACGTTGTGGCAGCGCTACGACCGGCCGTGGAACGGAGCGGGAATCTCGAGTCCGGGTGACGCCGAGCTGCTCGGCAGCCTGCAGGTGAGCTACGGCTCGCCGACCCGCTACGCGATCACGGTTTACCGCGCCACCATCACCACCGTCGGCTCGGGTTACGGCTGGACCGTCGAGGGGCTCTGCGACGAGGCGCTGGGCTACGGCGGCTACTCCCTCGCCGAGTGCCCGCGGGCGGATCTCAAGCCGCCGCCGAAGCCGTTCCGCATGGGGGCGTAGCCTCGTCCCCGGGACGAGTTGGCCGGACGGTCGCGGCACCTTCGGGGGTCGAGGAAAGTCCGGGCTCCACAGGGCAGGGTGATCGGTAACACCGACCCGGGGTGACCCGCGGGAAAGTGCCACAGAAAACAGACCGCTTCCGCATCGTCTTCGGGCGTCGCGGCAGTAAGGGTGAAACGGTGCGGTAAGAGCGCACCAGCGCCCGGGGTGACCCGGGCGGCTCGGCAAACCCCACCCGGAGCAAGGTCGAGAGGGGGTCCTTCGGGACTCCTGCGCAGGCGGGCTGCCCGTCCGATGCCTGCGGGTAGACCGCACGAGGCCACCGGCAACGGTGGTCCCAGATGGATGACCGTCGGCGCGGGCCTCGGCCCGCGTCACAGAACCCGGCTTACAGGCTAACTCGTCCCGCCACTCACCGGCTCTGACCTGCGGAAACACTGAACGTGCAGGTCAGAGCCGGTGCGCGGGTCATCCGTCCTCGTCCGTTCCCGTGGCATTGCGTCTGATATTGGGGACGCGTAGGGGACGCGCGAGCACTTGGGGACGCGCGGGGGACGCGCGAAAACCGCCCCCGCCGGGCGCCGAAGCGCGCGACGGGGGCGAAGCGATACAGGGGTCGGGTTCAGGCGGCCGGCGGGTCGCTCAGCTCCTGTCCGGTCGGAACCGCAGACGCAGGGCCGGCGACGACACGGCCGTCGTCGAGCTGCTTCGCGACGACGTCGGCCCAGGGTGTGACCTGCCCACGGACGTAGAACTGCAGGCCGGTTTGCAGCGCAGCGACAGCGAGGACCAGCAGACCGGCGACTTCCACACCGACGACGTCGCCGAGCGCAGCGCCGCCGACGAGGACCTGCAAGGCCGCGAGGGTGCTCATGACGGCCAGGACAGGGCTGTTCCTGCTCGTCGTGCTCACCGGGTGACCTGAGCCGTCCAGAGGGCACGCCAGGTGTTCTGCCCACCGACACCGTCGGCGACCAGGCGCTTCTCCGCCTGGAAGGCCCGCAGCACCGCAGTCGTCGCCGGTCCGTGGTCGCCGTCGACGACGATCCGCCAGCCGCGGTCGCGGAGCCGCTGCTGGTAGGCGCGTGTTGCCCGGGAGTTGCGCATACCCTGCCGGCTCAGACCGGGATATGGCGGGACGATCGGCTGTGGGCGCGGGGCAGGTGGTGGGGTCGGCGATGGGACTGGGGGCGGCACAGCCGGCCCGTCAGCGCTGATCGGCTGCCGGTCGAGCTGCTGCGCCCGGCCGATCAGGGGCGTGCCGGGGCACTGCGTGCCGGTGAAGACCTGGTGCGGCACGACCCGGTCGCCGGCGCCACCATGCGTGCGCAGCTCGAGCACCCACCAGTCGAGCGCGTCGAGCGCGGCCTGGGTCGGGGTTTCACCCTGCCCGCCGATCCACACCACCCCGTAGTAGCTGTCGTTGCCGGCGTTGGTGCCGTTCGCGGCGGTGCGCACCCCGGCGCCGCGGCCGGCGAGGGCGTAGCCGTGGTCGCAGTAGCCGCCGGTGTAGGCGATGTCCGCCCAGCCGTGGCTGTCCATGTGGTAGTCCTGCCAGGCCTTCCATCGGCGCAGACAGGTGGCGTGCTCAGCGATTCGCTGCGCCGGTCCGCCGTAGTGGGGGGCGGCGCCGCCGTTGGCCGGGCTGATGCGCCGGCTGATCGAGCGCGGGGCGCGCAGGCCGGCCTCGGCGCGGCTGATGAAACCGGCGATGCGGGCGGTCACGGCTGCACGTCCTGGTCGTCCGCGCCCGGGTTGGACGTCTGTGCGTCGTCGACCTCGGCCTCGTCGTCTTCGGGCACTTCAGTGAGGTCCGGGATGATCGGGCTGGTCATGCGCTGTCTCCTTCGCTGGATGGACCGGGTGTGGCGCGTGCTGTTTCTGGTGCGCTTTCGTCGTAGGACAGCCAGCCGAGGACCGCGCCGATCGCGGTCCCTGCGGCGATGAGCAGTGCGGTCAGGCGTCTCACGTGTGCCTCCTGGTCTGGTGCGGCTCGACGCGCTCGAGCACGTCGAGTGCGACCGACGGTTGCCCCATCCGCAGGGCGCGCCGGGCCTGTTCGATCGCGAGCCGGTGGCCGGTGAGGGTGGCCGCCCGGTCGTACGTGGTGGTCTGGGCGGGAGCGGTCGAGAGGTGGCCGGCGATCGCGCGGGCCATGTTGTGCAGCGGCCGGCTCAGCCAGCGTGTGGCGGCCTCGTGCACGTCACGGACGGTCCACACCTCGGCCCGCTCCATCCGGGCGTTGTGGACGTCGTACAGCGCGCAGACGAGCCGGGCGCGGTCGATCGGTCCCGGCTCGACGCCGCCCTCACGCCGCCAGGCGATGACGTAGCGGCGGCCTGGGCGACACCCCACGCCCTGCCGTGCACAGTCGCAGCACGCTCCGAGGCGATCAGGGCTGCGGTCAGCCGGTCCTTGGTCACTGCCGGCACCGCCCGCTCTTGCCCAGCGGATCGCACGGTGGAGGCGCAGGTGCCGGGGGTGCAGGTGCCGGGGGTGCGACGGACGGCGGTGGGATCGGGAGCTTGCGTGCCAGCGCCGGGGGTAAGGGGCGCGGGACGGCAGGCGCGACAGGGGCAGCGGCCGGCGGGCCCACCACGACCACGGGCGGTGTGTCCTCCCGTGATGCCGGCGCGTTGACCTCCTGATCAACTAGCTGCAGCGTTCGGCGTAGGAAGTCCTGCGTGCTCGCGTCGTGCGCGGCCAGCGCCTCACGCTGCCGGGTGTCGATCTGCTCGATCGCGGCGTCGATCACTGCCTGACGCTCCATGTCTCGCTGCTGCTGAATAGCGAGCAGGGAGGCGACCTGCTCAGCCTGCCCCTTGGCGTCCCGGGCAAGGCCCTCGATCGTGTCCTGCGACTTTCGCAGATCTCGGCCGATGAGCAGGATCAGCACCAGGGACGCGAGGACAGTCGCGACGAGCAGAACGGCGAGAGTCCCGACCAGTGCGGTATACCGAGCCTTGCGCTCCGGGCCTGTCATGCCGCACCTGTGTGAGTGTGTGCGGTCCGCTCGATCATCGCCATGACCTCCTCGTGGGAGCGGGTGACGACTTCGGGGATGGTCTGGATCAGCGCGAGCATGTCGTGGTGCTGCATCGCTTGCGCCTGGTCGGCGGCGGCGATTGTCGTGGCCAATCGCTCGACTGCCTCGGTCGAGTCCTTCAGGGTGCGCAGGGTCGCGTTCTCGGCCTTGAGGCTGCCTATCTCGGCGGCCTGCTGGGCGTTCTCGACCTCAAGGCGGCCGACGCGGGCAGTCAGGTCGTCCCGGTCACCGCGCAGGCCGACGATCGTCGTGTTCGCCAAGTTCGCCCGGTAGAAGGCGACCGTGGACGCAGCGGCAGACACCAGGACGATGAGTCCGCCGATGACGGCGAGGATGACCTGCAGGTCATCACTCACGACGACGCCGCGTATGTATCAGGAGCGCACGCCGGCAGCTCTGTGCTCATGTCTGCTCCTCGCCGAGAGGTTGATGAGGGGTGGACAGGTCTGGCCCTGGGCCGCTTAGCGGTAGGTGCGGGGGCCTTGACGCAGGGAGCGCTGCAGCGACGAACGGTTGATCTGCCGGGGGGCACCGAGTGCGAGGCCGTCGTTACGCTGCACCTGCCGCAGAGGGATTCTGCCTGCCAGCCCCGACGGTTCTGCCGGTTGCAGGTGGTACCGCCGACGCGGTGGGCGGTAGGTGAACACCAGAACGGGCACCCCGACCTGGGTCGTGGTGTTGACGACGCTGATGGTCTCGGTGTTGTCCTGAGGCCAGGCTGCCCCCGTCCGGAGCTCTTCGACGGTGGCGGCGACGTCGACGAACGTCGCGACACCTTCCAGCGCGAACGCTGTACTGAACGCGGTGAGCCCCGGCGGAAAAGTGGCGAGCAGAGTTCGGGCCGACCAGTAACTCGGGGTGCGCCAGGTGCTTCCGGTCAGCGACGCGGGGGAGTCAGCCCAGGGGATGACCACCAGCGCGGGGCTCCCGACAGGGGCCCCGTTGCCCGCCGTCACACTTGCTTTGCCGGTGAGAGTCGCTGTCAGCGGCACGCCCTGCGGCGACTCGTACTCGACGGACACCGTCCCCGCAGGGCCCACGCCCGGCACGCCGGTGGCCTCCAGGCGCCACCGGCGGATGCGGTACCGGACCACGGCGCCGATGTTGACGTCGATCACGCCGGTGCCCGACCCTCGGTGCGAGTCGAGAGCTTCGAGGGTGTCAAAAATGCCGCTGTCCGCCCCCGCCAGCGCCGCCAGGCAGCTGCTCTCGAACTGCGCGGTGTTGCCGTCGGGGCCTTTCGCCCCCAGCTGCACCGAACCGGCAGATGAGGCCGTCTTGCTGGTGTCCGCGGGCTGCTCCCACTCGGTCAGGACCGGTGAGTAGATGCGGACCTTGCCGTACAGGGACGACACGGAGGACACCTGCAGGAAGTACCGCTGGCCGGCGGTGACGTCATGGCCGATCCGGGCGAGCCGCAGCCTCGATGCGTTGCTGACCTGCTGCGTGGTGGCCTGCTCAGCGGTCGTGACTGCCCCGTTGTCCAGGCACAGCAGCAGTCCCGCTTCGTCGCCGAACGTCTCGGACTGGAAGTACGCCCGGCCGGTGAACGGGGCGGTCCACTCCCACCACAGCGACCGGGTGCCGGTGCCGCCAGCCGTGTCCTCGCCCGCCTCTACGGTCGCGCCGGTCATGTTGTAGCGGGACAGCGCGTTGCTGCCGGTCATCACCGTGCGCGCGGCGAAGGCGTCGTTCGTGCTCGGCGCTGGCGGCAGGACGATGTTCGGCGCCGTCCCGCCCGCCGCGTACCCGGGCGGGGTGACCGACTCGGGGGTGAAGCTGGGGGTGAAAGAGGTGAAGGCGTCGTTGTAGACGACGACGTAGAACCGTGGAGTGGCCGGGATGGTCTGGCCGCCCTGGGTGAAGTCGTTCAGGGTGCCGTCGGCGTTGCGGAAGATCGAGTGCTGCGCGTAGTCCGCGCTCGGTGGTGCGACACCGCCAGCCGAGACGAGCCAGTCGATCTGCCGGATCGATGTCGGGAACGACGTCGGGGACTGTGGGGGGGCGTCCAGGCCAAGGTACGGGCCCATGTCCGCGACCATGCCGCTGAACGCCAGGTCGAAGGTCCAGACGGCCATCAGCCGACCGCCTCGTACATGCGCCCGGTGAGGAAGGTGGAGACGGGCGACCATTCGGCGACCCACAGGTAGGGTGGGTACGCCGACTCGTACGACCAGCCCGCGCCGTCGCGGAACCGGCCTGTCAGCGGGTCGCCCTCACTCAGCGCACCCGGGAAGTAACCCGCCGGGTCCGAAGACGACCCCCACGCCTCGAGGATTCCTGCGTCGAGCAGCGCGTCGCTCTGCGCCTTCCACGGGCTCTCGCTCGCGGACGGATCACCGACGAGCGACTGGATCAGGTTGGACGTAACGGGCTTGGAGAACACGCCGACGTAGTAGGCAGCGACCGGGCTGTCCGATGCGTACTCGGTCCGGGCGATGCTTCCGACCTGTCCGGCTGGGATGCGAAGCACCGTCCATAGCCGCCGGTAGACGGCGTGGCGCGGGATGATCCCGGCGCCGGCCTCGCAGTCGAACACCGACGTGGAGTCCTGCGTGTTCCGGCTCGAGCGGCGCTGCGAGCTTCCCCGCCGTCCGGGATCCTGCGCGGCGTCCTTGTTGCGGCTGCGGATGCCGGCGAGGGTGACGAGGTCACGGGCTTTCGTGTCCACGTCGCACGTCACGGTGCCGGCCTGCCAGGAGATGGATGCGCGGGCGATGTGCAGCATCCGGTTGACGCCGCGGTGCGCCTTGGCCAGCAGGTTCAGGCCCTCGCGGAGTTCGAAGCGGGACATATTCTCGGGGTCGGTGGCGAACGTGACGGTGCCCTGCCAGCCTGAATCGGCGTCCCGGGCCAGGTCGACGAGCGCCGACTCGGTTGCCTCAGCCTTACTGACTCCCTCGCCGTAGTTGATGTGCCGCTCGACGCGAGGGAGCGCCGGGTCGAATGTGGGGTTGGCTCCGATGTCAGCGCCTTGGGCGTTGTGCAGGCGCGGCTCCACCCGGGCGTCGAAGGCGATCGGTGCGAAATATGCACCGGACAGGTCGCCGCCGTCGGAGCCGGTCTGGAAGATAGCCGCCCACGTCTGCGGTCCGACGATCCCATCGACGAGGATGCCGGCGCGGGACTGCGCGTCACGGACCTCGGCCGCGTCGGCGGATGAGTAGGTATCCACTGACGCCATCGTGTAGCCGGAGCGGCGCATCTCGTCGGCGAACGGCGCGAAGCCGGTAGTCGCTGAGCCTGCGGTGAACACAGATGCGGCGGCGAGCGGGTAGACCGGGGCGTCATCGGTGCGGAGGTTGGGGTATTTCGTGTTCCGCCACCGGCACCCGTCGATGTCGGTGCCCTCACCGAAGATCACGTTTGCGCCGCCGAGCAGATCGGAGGACAGGTTCGTGGTGATCCCGCGCTGCCCGATCGTGAACGTCGCGTTGACGGTCGTGCGGTCCTTGAGCCGGATGACCGGCACGCGCCCTTGCTGCGCGACCGTCCACTGATCCCCGGCCGGTGTCGTCGCCGTCGACAGCAAGTCCTGGATGTAGCCACTGAGTCGCGGGGTCCATGCGCCACGGGAGCGGGTGCGGATTCCCGTCGTGACCGCCCGGCAGACGCCGTAGTCCCGCGACTCGTAGCTGTTCATCGTCTCGGCGATCACGTCGCCTATGTCCCGCGCCTCAAGGGCGAACGACGGTGGCTTGACCGACCAGTCGGCCTGGAACAGCGCGCCCTGACTGTCGCAGGACAGGACGCCGCGGGTCGCGCTCGTCTCGCCGGAAGGCTCGACGAGCTGCCCGGTCCAGACGCTCGTCGTGCTGCCATCGGGCCGGACGAGCCGCAGGTCGACCGGGGCGCCACCGACGAACGGGGCGAGTGCTCCGGTGCCGAGCGCGTCGAACTCGGATACTTGCGGCAGGGTGAACGATGCGGCGGCGTCCCCGAACGGCTCGACCGATGACCAGTCGTTGATGAGCGCGGGCACGTCCCTAAGGAACGTCACGTCGACACCGCCGACGATCAGTTGAAGCCGTCCCCATTCCTGCGTGACCGTCGATGTCGGCAGCCAGTTGACCGGGCAGCCGCGACTGTCGAGCGTCGGTGTCGGCATCGTCTCGCTGACACGCAACGCCGGCAGCAGCGTCAGACCGGCAGGTGGGGCGACCGGGGCCGGGAAGTACTGCAGGACGGCGGACAGTTGGACGTCGACGAGGAACCGCTGCGAGATGTCAGCGTCCCATGCGACGAGGCCACGGTCGTAGCGGAGTTCACCGGTCAGGCTGACGTCGACCGTGATGATGCCGCCACCGACAGAGAAGGTGGCGCTCGCCGTCGCGGCCAGGTTGCCCGCCGCGTTGAGGTTCGCCGCGCCCAATGCCCCGGCGAGGTCGACCAGCAGAGAGCCTGCCGCCGCGAGGATGCTCGCGGCCGACCTCACGACCGTCCCGGCGCTCGTCAGCGCGGCCGGGGCTGTCAGGTCAGCGCTCGCGTTTGCGCCGAACGTCACCGAGATCTGCCCCGGTGCGGTCAGATCGGCCGTGCCCGCGGTGGTCCTGCTGCCGCCAGCGGTCAGCGAGCCAGCAGCATTCAGATCGGCTGAGGCTGCTGTGCCCAACTGAGGGAGCACCAAGACCTCAACCGACATGCGGCCGGTCTTGCGTGCTTGGTTTGTCGGGAGGGCCAAGACCTCGGCGGATATGCGGCCCGACTTCCGGCTCCCGCCAGCCGGGACAACTACGGCCTCACCCGAAAGCCGGCCGAGCTGCGCTGCCATTAGGCGACTATCTTCATACCGAACTCAGCGCCGTTGACAGCGGCCAACGTCCACGCGGCGGCGGTGACCGGCTGCAACTCGAAGCTCTGCCTCACCGCGACCGCAGTCGTGCTGAGCGCCTGAGTCCCGCCGTCAGCCTGGTCCGTGCCCGACCTCGACACCAGGGCGACATTCGCCGCACCAGCATCAGTGCGGGCCAGCGCGCTGACCATCACGCCGGGAACAGAACCAGCGGCCGTCGCGGCGTTAGCGAAAGCGTAGGTGTCAACCGCCCCGACGGTCGCCGACTCGACGAACTCAGTCAGGCTTGGGACTGCCTCGTTCACGAGCAGGTAGTTGTCGACGCTGTTGGCATCCGAACCCACCCAGGCGCTTGAGGCGCCGTTCCCGTTCGGCAGCAGGGTTTCTACGCGGCAGTCACCGAGGAAGTCGTTGTTGATTGTGCCCGCGCCGTTCAAAAGAAACAGATCGTCGAAGTCGTAGTTGGCCGAGGCGCTCGGGCCACCGAGCTGGTATGCGTCCAGAACCGTGCCGGTCCCCGCGTTCTTCGTGTCACCGGAGAACGTCAAGACCTGTGTGCCGTTCAGTCGGACGGTCGCTACACCGACCGTATCGGAGAGCGTTACTTTCAACTCGAGGTAGTGCCACTCGTTCGCCACTATCAGCGCGCCCGCGGTCGACGCGAGGACAGTGGTCCCCCTGCGGAGATCCAGCGCCCCGGTCGCCGTCAATGCAACGTTCATATGATTGGTTGCCCCACTGTCACCGGCCAGCGCCATCACGCCGAAGGTGTTGGTGTTATGGGTGCCCAAAGCGGACGGGCGGAAGGCAACGCCCAGGGTCATTGTCGCGTGCTGAGCGCTCGCCGGCAGCACATTCGTCAGCCGCGCCCACGAGGCGCCCAACCCGTTAGAGGTCGTGCGAAAACAGTTTGCTCCCGTGCGCCCGGCGGCTACGACGGCACCGGTCCCGGCCGAAGCGACAGTGACCGCGCTGCCCTTCTGCGTGGTCAGACCATCGTCGTAGCCGTCGGTGAAGATCAGCGACATCAGGTGCCCCTCAGACCCGGGCCACGACAGAAGCCGCCGGGTACGACAGGGTGTCCCCAGCCGCGAGTGTCCGGGCCGTCGTCAACGCACCCCACATGAGCCGGCGCGGGGTCGCGTTCGAGTCGACGAGGTCGATGCCGTTGACCGTCCCAGCCGGGGCGTTGGTGATCGTGAGCGCCTGGTTGGAGATCGTCGCCGAGTATGTGCCGGTCGCCACGACCGGGGCATCCCAAGCGATAGCCAGCCCACCCGCGGTGAAACCGGAGCCGGACAGCTCGGTGCCTGCTGCGGACTCCGACGACGTTACCGACATCTGCTTGATCTTGATGGGCGAGGTGATCGCCACATAGGACGCGGGGATGAACGTGCCGTTGAGGACGTTCGTGGCCTGCTGCTGCGCGAACGCGCTCATCGGGACTCCACCAGGATCGTCGGGCCGGCCACGACAGCGCCGTGCACAGCCGGCTTGAGGTCGTCGAGGGTGAAGTGCCGGGTGGCAGCGTCCCGTGCGTCCAGCAGCTTCGTGGTCGCAGCGGTCGGCTTCACGAGCAACGCCCGAAAGTCATCGCCGGTCCGTTTGCGCTTGTCGCGTACGAGGATCGGGCAGGACCCGTCCGGGCAGCCGACGTCGGCGCAGCAATCCATGTGCGGCGCCACGCGGGGGTCAGTCAGGTGGAAGTCGTGCCGCGGGTGATCGTCGGCTGTCTCGCAGACCGGGCAGAACCGGACAGGGTTGGTCATGGAGCCTCCTGTGCTCATGGGGTGCCGGGCGCTTCGATGACAATGCCGCCGATAGGAATGACCGGGGCCGACCCGCCCGCACCGATCGTGAAGCCGGAAGCGAACCGACCCCAGCCGCGGAAGGTGCCCCCGGTCGCGGCGTCGTAAAGGGCATAGTGCGTCACCGTGCCCCACGAGCCGGTCGGCGTCGCGAAGGTGATTGGCGTCCCGTTGCTCTTGCTGCGAGCGGACGCGGCGGGCCAGTTCGTCGCGTTGTTCGCCACCGCCACACGGGCGTAGCCGCCGCCGACCGGCTCGGTGACGTTCCCGCCGGTGTTCGTGGGCTCCGTCGTCGACAGGGCCACGTAGTAGGTCGCAGGGGCGTTGCTCGCAACACCGCCGAAACGGGTGTCAAGCATGTTGTTGGAGTCGGCGTCGGACAGGCGTCCCATGTCAGCCCTTCGGGTAAATCGGGTTGGGCAGAATCGACCGGAGGAAGTCGACGGTCACCGGGCGGCGGAACGCGAGAAAGCCAGGCGGAACCTTCTCTTCGGCGGGGATGCGCAGCACCGTCCAGGCAAAGCGGCGTGCGTTCATCAGAGTCGACCGGGTTGACGGGGGATCGTCAGGACCACCACAGCCAGACGGGTGAAAGCCAGCGCCGCAGTGAAGCCCATCGAATGACGGCCGCGCAGGCATGCGTAGCTGTAGGAGGTGCCCGCAACCTGGAACGTGAATGTGAACGAGCGCTGCCGAACAGCGGCAGCCAGCGCGTCGATCGCGACCTGCAGCGCAGCCTGGTCCGGGGCGCGGACCTGAACGCGTGCGCTGATCTCCGACAGCTCATCGACGTCGGAGCCGACATCGACAGCACCCGTCACGTACAGGGATGTCACCAAGCTCAACCGTGGCGTGGTGTCACCCGGGTCCGGTGGAGTGGACGTCGGAAAGGCGTACGTGCCGTTCCCGCCGATCAACAGATCCCCAAGACCCAACGGCGCGCGACTGATCGAACCGGTCAGGCTCACATCCCCGCCAGGGCGTCCAGGCGAGGATCAGAACCGCGCGGGCGGTCCCGCAACGCTCCCAGGATCAGATCCAACGTCTGCTGCTGCCGGCGGGACATCAGACGCAGCTCGGCGGTCTGATCCCGGACCGCAGCCGCCGAACCCTCCGGCAAGAGAGCCGACTGCGGCTCGGTGGATGACGGGCCTGAGGCGCCCGAGACGTCGAGCGAGGACCCGTCACCGCCACGCACGCGACCCGGCAAGCTCACACCAGGGATAGGGGCTGCTGCGAACTGGACGCCCGACGCGGCAGCCGCGGCAATCTGCCCACCGGCCGAACCGAGGGGGCCGACCCGGGACAGCATGCCGAGTTCCATCCCCATGCCGAACATCTGCCCGAGCCGCATCGTCACGCGGGACGGTGACTGCATCTCGAGCTCCTGCGAGACGCCTGATGCGGCGGCCCTCGCCGCCTCACGGGCGGCCTGGTTGATCCACGCCTGTCGCGTGTTGATGCCAGCCGCGAGGCCGTTGCCGATGTTGACCCCGAGCCCCTCGCCGGTCTTGTAAGCCTCGGATCCACCTGCACCTGCACCTGCGACGGCCGCGCCACCCACCGCACGCCCAGCGTCGTAAGCCGGCCCTGACTGCGAGCCGAACCCGCCAGCAACATTGCCGCCGGCCTTCTCGCCGAACCCGTACGCCTTCTGCGCCGCGTCATCAAGTGTTCCGAGGATGGTGTCCTTCATCGCGCCGAAGGCACGCTCGGCGCCCTTCAGCTTGTCCCCGACGCCTGGCACCCAACCGAGGGCAGTAGCGGCCCCGGACACGATGCCGCCGGCGACGGTGAGCCAGACGTTCAGCAGCATGCGGAAGCCGTCGATCATGAATCCGACCGCGTTGCCGACGCCGGTCTTCACCAGCTGAAACGCGCCGTCGACGATGTTGCGGAACGTCTCGGACTCGCGGTAGGCAATGACCAGACCTCCGACGAGCAGCGCGATCGCGGCGATCACCAGGCCGATCGGGTTCGCGGTCAAGGCCGCGTTGAACAGCCACTGTGCGGCGGTGATCGCCCCGGTGGCTGCAGCCGTCAGGATGATCCCTGCGCGCAGCGCCAGGAGCGCTGCGTTGTGCGCGATGATCTGCACCAGGTGCACCGCCCACGCCGCGATGCTCGCCATTCGGGACGTGCGCTCGATGCCCATAGCGGCGAGCAGCGCCCACACCGCGTTCGCGTAGGCGATGTTGCTCACAGCCAGCGCGATCGTCACCGGCAGGTGGGCGATCTGCACCGCCAGGGACAGCGCCTGCGCGGTCTTCCACGCGATGAACGCCGCGATGATCAGCGGCATGTACTGCACGATCGTGTCGATGTGGTCGGCCAAGAAGCCGAACACCCCGGCGGTGACGGTCACCACCGGACCGAGCGACCCGAGTGAGTCGCCGGCGGCCTGAAGGGCAGGCCAGACTTTCTGGGCCCCGGCCTCGACCTTGTCGAGCGTCGCGGCGAAGTCGACTCCACCGGAGGCGTTCTGCGGGAACAGCCCGGCGACCGCCTCCCGGACGGTCGACAGACCGTTGCGGGTAGCCACACCGGCCCGCTCGACCGCCTCCAGCCGACCCTGGAACTCAGCCGACCCCGCCGGCGGGAACATGCCGGCGACAGCGTCACGGACCATCCACAAGCGTTCCTGCAAGCTCGCGCTCGCGTCCCTGACCTGATCCATCGTGACGCCGAGCTGCGCGCCTTCGCCGTCGCCGCGCAGACCCTGCCAGAACGCCGAGGCGTACTCACGCGCCCGGGTTAGCTCGAGCCCGAGGCCTACCGCGACCTCGCGGACCGTGAACAGGGCGGCGACAGCACCGCTGTCCTCCTCGAGCCCGAGGAAGCCGCCGGTGAAGTCACCGCGGAACAGGATGTCGTACAGGCCGATTGCTGTCTCGCGGATGCTGAACAGGACACCGACTGCCTTGCTGTCCTCAGCCAGCCCAGCGACCAGACCGCCCTTGAAGTCACCCTGGAACAGCACGCTGTACGCCTCGCGCGCCCACCCGACGATCGACGCGATCCCCGCGACCAGCCGAGGGATCTGACCGGCCAGGAATGCTGTAGCGCCACCCATGCCGTCCTTGATCAGCGGGATCAGCGGCTGGATCGCCTCGGCCATCCCCATCGAGAACGTGTCCTTGAGCGTCGACCACTGCCCGGTCAGCGACGCCGACTGCGCCTCCATCAGCCCGGTGAACTTCTCCAGGCCCTTGCCGGACTCCAGCGCGGTCATCAGCTGGGTGAGCTCGGTACGGCCGAGCTTGCCCTTCTGGGCCAGCTCGGCGACCGCCTCCTTGCTTTTGCCGGTCGCCGCGGCCAGCAGGTCGTACACCGGGATGCCGGCGTCACGCAGCTGGTTCAAGTCCTCGCCGGTGATCTTCCCGGCAGCGTTCATCTGCTGCAGGGCGACCGTCGCGCGCTTGACACCCTCCGAGCCGGTGCCCATCCCGGACGTCGCGTTACCCAACGACGTCATGATCGGGATGACCTTGTTGGCGTTGACCCCGGCCGAGATCAGCGATGACGCGGCGGTCTGCAGCTCGGGGAAGGCGAACGGGGTCTTCGCCGCGAACGCCGACAGCCCACCGAGGAAGGCCTCTGCCTTCGCGCCGGAGCCGAGCATCGTCGTGAAGCCGATCTCAGCCTGCTCCATCTGCGCGGCCGTGCTCAGCCCGACGGTGCCAGCGGCGACGACCGCGCCGGCGCCGGCCGCGGCCGCTGCCTTCGCGGCCGTGCCGAGGAACGCCCCGAACTTGGAGAACCGGCTCTGCCCCTGGTCGAGCTTGGCGTTGTACTCCGAGTCGTCCAACCGGAGGTTCGCGATGAGCGTGCCGACGTCGAGGCTGATCGCACACCCCCTACGTCTGGTCGGGCTCCGGAGGGGTCAGTGCGCGCGCCAGGCGGGTGTCAGCGGACAACAACCCGAGGATCCGGGTGCGCAGCCAACGCCATGACCGCCGTCGCATCAGGTCTGTGTCGCCGACGTCGACGTTGGCGTCTTGCAGGTCGGCTTCGATCAGCTGCCAGTGCTCGAGCAGCGTGGACCAGGTCAGCCCGCCTTTGGCGTGGGCCGGGACTTCGTAGCACCGGTGGAGGCCCGTCGCCGGGTCGGGGATCGGTCCGGAGCCGACGACCCCTGGCGGGAGCCCTTCTTGGCCCGGCGCGTCTCCCGGTTCGGGGCCGGAGCTTCCCCCGAGCTCCGGACGTGCGCAGCGGCCGCCTCCGGCCCGAGGGTGAAGTACAGCAGGCAGTACCGGCCGATCCGCTGGATTCGCAGCCAGGAGACACCGTCGGCGATCATCTCGTCGTACGCCGACCCGAGGACCTGCGGGAGAAAGTCGCGCTCCTGGTCGTCATCGAGCTTGATCTTCGCTGCGTCCTGCTCGGTGATCTCGCCGCCGAGCGCGGACTGCACGCCCAGGTTGACCATCGCGGTGAGTCGCAGACCGGTCGCGGCATCAGGCGACGGCACACGGTAGGTCTTCCCACCGGGGATGGGGACCTCGACGCAGTCGTCGGCGAGGAAGCCCGCCAGGTCATCAGCGGCCATCAGATGTCAGGGTGAGCGATCGTCGACAGCCGGCCCTGACCGACGAGCTTGCAGTCCGCCATCGACAGCGCCTTCATGGTGCCGCCCTTCTCCTCGAACGTCACCGCCGCCCGCCCCTGGTAGGCCTCGATGCGCGGCCCGCTCGGCTCCATCTCGTAGTAGCGGATCTCGACAGAGTTCTCGATCCCGAACTTGCCGTAGGACTTGTCGCGCAGGAACTCCTGCCCGACGTCGTAGGCCGTGAACAGCGCCGGGCGGACCTTGCGCACCAGGCTGAGGTCAACCGACCAGTCCTCGGCGGTCTTCGTCTTGGACCCGAACCCACCGGAGTCGAAGTCGGAGTCCTCCTCGAGGTTCGGCGGGCGCTTGGAGGCGAAGTTCTCGATCCCGGCGACGGGCGTCCAGATCGGCACGGCTGTCGTGCCGGTGTTGACGTCCAGCCACCACTTGCGGTTGCCGGTGGTGGGGCCGAGTTCGATACGGGCGGGGGCGGGCATGGCGGGTCTCCTAGACCTCGAGCAGGGCCACGGTCACGGAAGCGACCGCGCTGTAGTCGACGTTGACGACGTTCCCGGCCTGACGGCCGGCCTCGGACGACCGCAGGTGACGGGTCGCACCAGCAGGCACAGCGACCACCCGGGAGGACACGGCGAGACCCTCGACTGTGGCGGACGAGGGGATCGTCACGTTGATCGAGGCCGCCGAACCGTTCACCACCTGCAGCGCCTGCCGACCCGACAGAGGGATGGTGTTGCCGTCGACGTTCCCCGGCTCGGGCACGAGCGCGAGCCCGGTGACGACGACTGCCTGCGGGGTGATGGGGGTCCTAGGCATCGGCGTACTCCTTGATCAGATCCGGCTTGGTCATCGCCCACGCCTCGTAGGACGGGCGACCGCGCTGGATGGCGTACGCCACCCAGAAGTCCTTGCCGTCGGTCTTGGCCGGGCGATCGGAGCTCGCCTGACCAGCCGGGGCGTCGTCAACAGGCTGTTGACGTTCTGCGGCAACCGGGGCCGGTGCGGTCTTCGTACGACGCTTCGGCCGGGCCTTCGGCGGGACGGCCAGGTCCGAGTCCGGCGGTTCGCCGGCTGGCTTGGACAGATCGAGTGGTTCGGTCACGTGCACTCCTTCGGGTAGGCGGCGAGAACGGCGTCCACAGTGAGGACGTGGGTTTCGAGCAGGCGAGCAACAGCCATGAGGGCGCCGGTCGTGAACATGCCCTCGGCCAGTTCACGGGTGTCGACGTCGAGCTCTGACAACGCCGCCCCGAGTTCGTCGGGGGCGCGCGTACCGAACCAGATGCGTACGTCCTCGACGCACCGCTGCACCGCATCTTCGGCTTCCTGCTGTCGGCACACGTCAGGTCCGGTGCTGCGAGGGTCGGTGCACCGTCAGGTAGTAGTTCTCCGAGCGTTCGTGACGACCGTTGCCGTCGACACCGAGCGGAGTGCCGGAGCGGCGCTCGCACATCGACAGTCGCAACCCGCCGGGGAGGGTGATGCCGTACGCCCCGTGCAGCCGGTCGAACACGCTGTCGGACAGATCATTGACGCTGCGGGTGTCGTTGCGGACCCCGCGCAAACGCACGTTCACACCCTGCACGTCATGAGCCATCGAGAAGTCGTCACCGACCTGGTAAGGCGACAGGGTGATGATCCGGTCCGGCGAGGCCGGCACGGCGGTGATGAAGATCGGCGTGATGTCGGCCGGGATGTACGGGGCGGCCGGGCGCCAGGTCGCGAAGCCACCCTCGGCGAGGTAGGCCGCCAGGCCGGACAGCAGGTCATCGGTCCAGGGCACGCCGGACTCCGTCACCGATCAGGTCCAGCATCTTGTCCTGCTCGGTGTTGAACGGCTGCTCGAGGTACTTGGCCTGCCCATCGTCGTGGGCGTAGCTGAGCGCCTCGTGTTGCACCACCGCAGCGGGGTGGTCGTAGCCGACCTGGGCGACCCTGTCGCCCCGGTCCACAGCGACGGCAGACGAGGCCTGCAGCTCGCCGGTCAGGTCCGGCACGAGAGCGTTGGACTCCCGCTCGAGGTGCTCGGCGGCGTCGAGCAGACCGTCGACCATCTCGTCGGAGGCGAGCTGGATCGCCGCGGTGTTCCAGGTCATGCTCACGACAGCGCCACCTCCACGTACACCAGCAGGCCCCGGTCGAGGACCGGTCCGGCGGAGATGACCTGCGCCTCCCGGCCCCGAACGGTCACGAGGGACTCGGGTGCGAACACCACCTCGAGGTCGAGCGTCGGGTCCAAGTCCGGTGACAGGCGCAACGTCGTCGACGACACCACCTCGTCGCCGTTGTCGTTGCGGACCAGCCTTCGGACCGCCTCGAGCTGGCAGCGCGTCACCACCGGGGCGCTGTGAGCCGGGCCGGCGCCGGAGGTCTCACCGAGGTAGGAACGCACCGACACCGGTTCGGTCAGGTGAACAGCCGGGAACCTCACCAGTACAGGAGGCTGTCGGCGGGCCAGGGAAGCGCCGGGGGGAAGCACCCCTTCGGCGCCTGACCCGATCCGTACGCGCCCTTGGCGTCCTCGAGGATCTGCTCACGGCGCTCACCCCACGTGTGGATGATGACCCCGGCCTCCTGCGACTGGGCACCCGCCGGGTTGGCGTGCGCCATCGCCGCGAGCTCCAACGTCCACGCCCACAGGTCATCGGGGGTGGGTTCTGGCCAGACCGTCACACCTGTGGCCGCCTGCAACCAGCCGGTCGCGACCCGGATCACCGACAGCGCTACCGCCTCGCTCACCGGCTGCTGCAGGTACGTGGCCAGCTCAACCGGTGAGACGAGGGGCATGCGCTACGCCGGAGGGGCGGCGGGAGCCGGCCGTGCTGGTGTGGTCGGCCGCGGCGCGGCCGGGGCGGCGTCGTCCTCATCGGACGCAACGTCGTCACCAGGCGGGCGGGACTCACCCGGGCCCGTCCGCCGGCGGCGCTTGCCGCCAGCGGCTTCGGAGGCGAGCTCGGCGCGCTGCTCGGGGGTTAGCTGCGCGAGAGCCGCCTCGTACGCCAGGCGGGCCGCATCGGCGGCAGCCCGCTTCGCAGCACCAGGCGGCACCACCGCGCCGGCGGCGAGCAGGCGGCGGGCCTGCTCGACGTTCAGCGTCACGATGTCGCCGCGGCGGTGGCGACGGAAGTTGAACGGCTCGCCCGGCTTGGACAGGATCTCGTCCCACTGCAGGGCGACCAGCTCGTACTTGCCGGCCTTCACCTCGTCGCCGGTGGTCACGCGGCCTGCACCCCGGTGATCCAGCACGCGGCGAGCGGCTGGTCGATGCCGATCGCGCGCTTCTCGGAGGTGTCCGAGCGCCAGGTCTCGGTCGGGCCTCCGTTCGGGCCGTTGCCCTCCGGGTACAGGCCGGTGGCCTCCAGCGGACGGGTGTCGGAGAAGAAGCCGACCGTGTTGCGCTCCAGGACCAGCACCCGATCCCGAGGCCAGCTGCGGGTGGTCAGGGCGAGCATCCCGAGCACGTCACGCTCAAGCTTGCCGGTGTAGGCGATCGACTGCGGCGAGAGGGAGTCCTTGTAGACCTTCAGGAAGTCATCGTTGTCCAGCAGCACCGGCGTGATGCTGCGGGGGAAGACGACCGTGTTCGGGTCGAACCCGAGGTTGTCGTCATCCTGGGCAGTCGTCGTGACCTGCGCGGAAGCAACGACCTCCTGTGCCTGGGAGATGTCCCGGCGCGCCCGTGCCCCCGGGTCGGTCCACGCGACGCTGGCTGCGATCGTCGGGATCGCCGGGTTCAGCAACGCGGTGCGCAGCGCCCGCGAGCGAGCGAGATGGATCGTGTTCGCCAGCTGCGTGAGCTGCCGGCTGATCGCCTCCATGCGGTTCTCGTCCCGCATCTCACGGGACACCCGGATTCCGAGCGCCCGCTTGAGCGCGAACGCGATCCGCGGCAGACCGGTCTGGCCGGCAGCGACCGGGATCTCGGCGAACTCGGCGACCTCCTCGACGTCGGCACCGAGGTAGAGCGGCGTCGACTCGTTGAAGGAGACGAGGCCGTTGCCGTTGCGTCCGGCGTCGCGCAGGAGCACGCTGATGATGTCGGTGTTCGACATCATGTCGAGGATCCGGGCCGGGATCATCAGGGGGGCGCCGATCAGGTCGGCGACCGTGGTGCGGGGACCGTCGCTGACGCTCAGCACGGGGACGGGCATGGTGTTCTCCTTCTCCGGTGCTTAGACGGTCCGCATGAGGCCGACGGCCCCAGCGGCGACCCCGAGCGGGGCGGTACAGGTGCCGACGACCGAACGGGCGTCCGGGTCGATGCCGGCCGGGGTGACCTGGCCGAGAGCGGCGGCGATCAGCTTGTCGCCGAACGCAGCCGCGGCTGCGTAGGTGACCGGCACCTCGTCACCGCCGTAGGCGACAGCGACATTGACCGGCAGCTGCGCGGCGTCGAGCAGCGGCCGGCCGTTCACGGTCGTCGGGGTGGTGGTGCGCAGCTCCGGCGTGGTCGCGTCGGTCAGCGCGACGCCCAACACCTTGAAGCTGCCGGCGGCTGCGACGCCGATCCGGCCGATCCCGCCGACAACCGCCCGGGCCTCGACGAGCTGCCCGCCGAGGATCGCCTCACCAGGAACGTAGGTGCGTGGGCCGGTCTTGGTGACCCGCAGGACAGCGCTCACGAGGTGCTCCAGTTCTTGTAGGCCTCGGACTCACGGACGGACGCCGCGGTCGCGTTCTCGACGGCGTCGACGCCGGTCTTACCGATCGGCTCGAGCGGGACAGTGCCCTTCTCGAGCGAGGCCAGCACCGTCTCGGCCCCAGGGTCGGCGGCGAGCTGGGCGAGCCAGCTGTCCCGCCGTGCGGGCGGGATGCGGCCGTCGTTGATGGCCGCCTCCACTACGCCGCGGCGGTGCTGCTCCAGCTGGGCGGTGCGCGCCTGACGGCCCTCCGCGGCCGCGGCCACAGTGTCCTGCCAGGTCTGGCTGTCGACCGCGACGGTGCCGTCCGGCAACTGCGCGGCGACAGGCGGATCGGCGCGCTCGGCGAGCGCCTCACGGGCCGCCTCGAGGATGGTGGCCTCGTCGACCTCGGCATCGAGGCCGAGGTCGGTACGCAGGCCGTCGGAAAGCACACTCACGGGCTTCTCCTTCGGAGTGGGAGGGACGACCTCGACCGGGGTGGCCGGGGGGCTTGGGGGGGTGGCGAGCACGGCGCGGGACTCTGCGTTGCTCGCGAACACCACGGCAGGTGCGCCGCCGGCCGCGCGGGCGGCGACGTACTCCACCTTCACCGGCTGCGGATCACCGAACGTGACGGTGCCGTCGGCGTCGACCTCGTACGGGACCCGGACGATCGTGCCGTTCGAGTCGTCGTCGACGATCAGCTCCATCGGGTCGACGTACATCTCCCGGATCCACATCGACCAGCCCGAGCCGTCCGGGGTGGCGTAGTAGGCGCGCCGGACGTCGTCGGTGTTTGCGGACGCGCTGATCTGCTGCGGCACGGAGATCTCCTGTCGAGAGGTGAGGGCGACGAGCTGGCCGTCTTCGCTGGCAGTTGTCGCGGCGACGACCCCGTACATCTCCTGCAGCGACTGCAAGGTGCCGATCGCGGGGCGTTCGACACCGAGCCACGCGACGGCGTGCACGACGAACGGATGGCAGTGACCGAGCTGGCAGCGGTAGTTGTGCTCGCACTCGACGCTGCGGTCCGGGTAGGCGGAGGCGAGCACCGACTGGCCGGCGTCGTCGACCTCGGTCAGCCAGGCCGGCATGCCTCGGTAGTCACCGATCAGCGTCTGCCCGTCGTTGTCGACACGCAGGTTCGCGACATAGCCCAGGGCCGGCTCACCGACACCGAACCTGCCGTCGTGCCCGGCCTTGAGCACCGGGCGGCGGACCGCCGGGCACTCCAGCGCTGCGACAGCCGAGGCGAGATGCTCGGCGGTCGCGGTGAAGATGCCGGTGCTCGCCAGCCATGTGCCGGTGTCGACGAGCTCCACCGCCTCGACGTGGCCGAGGATCGGCGCGACCGGAACGGTGGGGGTGGTCATGCCGCCTCCGGGGTCGGGGGAAGAGCGACAGGCTTCGCCGGCAGCCCGTAGGCGTGCCGGACGAACTCCTCGAGCTGCCGGTCCGGGAACACCGCGCCGGCATCGATCAAGGTCTTGATGGCGTCCGCGGTCGCATCCCGGCGCGAACCGATCTCGTCGAAGATCAGCCGAGGCGCCGGGGTGCCTGGCCCGTAGTTCAGGTCCACGATGTCCTCGACGACGTGGGCCTGAGCGACGTCGCAGATCTCGGTCGCAGTCGACTGCAACGCCAAGGTGAAGAACTCGGCGAAGGTGCTGCCGAGCGCCCACGAACCGGTCTGCGTGCCCAGGTTCAGGAAGTGCGCGAGCACGGCGCGGGCGATCTGCTCATCCTGGTAGCGGACGTTCTTCTCGGCGTCGACCAGCTCGCCCTTGACGCCGACCAGGTCGAACAGCGCGCCGTTCGGGATGGCGACGCCAGAGTTGTCACCAGAGCGGGCGGCCTTGGCCATCTCCAAGCCCTTGTCGAGGTCGTCCGCCGCCGGGTTCTCCGGGCCGGTGTACCGCGGGATGCCCATCCCGTTGCGGTCGATCGACTGCGACCAGGTCCGCAGGACGCGGTCCTTGATCAGCCAGTTCTTGTACGCCGGCCGGAGCAGCGACGTCCCGAGCCAGTTGCCGCCCTCACGGTCGTTGACGTAGGCCACCAGACGATTCACCGGGATCGGCTTGTCGCCGCCCCACTGCTCGATGCTGACCAGCCCGCCGTCGGTCGCGACGTGAATCTTCGAGATGCTGCGTGGCATCCGCACCGCGAGCTTGCGCAGCCGGGCGAGGCCGTCATCGTCGATGCGGTACTGCTGCTCGAAGAACATGTGCCCGAACACCAGCTTGAGCAGCGCCAGCCGCAGATGCTCAGACCAGGAGAAACGATCACGGCTGCGTACCGGCGTGAACGGCTCCCCGCCCGCGATCGGAAGACCAAGGTCGTTCGCGACGTGCGCGGTCACCTCCGCGGAAGCGTCCGCCTGGTCCAGGCGGAACTGCGTACGCCGGATCGGCAGCGTCACCGCCCGCAGCACCGAGATGCACTGCGAGTCCTGCCGACGCATCCGGTCGAACACCGCCAACGACAGCGGCCACGCCAACTCCGGCGTCGACTCCAGATCAACGTCGTACCAGCCGGCGCCGCCGTGGTTGACATAGCCGATCTCGCTCGTCGGTGCGGTCGTGCGAGGCGCCGGCTGCGAGTTGGGGGTCGTCACGCACGACCTCCAAGGGTCAGAAGGAGGCGGACTCCAGATCAGCGACCGGGCGGCGATGTGAGCCCGACGAGGTGCTCCGGGGGGACTGCGCGGGCGGTGCCTTGCTCGGCGCGAGCATCGTCAAGCCGTGCGCAGCCCAGTTCGCCGCGAGCAGGGGGGACACATCGACCGAGCCCTGACGTTTCCACGTCGTGGCATCGCCGATCTTGCGCGTCGCCGCGGCTGCCAACGCGGTCGTCAGGATCGGCGCGCCGCGGTGATACCAGCCAGGCGGGTCGGTCGTCGTGAGGTCGAAGAACGACCCCCACGCCTGCGTCACATCGCCCGACTTCAGCAGCGTCGGCGTGATGCCCTCGTCAGCGAGCTCCCCGAGCAGGGAGCCGGCCGGGCCACCCGGGTCGAGCACGACACCGAGGTTCGGGTTCCGGCTCATCTGGCGGGCGAGCTCCTTGGCCACCCACCGCGTACCCACCTCGTGCGCCGTGACCTCGCCGTGCAGCGCGCCGTCAGTGCGCCGGCCGGCGACAGCGATGCTCGCCGACTCCCGACCCCACTTCACCTCGACCGCGAAGACCACATGGCCGGTCGCGGCGGACTTGCGGTCCACCGTGTTCTCCCACTTCGAGCGGGGGATCACCCACTCCTCGCCCTCCTCGCGCGGGTAGTCCCCGATGCCGAGGATCTCCTGCGCGAAGCGCTGCGGAGGCATCGAGCGCTGCAGGTCCGCGATCGTCGCCTGCATGATCCGCCGGCCGAGCGCCGGGTTGGTCTTCGCCCACGTGCGCGGTGACGCCGGGTCGTCGTCCTCACCGGCAGCGAAGCGCCACATCGTCAGGCGAGGGTCATCGGCAGCGAGACGCCGAACCAGCCGGCCGAGGACCTCGCTGAGTAGACCGCCGGCCGAACCGCCGTACCAGAGCTGCGGATTCGGGCGGGCCATGGTTACCGGCAGCAAGGCGGCGACCTCGTACTGGTCGAGGTCCTGGGCCTCATCCAGAATGACGGTGTCGCCCGATAGGCCACGCCCACCACCCGACGTGCGGGTGCGGAACTTGATGCGCTGCTTCGTGACGAGCTCGATCGACTCTTTGCCGTTCGTGCGGCTGACCTTCAGCACCTCGGCCTTGAGCTCCGGAACCGTGTCGATCATGTCGTCGATCCGGCGGAACGCGTCCAATGCCGTCTCGCCCTTGTGCGCCGTGTAGGCGATCAGGCGCTCGCGGAACAGATACAGGCCGGCCAAGGCCCTCGCCTCGAAACAGACGCTCTTGCCGTTCTGCCGGCTCAGCTCGATGCCGACCTCGAAAGACGCCCATTTGCCGTCAGCACCGACGCCCAGTCCGTCGCGCAGGAACAGGCGCTGGTACGGGTCGAGGTTCAGCCCGGCGATCTCGGCGAGCTCGATGGCCTCGTCGCCGCGGGAGTACAGCGCCGTCGGGGTCAAGCGGTGCGTGGGCTTCTGGCTGCCCATCAGGACGCGGGGAGGCACGCTTCGCGGCTCCCCTCTCAGCGCTTCGCGGCCCGCTTCCTCAACGTCTCCAGACGGGTCGGTCCGACGACCGTTCCGTCCTCATCCGCAGGCTTTTTCGCCTCGGCGGGCGGGGAGAGAGGGTTTACGGTGGTCCGCGCCAGAGGCAGCACGATGCGCAGTTCACGCGCCGCCGCGGACGCGCCGGAGGCGGTTTCGGCCTCGTCGACGTTGCGGGCCATAGCGAGCGCCGACGCGGCCAGGGCGGAGTGCGCAACACCGGCCGCTTCCAGCTCGGTGAGCACCGCGCGCTCGACGACACCGAGCTTCCGGGTCGGCGGGGGTGGAGGTTCGGGGACAGATGGTGCAGGCAGGGCAGCCTGAGCAGGTTCAGCCTTCGTACGTGGTCGGGGGGCGGACGGCGCCTTCTTCGTCGCAGGTGACGGCGCGTTGCTGGCCGGCGCCTTGCTGGCCGGTTCGCCGGCAGCGGGTGCCGTCGACTTCTTGGCCGACCTCTTCGCCGGTGGTGGCGGGAGCACGTTGACCGGATCCGGGCTCGACCAGGGCGGCATCATCACCATGCGCGCGACGGCCGCATCTGCTGGCGCTCCCGCCCGAGCTGGCCACCCGCGGAACGATTGCACACTGAATGCTCGATCCGGTCACCCTTCGCACCAGGGTTCAGCGCCAGGTCCTCGCTGTGCCCGAGGTCGAGCTCCTGCCCACGCAGCATCAGCCGGTCGCAGCGAGGGCAGGGCGTGTTGAGGGCCTTCGGCAGGAGCTCGTCTCGGCGGCGCTGATGAGCAGAGCCGTACGCCTGGGCGTGCGCCATGAACGACCTCCGGTCCCAGAACTTCTGGATGCTCCGGGGAGGTATTTTCCGACAGAAGCGGGGGTCAGGAAGAGAACGATCTTGGATTTTCTGAGCGACAGTCCCGACCCGGCAGTGCTTCGCCCATCATGACCATGCACCTGTTGGGACTTTCTTGTCGAGTAGGCACGGCAGCGACACGCCGAGGGCGACCAGCGGAGCGTGCGTGCAGCAGTCGTTGGCGCGCCTCGCGTTCGCACTCGAAGACATCAGTGAGAGAGAACAGCTGCTCGCCGCGGTGGCCCGTCGCTCGCGCAGCCAGCCACTTGCGGTGCACCCAGTAGCGGATGGTGGACCGCTCACGGCCGACCTGCGCCGCGGCCTCGGATGCAGTCAGCAGGTTCATCAGCCGGCACGCTCCCCTTGCTCGAGGTCCACACCGAGGACTCTGGCCAGCCAAGGCCAGCGGTCGCGGGGCCAACGGTGTCGGTAGCGGGAGTCGATCGAGCACCGGCAGTCTGCCTCGGTGCACCGACACTTCTCGTGGATGCAGATGATCAGCTCCCGTTCCGGGAACGACCGCAGGCTCATGCAGCTGCAGATCGGGCAGGGAGCCTTGATCGGGTGGACGGCCTCGCTGTCACCGAGCGCACGGGACACGGCGCGGCGCATGCGGGCCAGTTCGCGTTCGGCGTGACGTGCCAGGTCGGCGTGGTCGGTCAGCGAGGGCAACGCCGAGCGGAGCCATGTGGCGGCCGCGACTGCATCCCGGCCGGCCAGCCGCGGCAAGGACTGCCGCAGACGGTGTGCTGCCTGCACCTCGTGATGCTCGTCGAGGGCGATGAAGCCGAGCTGCTTGCGGACTTCGTCCTCCAACCAGGTCAGGTCGGCGGCGACGCTGACCATCACCGACAGCGCATCGTCGGCGGCTGGACTTCGCGAGTAGCCAGGTCTATTGGGGGCGTCATCGCACCCGAGCGGGCAGTACGGCCGGCCGGGCAGCACGGCGTCTGTCGCGGCGATGACCTGGTCAGGCTGGCGCAACCTGACGCTGCGACAGTCAGGGCATCGCGTCTCGGTCGGTTCCGGAACGCGCTGTCCGGTCTCGTCCAGGTCCTGCTGGCGCTCTACCCAGCGACGTCGGGTGCCAGGTGTCACGGACTCGACCAAGCGAGGCCACAGCGCCAAGAGGGCGTCGAGGGTCAGCGCGGCCTGGGCGAGGGTGTCGCTCACGGCGTATCCGAAGACGTCTGCGAGCTGGCCGGGGCGGTCAGCCAGCCAAGGTCATGGACGACCCCATACTCGTAGGCACCCTTGCGCGCCCACTTCTCGCACAGGTACTCCACGCGGCGGGGTGGGACACCGAGTCGCCTCCCGGCATAACGCGGCTGCTCGCCGGTCAGGAGCGCGGCCCAAAGCGCCTTCTCGTCGTCGCGCTTGTCCATGCCAGGCGACTTAGCCACTCCGCACCCACCGGCCCCACGCCATGCCGGCGAGTGCGCACGCCATGATCCCGACGCCGGCAGCGAAGGACAGGACAGTCACCAGGCGATCGCTCATCGCGTGACGACCTCAGCGGCGGCGAGCTCGCGGACGATGACGTACAGCCGGACGCCCTGACCTGTCGGCGGGTCGATGACGGCAGGGGTTGGCTCGACGAACTCGGCCGTGTCGTCAGGGACGACGCCAGCGTCGACGAGCCCGTCCTCGACAGGCTTGACCGTCGCCGTCAGGTTGATCGCGTCACGCCGGCGGTTGTCCCTCGGGGCGTAGTGCAGCTCGATCGAGACGCGGCGCAGCGGTGGGATGCGAGCGTGCTTGGCGAGCACGTGCGTCGCGTCCCGAACCGTCTTGGTGTCGCGTGCCTTCTTCCACCGATGATCTCGGTCGTTCATGCTCAGCGGCTTGGTGATCGGCAGGTTGAGCGTCCACTGCCGTAGCGGTGGGCTGTGTGCGGTCATGGCTGCTCCTTTGCGCGTGGCTGTGGTCAGGAGGGGTTGCGCTTGCCTCGGCTACCGCGGGAACGTTTCGGTCTGCGGGGTGGGTCGGGACCACGAGACCCGACCTGACCTGGCCCGTCCCGACCCGACGCGAGACGGTCTGCGCCTCTCGGCTGGATAGATCCCAGATCAGGTAGATCGCCCTGCGCGCCTGTGGCAGCGTCCGGGATGGTGGTCCCCTGCGCGCCTGCGGCCGCGTCCGGGGGTGCGGTGGCCGGCTGGCTGCCGGGTCGCGTGGTCGCTGCGTCTACCGGCCGTGCCGGGTGCGCGCGAACGGTTGTGGGGAAGCACATCGGGACGCCGAACTGCTCGGCGGTGTGTTTGCCGATCAGGGGCAAGGCCGGTGGGGGCAGCAGGGCGTGGCCGCCAGCGGCGGCCCACTGCTCGGCGGTGCGGTCGTACTTCGTCCGGTTGCAGCCGAAACAGGCCACGACGAACGTCTCCCGGTCGGCCGGGTCGGGATGGTCGTATGTGCCGCCCCGCGCGGACTTGCGGTCCGTCCAGGAGATGCTCTTGCCGCAGTAGCGGCACTGGTCACCGTCCCGCAGGCGTACCTCACGGCGAGGTTCGACCTGCCGGGTCGCGCGCGCCTTGTCCCGGTCGAGCTTGACCTCCTCGGCCAACCGGATGTGCAGCAGCTCGGGGTCGGAGTCGTCGAGCATCCAGCCGTTCTCACCGTGTCGGCGGGTCCGGCCGGGACGGACGAGTTCGCAGGCCTGCGCATCACGCATCAGACCTCGCCCCTCGGCGCCCCACGTGCGGGTGACGTAGGACTCCGACACCCAGTAGTCCTGCGAGTTGCGGGACGACCAGCCCAGGCAGAGGGTGACGCAGCCGACCACAGCTGTGCCACGCACCGGATCCTTGGCCATCGCGCGCAGGACCTTGCGGTGGGTGTCCGCGGTGTCGCCCTGGCGTACCCACGCCACTAGGCCGGCCAAAGGTGACCACTGGCCACCTCCCCTTCAGGCTCGGGTGCGGGGGCGGGTGCGGCGCTGCGGCGGGCGAGGAACGCGGCGGCGAGGCGTTGCATCCGGTCGGCCGATCCGTCGGCGGTCGCGAGCGGCTTGCTGTCGGGGTCGAGCATCGGTTCGGACTGGCCGCGTTTGAGACCGAGGACCTCGGACACTGTCGGGTCCGATCCGGAGTCGCAGGTCAGGAAGTAGGAGACGACGGGGTCGGCCTGGCCATCACGGTTGAGGCGGCCCTCGCATTGGTGATGTATGCCTGGGGACCAGTCGAGCTCGCCGAACACGGCGACGCGGGCGCGCTTCTGCAGACCGTCGAGGCCGGCGCCGGCGCGCAGGCTGACCATGAGCACCCGGCAGGTCCCGTCGAGGAACGCCCGGACGCTCGCTTCCTTCTGCGCCGGGGACTCGGTGCCGGTGTACAGGCGGGGGCTGAACTCGGCGAGGTGGCGTTCCCACCGTTCGTACACCTCGCGGTGCCAGCCGAACAGCACGACGGCCGGTTCGCTGTCCAGGAGCATCCGGACGAACGCCGCGACATACGGGGCTTTCGCCAGTCCGGTCGCCTGCCGCAGCTTCCAGTCCATCTCGCCGGCGGCGGCGAAGCGTTCCTTGCGGGGGCCGTCGAGCAGGGTGCGGGCGAGCGCCTCGACCTCGACGGCGACCTCGTCCAGGCGTGAGGGGTCGGCGTCGACGGTGTGGGTGACCCGGACGACGTCGGGGAGCTCCCGGCCGACGTCAGCGCGGGTGCGGCGCAGCATGACGCCCTGGTCGCGCAGGTAGGTGCCGAGGGCGTTCGGGTCCGCCACGGTGACCTGGTTGGCCTGGCGTTCGCTGCCACCC
>JBBSKF010000006.1:0-54023 GCA_038256525.1 Mycobacteriales bacterium | reverse complement strand
GTGTCCTCGATCGCCCGCAGCTCGCGCATCTGCGCGTCGTAGTCGGCGTCGGCCACAGTCGGTGCATCGAGAACGTAGTAGCGGAAGGCATTCTCGTCGAGCGTGCGGGACAGCTCGCCGTGCCGCTCCCGGATGTCGACCGGGACACCGTCGACGATCTCAGTCATCCTCGGGCTGCTCCCCCAGTCGTCTGGCGATCTCCACCGCCGTGCCCAGCGCCTGCCGGGCATGACCGGGGCTGGCGCCGGCCAGCCCGCAGGTCGGCGTCACGACGACGGTCGCCGGGAGCAGGTCGGGCTCGAAGCCCAGTCGCCGCCACAGCCGTCGAACCGGCTCCATCACGGCCCCGAGGTCCGACAGTCGCGTGTCGAGGGCCGGGACGACGCCGAGCAGCAGCCCGCTGCCGCCCTCCACAGCGAGCCCGATCGCCTCGTCGCCCTGCGGGGTCAGCAGGGTGGCGTCGAGGCTGACCGCCCCGGCCCCCGCTTCGTGCAGCAGCTCGACCGGGGGGTCTGCCGCGCAGCAGTGCACGACGGTGTCATCGCCGACGGCCAGGACCGCTGCGAGGACCTCCCGCACCCGCTGCCGGCTCGGCGCCCGCAGCCGGCCGAAGCCGCTGGCGGTCGGGATCCCGGCGCCGAGCACAGCAGGCAGGGACGGCTCGTCCAGCTGCAGCACCAGCCGAGTCCCCGGCAGCCGGGCGGCGAGGTCGCCCAGGTGGCGGCGCAGCCCTTCGGCGAGCGACTGACTGAGGTCGTCGACGGCGCCGTGGTCGGCGAGCGCCCGCTCACCGCGAGGCAGCTCGAGCATCGCCGCGAGCGTCCACGGGCCGACGACCTGGACCTTGAGCGCGGCGGGCGGGCCCCCCTGCGTCGCCCCCTCCAGCGCATCGAGGTCGCGCGAGAGCAGGTCGCGCGCCCGGCGGCCGTCCCGCGAGGAGTTCGGCACGAGGCGCCAGCCGGTCGGCTGGAGGTCCACCGCCAGGTCGACGAGCAGCGCGGTCGCGCGACCGGCCAGGTCGCCGTGCGGACCCCGGGCCGGGAGCTCGGGCAGGAAAGGCAGGTCCGGCAGCTCGCCGAGCACGACGCGTACGGCCTCGTCGGGGTCGGTGCCCGGCATGCTGCCGATGCCGGTCGCACCGTGCCACGGACTCACGGGCGGCGCGCTCAAGCCTGGGCGGTGCGATTCGTGGTCGCCGACTTGCGAACCGGGGCCTTGCGTGCCCGCGCCGCAGGGGGCGCCTGGGGCTCAGGGTCGTTCGCCGACGCGAACCGGCGGTCGCCGGTGAGCCAGAGCAGGTCGGACTCGAGCGCCTGCACCAGCTCCTCCCGCGACGCCGTCGCACCGCGCACGGCCAGGCTGTAGCGCTGGATGACCTCGAGGTCGGTGAGCTGCACGTCGTCGGCCATGCGGGAAGCCTAGCCAGACGGTGGCTGGGTCTGTTGCCCTGCTCAGGCGATCGTCGCGCTCGCGAGCACCCGGTCTCCCTCGTAGAGCACCGCGGCCTGGCCGGCGGCGACACCCCGCGCGGGCGTCGCCAGCTCCAGCCGCCAGCCGCCGCTGCCGTCCTCGGAGGCGACACAGGCGTGTACGGCGCCGTGCGCCCGCAGCTGCACCTCGCAGGGCAGCGGCAACAGCCGGGGGGCGAGCCATCGCGGGGCGGTGGCGCGTACCGACGTGGTGTCCAGCGCTTCGCCCGGCCCGACCGTGACGGTCCGGCTGACCGGCTCGACCGACAGCACGTAGCGGGGCCGGCCGTCCGGGGCCGGCACGGTCAGGGCGAGCCCACGCCGCTGGCCGATGGTGTAGCCGTAGGCGCCGTCGTGACCGCCGACGACCGCGCCGGTCAACGCGTCGACCACCGGCCCCGGCCGCGGCCCGAGCCGGTCGCGCAGGAAGCCGGCGGTGTCCCCGTCGGCGATGAAGCAGATGTCGTGGCTGTCCGGCTTGTCGGCGACGGCGAAGCCTCGCTCGGCTGCGGCGACCCGGACCTCGGCCTTGGTCAGTCCACCCAGCGGCAGGACCGTGCCTGCCAGCTGGACAGGAGTGAGGACGGCGAGGACATACGACTGGTCCTTCGCCTCGTCGACCGAGCGGCGCAGCGCGCCGTCGGCGAGCCGGGCATGGTGGCCGGTGACGACCGCGTCGAAGCCCAGAGCCAGGGCGCGATCGAGCACCGCGGCGAACTTGATCTTCTCGTTGCAGCGCAGGCACGGGTTCGGGGTGCGTCCGGCGGCATATTCAGCGACGAAGTTGTCGATGACGTCCGCGCGAAAGCGATCGGCGAAATCCCAGACGTAGAAGGGGATGCCGAGCACGTCGGCCACGCGCGACGCATCGCGGGCGTCCTCCTTCGAGCAGCACCCCCGGGAGCCGGTCCGCAGCGTGGCGGGGGCGGCGGACAGCGCCAGGTGCACGGCCGTGACCTCGTGCCCCGCCTCGACGGCGAGAGCCGCCGCCACCGCGGAGTCGACGCCGCCGGACAGCGCGGCGAGCAGCCTCACCGCCGGAGCGTCGGCAGCGCTGCCCGGCGGGCCCGATCGACCACGCCCGGCAGGGCATCGAGCAGCGCGTCGACGTCTGCCGCGGTGGAGCTGTGGCCGAGCGAGAAACGCAGCGAGCTGCGCGCGGCGACCTCGGCCGCTCCCATCGCCAAGAGGACATGGCTGGGACGCGCAACCCCGGCTGAACAGGCCGAACCGGTCGACACCTCGACCCCGCGTGCGTCGAGCAGCAGGAGCAGGGAGTCACCCTCGCAGCCGGGGAAGGAGAAGTGGGCGTTTCCAGGCAGGCGATCCCGGCCCGGTGCGCCGTTGAGGACCGCGTCGGGCACCGCCTGCTGCACGCGGTGCACGAGATCGTCGCGCAGCCCGGTGAGCCGGGCGTGCAGGCCGGGCTGGCGCTGGACGGCCAGCGCCGCGGCGAGCGCGAGGCCGGCGACCGCCGGGGTGTCGAGGGTGCCGGAGCGCACATCCCGCTCCTGGCCTCCCCCGTGCAGCAGTGGCACGCAGGTGACGTCGCGGCCGAGAACGAGCGCGCCGACCCCGAGCGGTCCGCCGAACTTGTGTCCGGCAAGGGTGAGCGCGTCTACCCCGCTCGTGGCGACGTCGACGGGCAGCTGGCCGAGAGCCTGGACCGCATCGGTGTGGAAGGGGATGCCGAACTCATGGGCGATGTCGGCGAGCCGCCGCACGGGCTGGACGGTGCCGACCTCGTTGTTGGCCCACATCACCGTCACGAGTGCGACGTCGTCGGGATCGCGCTCGATCGCCTCGCGAAGGACATCCGGGTGGAGCCGTCCCTGCTCGTCGACCTCCAGCCAGTCGACGGTGGCGCCCTCGTGCCCGGCGAGCCACTCGACGGCGTCCAGGACCGCGTGATGCTCGACAGCGCTGGCCAACACCCGTGTGCGGCGACGGTCGGCGTCGTGTCGCGCCCACCAGATCCCCTTGACGGCAAGGTTGTCGCTCTCCGTGCCACTGCCGGTGAACACGATCTCCGACGGCCGCGCACCGAGCGCGGCGGCCAGCTGCTCCCGGGACTCCTCGACGACGCGCCGGGCCTTTCGACCGGCGGAGTGCAGTGACGAGGCGTTCCCGGCCGCGGACAGCGCAGCAGACAGGGCCGCGGTCATCGTCTCCACGGCCTCGGCGAGCATCGGCGTCGAGGCCGCATGGTCGAGGTAGGCCACGAGGTGGAGACTAGCCGCCGCCGGGCTGCGGCGAGTGGCAGCGCGCGGCGTCAGACGAGCAGCCGTGCCGACAGGCCGGGGCCGTTCGGCAGCCGGCCGTTGTCGGACACGATGACCTGGCTGGGCAGTAGGCCGGCGGCCAGACGCAGATCGCGGGCCACCGCGACGGCCACATCGGCCTGTTCCACGCCGGCCGGTGGCGACACGTGCACGAGCAGCTCATCGGAGCCGTCGCGGGCGCTGCGTCCGATCACGACCCGCCAGTCCTGCACGTCGGGCCGACCGGACAGCGCGGACGAGATCGCTCGCAGGTCGACCGCCTGCCGTCCGGTGCGCAGCATCAGCTCGGGCACCAACGCCCCTCCCTGCAGATTCAGCACGCGGGGGACAGTCCGACCGCAGGGGCGACATGGGTCCTCCTCCACGGCGTCGACGACATCGCCGGTTCGCCAGCGCAGCAGCGCCGTGCCGCGCAGTCCGAGCTGGGTGAGGACGACTTCGTACGGCCCCTGCTGCCCCGCCTGCTCTCCCGTCTCAGGGTCGATGGTCTCGACGACCTCGAGATCGGGGTAGGTGTGCAGGCCGGTACTGCCGCCCGACTCCCGGCACTCGGCCCACAGCAGGCGGTGACCGTCCGGCACATGGACGGCCAGCAGGACGGCGCGGGAACCGCTCATCCCCGCCATCGCGTCGGCGATCGCCCGGCGCTCGCCGGGGTCCGGTGGCCCGGCGACCAGCACCGTCGCCACCGACGACATCGAGGCCCGCGCGTCGGTGAGCCGACCGAGCACATCGGCGCCGCCGCGGGAGGGCAGCACCAGCACCGACGTGTCGACCATGTTCAGGGTGGACACCACCTGCTCGATCTGGCCGTCGGGTGCGAACAGCGGCGAGCTCGCGCCCAGGGCGGCCAGGGAGAGCGCCTGCACCAACGCGGACGACGCCGCGGGCAGGGCGCTGACGACGATGTCGGCCTTCGTCAGGCCCAGCACCTGCCACACCCGAGCGCCGGTGCGGGCGACGACATCGAGGTCGCTCCGCGTGCTCGCGACCGGGAAGCGCAACGCCTGGCCCGCGTAGACGTAGGACGTCGGGCGCGTGTCGGCCTCGACGATCTCGCGGTAGTCGTCCGGCTTGGTGAGCCGGCGCCCCAGCGCCTTGCGCAGCGCCGGTCCGTCGGCGTGCAAAGCGTAGCCAGATTCCTTCGCCTGCAGGACCAGACCGGCTGCCCCGGAGGGGTTCCCGTCCGGGCACACGTCACGTTCGCCTGCGGCGGGGAGCCCGCTCAGCCCCGACAGCGAGGCGACGTCCTTGGCGGTACGGCCCAGCGCCGACAGGCGTGAGCGCCAGAAAGGCGAGAACGGCGCGACGGCGTCCAGCACCTGGGCGCGCACCGCAGCCTCACGTTGGGCCGTGAGCTGGCGCGTCGTCATTGAATCCCAGGAGGCCATGGGCTCGGAGTCTAGGGAACGAGCGCCCTCAGGTGGGGTGACAGGCTTGGTCGCATGCCACCCCCCAAAGCTGCGCCCTGGACTGCCGAGGCAATCCCCGAGCAGTCCGGGCGGGTGGCCCTCGTGACCGGGGCCAACTCGGGACTGGGGTTCCACACGAGCCTGGAGCTCGCCCGCCGCGGCGCCCGCGTGCTGATGGCCTGCCGGAACCCAGGCCGGGCCGAGGCGGCGCTGCAGCGACTGCGGGCCTTCGCGCCACAGGCTTCCGCCGAGCTGTTGAGCCTCGACCTCGCGTCGCTGACCTCCGTCGAGTCGGCCGCCGCAGAGGTGGGCAGGCAGACCGCATCGCTCGACCTGCTGGTCGACAACGCCGGGGTGATGGCTCCCCCGCGGACGCTGACGGCGGACGGCTTCGAGCTGCAGCTCGGCACCAACCACCTCGGTCACTTCGCGCTCACCGGCCGGCTGCTGCCCCTGCTGCTGGCCGCACGGGAGCCGCGCGTCGTCGTCGTGGCCAGCGCCGCCCACAGGTTCGGCCGCATCGACTTCGACGACCTGATGGGCGAGCGGAGTTACCGCCGGTGGCAGGCGTACGCGCAGAGCAAACTGGCAAACCTGCTGTTCGCCCGTGAGCTGGACCGGCGCACCGCAGGCACCGCGCTTCTGGTGGCGGCCGCGCATCCCGGCTACGCGTCGACCTCCCTGCAGGTCGGGCACGGTTCCACGGTCCAAGGCGCGATCCTGCGCGCCGGGAATGCGCTGCTGGCCCAGAGCGACGCCCAGGGAGCCCTGCCCTCGCTCTACGCGGCGACAATGCCCGACGTGCAGGCCGGTGACTACTGGGGCCCGCAGCTGGCCGAGCTGCGCGGCTCGCCCAAGCGGGTTCCCCGCAGCAAGGCGGCACAGGACGACGTTGCCGCCCGGCGCCTGTGGCAGGTGTCCGAACGGCTGACCGGCGTGACGTACGCCCTGCCGCTCTGACGGCCGTCAGCCCTTGCGCTTGACGATCTCCTCGGTCAGCGCCGGCACGACGGTGAACAGGTCGCCCACGAGGCCGAAGTCGGCCAGCTCGAAGATCGGCGCCTCGGCGTCCTTGTTGATCGCGACGATCGTCTTGCTGGTCTGCATGCCGGCGCGGTGCTGGATGGCGCCGGAGATCCCGGCCGCGATGTAGAGCTGCGGCGACACGGTGCGGCCGGTCTGCCCGACCTGGTGCTGATGGGGATACCAGCCGGCGTCTGTCGCGGCGCGCGAGGCGCCGACTGCGGCGCCCAGGCTGTCCGCGAGAGCCTCGATGATGCCGAAACCCTCAGCGGCGCCGACGCCCCGGCCGCCGGAGACGACCACGGAGGCGTCCCCGAGATCGGGCCGGCCGCCCTTGCCCTCGACGACCGACTCGACGATCCGGGCACCCCTGGCGGCCTCGGAGACCTCGACGGCCAGCTGCTCGACCACGGCGTCACCCGGCTGCTCGACGGGAGGGGTCGAGTTGGGCCGGACCGTGACCAGGTTGGTCCCGGTGGTGACCGTGGACCGCACCTCGACCGCGCCGCCGAAGATGGACTGGGTAGCCGTGCCGTCGGAGTCGAGGTCGACGGCGTCGGCGAGCAGCCCGCTCCCCGTCTTGACCGCGACCCGGGCCGCGACCTCCTTGCCCTCCGCCGACGAGGCGAACAGCACCGCTTTCGGCGCCTTGTCCTTGACGAGGGCGGCGATGATCTCAGCCTTGGGAGCGGTGAGAAAGCCTGCGATGTCGTCGGACTCGCCGACATAGACCTTCTGCGCACCGAACCGTCCGAGACCGTCCAGAGCTGCCGCGGACTGGCCCGGGGCGCCGAGGAAGACGGCCGACGGCTCCCCCAGCTCGCGCGCCTTGGTGAGCAGCTCGTAGGTGACCTTCTTGGGCGTCCCGTCGAGGTGATCGACGATGACGAGAACCTCAGCCATGGACTCCAGCCTCTCAGAGGAACTTCTGCGACGCGAGGAAGTCGGCGACCCGCGAGCCACCGTCGCCCTCATCCTTGACGATCTGACCGGCCTGGCGCGGTGGCCGGGTGGAGAACGACTCGACCGCGCTGGTCGCCGCTGCCAGGCCGACCCGGTCGGGCTCGATGCCGGCATCGGCGATCGTCAGCGTCGTCAGCGGCTTCTTCTTGGCCGCCATGATGCCCTTGAACGAGGGATAGCGCGGCTCGTTGATCTTCTCGACCACGGAGATCACGGTCGGCATCGCGGCCTCGATGACGTCATAGCCGCTCTCGGTCTGCCGCTCGATGCGCACCGTCTTGTCCAACACGGTGACCTTGCGGGCACCGGACAGCTGTGGGATGCCGAGGCGCTCCGCGAGCAGCGGCGCCATGACCGACAGCCGCGCGTCTGTTGACTCCGAGCCGCAGATCACGAGGTCGAAGTCGAGCGTCCCGAGGACCGTCGCCAGCGCGTACGACGTCTGCAGGGCGCATGAGCCGTGCAGCGCCTCGTCGGTGAGGTGGACCGCCTTGTCGACGCCCATCGACAGCGCCTTGCGGATCGTCTCCACCGCGCGCTCGGGCCCCATCGTCAGGACGGTGACCTCGGAGCCGTCACCGGTGCTCTCCTTGATGCGCAGAGCCTCCTCCACGGCGTACTCGTCGATCTCGTTCATGACCACGTCGACGGAGGCGCGGTCGAGCGTCTTGTCACTGTCCTGCAGCTTGCGCTCGGCCCAGGTGTCAGGCACCTGCTTGACCAGTACGACGATGTTCACGTAGGGCGCCGACCTCCGGTTTCGGGACTCGTTTCAGGGCGAAACGCCACCTGAGAGCAGTTGGCACGATATCGCCGTGCGCCCTCGGGCCACCCATCACCCTGCACCGTGAACGCTACCCGCGGGTAGTTCCCCGGCAACCCGGACGCCGGGTGGTGCGCGTCACGCACCGGCGTCTCAGCGTCCGGCGAAGCGAGCCTTGCCCGGCCCGCTCTCGAGGAAGGAAGCCATTCCCGTCGCCTGGTCCTCGGTGGCGAACAACCCCGCGAACAGGGCAGTCTCGAGACGCAGACCGCTGTCCAGATCTGTGTCGAGACCGTCGTCGATCGCCTGCTTGGCGGCACGCAGGGCGACCGCGGGGCCCCCGGCGTACTGCGCCGCCATCTCCATGGCCCGTTCGTGGACGTCGCCGTCGGGCACGACGTCGTCAGCGATGCCGAGGGACAGCGCCTCCTCGGCGCCGACGTGCCGTCCGGTGAACACCATCCCCTTGGCCTTCGCGGGGCCGACCAGCCGGGTCAGCCGCTGGGTGCCGCCGGCCCCGGGAATCACGCCGAGGGTGATCTCGGGGACGCCGACCTTGGCCCGGAACCCGAGGACGCGGAAGTCTGCGGTGAGCGCCAGCTCGAACCCACCCCCCAGGGCGTAGCCGTTGACCGCCGCGATCACCGGGACCGGCAGTCGGGCGACCAGCCGGAAGGTGTCCTGCAGCAAAGCCCCCCAGGCGACCATGCCGGCGTAACCCAGCCGGGACATGAACTCGATGTCGGCTCCGGCTGCGAAGACCCGTTCCCCGCCGTAGAGCACCACAGCGCGGACATCGTCGCGGTCACGGACCTCTGCGGCCACGGCGTGCAGATCGGCACGCAGCCGCTCGTCGATCGCGTTCATCTTCGGCCGGTCGAGGCGGATGGTGCCCACGGCGCCCGCGACTTCGAGCCGAACGAACCCGGATGCCTCGACCATGACCGCCTCCTGATGCCTGTCGCCGCACCCTAGCGGGGAGCCCCTGCCAGACTGTGGGTGTGAGCGACGACGTCTTCCGGCTGAGCGAGGAGCACCGGCACCTGCGCGAGGTGGTCCGCAAGCTGGCGAAGGCCGAGATCGAGCCGCACGCGGCGGAGGCGGACGAGCGGGCCGAGTTCCCCCAGGCGTCCTACGACGCGCTGCGTCGGGCGGACCTGCACGCACCTCACCTTCCTGTCGAGTACGACGGGATGGGCGCCGACGCGCTCGCGACCTGTCTGGTGATCGAGGAGGTCGCGCGTGTCTGCGTCTCGACCTCGCTGGTCCCGGCAACCAACAAGCTCGGCACCATGCCGCTGCTGCTCGCCGCGGATGCCGATCTCAATGCGCGCTACCTACCGCCGGTTGCCCGCGGTGAGGCGATGTTCGCCTACGGACTGTCCGAGCGCGACGCCGGCTCGGACACGGCCAGCATGGTGTCGCGCGCCGTACGCACCGGGGACGGCTGGGTGCTCTCCGGCCAGAAGTCCTGGATCACCAACGCCGGTGTTGCCGACTTCTACACGGTCATGGCGGTGACCGACCCCGCTGCCGGCAAGGGCGGCATCTCTGCCTTCGTCGTCGAGAAGTCCGATCCCGGCTTCACGTTCGGTGCGCCGGAACGCAAGATGGGCATCAAGGGTTCGCCCACTCGCGAGCTGCTGTTCGACGACGTGCCGCTGCCCGCCGACCGGTTGGTCGGCGTCGAGGGTGAAGGGCTGACGCTCGCGCTCCGCACGCTGGACCACACCCGCATCACCATCGGGGCGCAGTCCGTCGGCATCGCGCAGGGAGCGCTCGACGTCGCTGCGGGCTACGTGACGGAACGGCGTCAGTTCGGCAAGGCCATCGCCGACTTCCAGGGCATCCAGTTCCTGCTCGCCGACATGGCCATGAAGCTCGAGGCCGCTCGGGCGCTCGTCTACGTCGCTGCCGGCATGTCCGAGCGCGGCGACGCGGACGTCGGCTACTTCGGGGCGGCCGCGAAGTGCGTCGCCTCGGACGCCGCGATGTCCATCACCACCGACGCGGTGCAGCTGCTCGGTGGCTACGGCTACACCCGGGACTTCCCGTTGGAGCGGATGATGCGCGACGCGAAGATCACCCAGATCTACGAGGGCACGAACCAGATCCAGCGCATCGTCGTCGCCCGGCGCCTGTTGGCCCGGGGCACCCGCGGCTCCTGAACGCTGATCGGGCAGGATCGCCCCGATGATCCCCGCACGGCCCTGGCCCGGCTGCCGCACACCACTGGGCGCCACCTGGGACGGGACGGGCACGAACTTCGCCGTCCACAGCTCGACGGCCGACGGCGTCGAGCTCTGCCTGTTCGAGGACGGCGGGGGCGAGGTGCGCATCCCGCTGGCCGAGCGGAGCGGGTACGTGTGGCACGGCTACCTGCCAGGTGTCGGCCCCGGGCAGCGCTACGGCTTCCGTGTTCGCGGGCCGTTCGCGCCGGAGGCCGGTCACCGGCACAACCCGAACAAGCTGCTGCTCGACCCCTACGCCCGCGCGATCTGCGGGGAGTTCCGGCTGCACTCATCGGTGTTCGGCTCGGTGCCGGGCCGCGACGGCGAGGCTGAACCGCGCGACAACGCGCCGTACGTCCCTCGGTCCGTCGTCGTGCACGACGACTTCGACTGGCAGGGCGACCGCCCGCCGGACATCTCCTGGTCGGACACGGTCATCTACGAGATGCACGTGAAAGGCTTCACGGCAAGACATCCCGACATCCCGGCCCACCTGCGCGGCACCTACGCCGGCCTCGCGCACCCAGCGGCGATCGAGCACCTGCTGGCGCTCGGCGTGACAGCGGTGGAGCTCCTGCCCGTTCACCATTTCGTGAGCGAGCCACATCTGCTGCGACGCGGGCTGTCCAACTACTGGGGCTACAACAGCGTCGGCTTCTTCGCGCCGCACGCCGCGTACAGCTCGAGCGGTTTCCGCGGGCAACAGGTCGCCGAGTTCCGGGAGATGGTGCGCGCGCTGCACGACGCCGGCCTCGAGGTGCTGCTGGACGTCGTCTACAACCACACCGGCGAGGGCGACGAGCGCGGGCCGACACTGGCCTTCCGCGGGCTCGACAACGCCGGCTACTACCGACTGGATCCCGCCGCCCCGGCCCGCTATCGCGACTACGCGGGGACCGGCAGCACCCTGGACCTCCAGCAGCCGCATGTGCTCCAGCTGATCATGGACTCACTGCGCTACTGGGTGCAGGACATGCATGTCGACGGCTTCCGCTTCGACCTGACCCCGGCGTTGGCGCGCGGCCCCTCGGCGGTCGACCCGCGCGCGGCCTTCCTGCAGGTGCTGCAGCAGGACCCGGTGCTCTCGAAGGTCAAGCTCGTCGCGGAGCCGTGGGACATCGGCGAAGGTGGCTACCAGCTCGGTCGCTTCCCCGCGCCGTGGGCGGAGTGGAACGACCGCTTCCGCGACACCGCGCGCGACGCCTGGCGCGGCTACGCTGCTGGGGTCCGCGAGTTGGCCTACCGCCTGTCCGGCTCCTCGGACCTGTTCGACGCAGCCGGCCGCCGGCCCTGGTCCTCGGTCAACTTCGTCACTGCCCACGACGGATTCACCTTGCACGACCTCACCGCCTACGACGCCAAGCACAACGAGGCCAACGGCGAGAGCAATCGGGACGGCCACGGGCACAACCGGTCGTGGAACTGCGGGGTCGAGGGCGACACCACGGAGCCGGCGGTGCTCACGCTGCGCCGCAGGCAGGCGCGCAACCTGGTCGCGACGCTGCTGCTCAGCTCCGGCGTGCCGATGCTGACCATGGGCGACGAGGTGCGCCGCAGCCAGCGGGGGAACAACAACGCCTACTGCCAGGACAGCGAGTTGTCCTGGCAACCTTGGCAGGTCGGTCCCGACGCCGTCGCCCTGCGTGAGTTCACGGCGCGTCTGGTGCGCCTCCGGCGGGAGCACCCGGTCTTCCGCCAACGATCGTTCTTCCTCGGCCGGGAGGACCTCACCTGGTTCGGCGCGAGCGGGAGCGAGGTGACCGAGTTGCAGTGGTTCGATGCTGACCAGGCGACGCTCGGGATGTTCCTGCACGGCTCCGGGATCCGCGCCCCCGATCGGCAGGGGGCACCTGTCGTCGACGACAGCTTCCTGGTGGTGCTGCACCTGGGTCCGGCGGACATCGCCTTCCAGTTGCCCGGCGCGCCGTGGGCGGTCGCGTACGACGTGGTGCTCGACACCGCCGCGGAGGAGCCCGGTCCGGGTGCCACGCTGGACGCCGGTGCACTGATCGGCCTCACGGCCCGCTCGGTGGTCGTCCTGCGCGCCCACCCCCAGCCCTAGCCTCAGGCGGTGGTGAGCAGCCCCAGGTCGGCGTCGCTCGGCAACGCCGCCGAGTGGGGCAGCACCCGCACGCTGTAGCCGAACGAGCCCGGACGGTCGAGCCGCACGGTCCCCTCGTAGCGATGCAGCCCTCCCTCGGCCGTGCCGATGTCGTGCAGCTCGACGTAGGCAGGTGAGCGCAGCTCGTCGGCCTCGTCGACCCGGCCGTACGCCACCTGGACGGTGACATCCGCCGGGGACAACCCCCCGAGGTCGACACTCGCCCGCACCTCGAGCACCGTGCCCACCTGCGGGGTGTCACCGACGCCGCCGGCCTCGACGTGCTCGACCCGCACCTGCGCCCAGCGCTCGGCGACCCGGGTCCGCCACGCCGCGAGCTCCCGGGCAGCGGCGAAGTCCGACGCCGACAGGGCGCGCGAGGACTGCGCCGCCGGACCGTAGAGCTGGTGCACGTAGTCGCGAACCATCCTACTGGCCAGCACCTTCGGGCCGAGTGTCTGCAGCGTGTGACGCACCATGTCGACCCATCGCTGCGGGACGCCGCTGTTGTCGCGGTCATAGAAGCGGGTCCGCACCTGCTTCTCGACCAGCTCGTAGAACGCTGTCGCCTCGAGACTGTCGCGCCGGTCCGGATCGCTCACGCCGTCGGCGGTGGGGATGGCCCAGCCGTTCTCCCCGTCATACATCTCGTCCCACCACCCGTCCCGGATGGACAGGTTGAGCCCGCCGTTGAGCGCGGACTTCATCCCCGAGGTCCCGCAGGCCTCGAGCGGTCGCAGCGGGTTGTTCAGCCACACGTCGCAGCCGCCGTAGAGGTAGCGCGCCATGCCGATGTCGTAGTCGGGCAGGAAGGCGATGCGGTGACGGACGTCGGTACGGTCGGCGAAGCGCACGATCTGCTGGACCAGCTCCTTGCCTCCGTCGTCGGCGGGGTGCGCCTTGCCGGCGATGACCAGCTGGATCGGCCGGTCCGGGTCGAGCAGCAGCGACGTGAGCCGGTCGGGGTCACACAGCATCAACGTGAGGCGCTTGTAGGAGGGCACCCGCCGGGCGAAGCCGATCGTCAGGACATCGGGGTCGAACACCGACGCGGTCCAGCCCAGCTCGGCCTCGGTCGCCCCACGCTGCAGGCAGGACTCCCGGAGCCGGCGCCGCACCTCCTCGACCAGCCGCTCCCGCAGCACCCGGCGGGTCGCCCAGATGCTCGCGTCGGCAATCTTTGCGATGTTCTCCCAGCCCTGCGCATCGGTGGTCAAGGTCCCACCGCTCGCCTGGTCGGCGAGTTCGAAGACCTCCCTGGCGATCCAGGTCGGCGCGTGCACGCCGTTGGTGATGGAGGTGATCGGGACGTCGACGCTGTCGAAGCCCGGCCACAGGTCGGCAAACATCTGGCGGCTCACGACGCCGTGCAGCTTGGCCACACCGTTGCGTCGCTGCGCCATGCGCAGGCCCATGTGGGCCATGTTGAAGACCGACGGGTCCGCTTCCGCACCGAGCTCGAGGATGCGGTCGACAGCGACCTGCTCCACGCCGTTCTCGCCGCCGAAGTAGCGCCGGATCAGCTCGTTCGGGAAGCGGTCGATGCCGGCCGGCACCGGGGTGTGTGTCGTGAAGACCGTCCCGGCGCGTACAGCCTCGCGGGCCTCGTCGAAGCTCAGCCCCTGGAGGACGAACTCACGGATGCGCTCCACGCCGAGGAACCCGGCGTGGCCCTCGTTGGTGTGGAAGACCTCCGGCTCCGGGTCGCCGGTCAGCGCGGTCCACGCACGGATGGCCCGCACCCCGCCGATGCCGAGCAGCATCTCCTGGTGCAGACGGTGGTCAGAACCGCCGCCGTACAGCCGGTCGGTGACCTCGCGCTCCTCCGGGGCGTTCTCCTCGACGTCGGAGTCCAGCAGCAGCAGGGGAACCCGGCCGACCTGCGCCCGCCACACGTGGGCGTGCAGGGTGCGACCCTCCGGCAGGCCGATGCGCACCGTCAGCGGCGAACCGTCCGCGTCGGTCACGAGGGTCAGCGGAAGACCGTGCGGGTCCAGCGGTGGATAGCGCTCCTGCTGCCAGCCCTCGGCATTCAGCGACTGCTTGAAATAGCCCGCGCGATAGAGCAGCCCGACGCCGAGGATGGGGACTCCGAGGTCGGAGGCGGCCTTGAGGTGGTCGCCGGCCAGGATGCCGAGACCACCGGAGTACTGCGGGAGCACCTCGGTGATGCCGAACTCGGGCGAGAAATAGGCGATGCCCCGCGGGGCGTCCTGCAGCCCCTGGTACCAGCGGGGGCGGGTCAGGTAGTCGCGCAGGTCCTCGTGCGCAGCGCCCAGCCGGCCGAGGAACTCCTTGTCCGCGGCGAGTGCGGCCAGCCGCTCGGGACTGACCTCGCCCAGGAGGCGGACCGGGTCCTGCCCGGCGGCATCCCAGGCGTCCGGGTCGACCGAGCGGAAGAGCTCGATCGAGTCGGGATGCCACGACCAGCGCAGGTTCATCACCAGCTCGGCGAGCGGGGCAAGCGACGGCGGCAGGGCGAGCCGGACGGTGAACCTACGGAGTGCTCTCACCCGAGGGACCCTAGCCAGCCCGAGGAGGGGCCGATGTCCCCGGGTCATGATCGGGGGGTACGGTCGCCTCAATGGTCGGACGGATAGCAGTCACACAGATCAGCCCGTCGGTGTCGTGCGGCCAGTACCCCGCGCGCGGGGTCACAGGGGAGACTGTCGTCTTCTCGGCAACCGTGTTCCGGGAGGGGCACGACGCGGTCGCGGCAGACGTGGTGGTGACCGCACCCGACGGGACCAGGCAGCCGTTCCTGCGCATGCAACCCGGCGCCCCTGGGACCGATCGCTGGTCGGCCGCCTTCACGCTGCCTGCCGACTCTGCGGCGCAAGGACTGTGGTCGTTCACCGTCGAGGCGTGGAGTGACCCGCTCGGCACCTGGTGGCACGACGCACCGATCAAGATCGGTGCGGGTGTCGACATCGACCTGATGCTGGAGGAGGGGGCGCGGCTGTACGAGCGAGCGGCGACGGCCCTGGGAACAGCCGTCCGCCCGCCTGTCAAGGCTCTCGCCAAGGTGCTTCGCGACGCGAAGCGCGAGCCGATGAACCGCCTCGCCGCGGCACTCGACCCCGAGGTCGTGGGGCTGCTGACCCAGCACCCGGTGCGCGAGCTGGTCACTGCCGCCGAGTCGCGCACGATCTGGGTCGACCGCCAACGGGCGCTCTACGGAGCCTGGTATGAGTTCTTCCCCCGTTCGGAGGGCGCCGCGCCCGACGAGACGGGAGTGCTGCGCACCGGCACGTTCCGCACCGCGACGCAGCGGCTGCCGGCGGTGGCACGCATGGGTTTCGACGTCGTCTACCTGCCGCCGATCCATCCGGTCGGGGAGGTCAACCGCAAGGGCCCGAACAACACACTGACCCCTGGACCCGACGACGTCGGCTCGCCGTGGGCCATCGGTTCGAAGGACGGCGGACACGACGCGGTGCACCCCGACCTCGGGACGCTGGCCGACTTCGACGCCTTCGTGGCGCGCACCGAGGAGCTCGGCATGGAGGTCGCCCTCGACCTCGCGCTGCAGTGCGCACCGGACCATCCGTGGGCGAAGGACCACCCGCAGTGGTTCACCACCCGCCTCGACGGCACCATCGCGTACGCCGAGAACCCGCCGAAGAAGTACCAGGACATCTATCCGCTGAACTTCGACAACGATCCCGCGGGGCTCTACGCCGAGGTGCTGCGCGTGGTGCGGCACTGGATGGCCCACGGAGTCCGGATCTTCCGCGTCGACAACCCCCACACCAAGCCGCTCGAGTTCTGGGAGTGGCTGATCAGGGAGATTCAGAAGACCGACCCGGACGTGCTCTTCCTGGCCGAGGCGTTCACCCGCCCGGCGATGATGCACGAGCTCGCCCGCGTCGGGTTCACCCAGTCCTACACGTACTTCACCTGGCGGACCCGGCGTACCGAGCTCGAGGACTACGCGCTGGAGCTGGTGGAGGCTGCGGACTACATGCGGCCGAACTTCTTCGTCAACACCCCTGACATCCTCCACGCCTCCCTTCAGTACGGCGGGCCGCCGGTGTTCAAGATCCGGGCCGTGCTTGCGGCGCTCCTGTCCCCCACCTACGGCGTCTACGCCGGCTTCGAGCTCTACGAGCACGTCGCGGTGAAACCGGGGAGCGAGGAATACCTCGACAGCGAGAAGTACCAGCTGCGCCCGCGCGACTGGTCCGATCCGGGCGCCACCCTCGCGCCGTACCTCACCATGCTCAACCGGCTGCGGCGCGAGCATCCGGCGCTGCACTGGCTGCGCAATCTGCACATCCACACCACGAGCTCACCCGATGTCATGGCGTGGAGCAAGGTGTCCGGCGACGACGCCGTTCTCGTCGTGCTCAACCTGGACCCGCACGGGGTTCGCGAGGCCACCGTCTCGCTCGACCTGCCTGCCCTCGGCTACGGCTGGGACGACCGGATCGAGGTGCACGACGCGGTGACCGGTGCCACCTACGACTGGGGCGCCCACAACTACGTGCGCCTCGACCCGTTCGAAGAGCCCGCACACCTGTTCGCTGTCCGCGCGAGCGCCTCGACAGGAGCGACAGCATGAGCGATGAGCTCGAGCACGGCGAGTTCGTCTCGCTGGAGCAGTCCCGTGACCCGCTGTGGTTCAAGCGGGCGGTCTTCTACGAGGTGCTCATCCGCGGTTTCGCCGACAGCAACGGTGACGGCACCGGCGACATCCGTGGTCTGACATCCAAGCTCGACTACCTGAAGTGGCTCGGGGTGGACTGCGTCTGGCTCCTGCCGATCTACCAGTCGCCGCTTCGGGACGGTGGCTACGACATCAGCGACTTCATGAAGGTGCTGCCGGAGTTCGGCGACCTCGGCGACTTCGTGCAGCTCGTCGACGAGGCGCACGCGCGCGGGATGCGCATCATCGCCGACTTGGTCATGAACCACTCCAGCGACCAGCACCCATGGTTCCAGGCGTCCCGGACGGACCGGGACGGACCGTACGGCGACTACTACGTCTGGTCCGACACCGACGAGCCGTACGCCGAGGCCCGGATCATCTTCGTCGACACCGAGAAGTCGAACTGGACGTGGGACCCGGTGCGCGAGCAGTTCTTCTGGCACCGCTTCTTCAGCCACCAGCCCGACCTCAACTACGACAACCCCGCCGTGCAGGCGGAGATGATCGAGGTCCTGAAGTTCTGGCTGGATCTCGGCATCGACGGCTTCCGCCTGGACGCCGTGCCCTACCTGTTCGAGCGAGAGGGGACCAACGGGGAGAACCTGCCGGAGACCCACGAGTTCCTGCGCCGGGTGCGCAAGGAGGTGGACGCTCTTTATCCCGACCGGGTGATGCTCTGCGAGGCCAACCAGTGGCCGGAGGACGTCGTGGCCTACTTCGGTGACCCGGAGGAGGGCGACGAGTGCCAGATGGCCTTTCACTTCCCCTTGATGCCAAGGCTGTTCATGGCCGTCCGCCGCGAGTCCCGCTATCCGATCTCGGAGATCCTCGCCACCACCCCTGCCATCCCGAAGAACTGCCAGTGGGGGATCTTCCTTCGCAACCACGACGAGTTGACCCTCGAGATGGTCACCGACGACGAACGCGACTACATGTACGCCGAGTACGCCAAGGACCCGCGCATGAAGTCCAACGTCGGCATCGCGAGGCGCCTGGCGCCGCTGCTCGAGAACAGCCGCGACCAGATAGAGCTGTTCACGGGTCTGCTGCTCTCCCTTCCCGGCTCGCCGGTCCTGTACTACGGCGACGAGATCGGCATGGGCGACAACATCTACCTCGGCGACCGCGATGGGGTGCGCACCCCCATGCAGTGGAGCGCCGACCGCAACGCCGGTTTCTCGACGGCCGATCCGCAGCGGCTCTACCTGCCGACCCTGCTCGACCCGGTCTACGGATATCAGGCGCTCAACGTCGAGGCGCAGATGCGGTCGTCCTCGTCACTGCTGCACTGGACCCGCAACATGCTCACGGTCCGCCGTCAGCATCCCGTCTTCGGGATGGGCAGCTACGACGAGCTGGGCTCGAGCAACCCGTCGGTGCTCGCGTTCGTTCGCGAGTTCGGCGACGACAAGGTCCTGTGCGTCAACAACCTGTCGCGCTTCCCGCAACCGGTCGAGCTCGATCTGCGGCGCTTCAAGGACACCGTGCCGGTCGAGCTGACCGGTCAGGTGCACTTTCCTCGGGTCGGCGACCTGCCGTATCTGCTGTCGTTGCCCGGCCACGGCTTCATGTGGTTCGGGCTACAGGCGGGTGAGCAGCTGTGAGCGCCCTGACCGCACTGCTCGAGCAGTGGCTCCCGGCTCAGCGTTGGTTCGGCGGCAAGGGCACGGCGATCTCCTCGGTCGAGTTGGAGCGGGAGACGCCGATGGACGGCGGCTCCGGGCTGATTCACCTGCTGATCACCGTGCACGGACCGGACGCCGATGCGCGCTACCAGCTGCTGCTCGGCCGCCTGGACGGCCCGGTGCCGCAGCGTCTCGCGCACGCCGCGATCGGTGAGGCGGACGGCTCGACCTGGTATGACGCGGCGCACGACCAGGACGCAGCGGATCTGCTGCTGCGCCGGATCGCCGCGGGCGAGTCCGTCGATGGCCTGGACTTCCACCGCCTCGCGGAGATCGAGCTCGGACACCCCAGCCGGGTGGTCGGTGTCGAGCAGAGCAACACCTCGCTGGTCTACGGGGAGGAGTACATCCTCAAGCTCTTCCGGCGCCTCCAGCCCGGAATGAACCCCGACCTCGAGCTCAGTCGAGCCCTGGCCGGCAGTGCCCACATCGCCGAGCCGCTCGGCTGGATCGAGAGCGAGGTGGGTGGGCAGGCGACCACCCTCGCTCTCCTGCAGCGCTTCCAGCGGCATGCGACCGAAGGCTGGGCGATGGCGACGGCGAGCGTGCGTGACCTGTTTGCCGAGGCCGACCTGCATGCGGACGAAGTCGGCGGGGACTTCGCTGCCGAGTCAGAGCGCCTCGGGGCCGCAACAGCAGAGGTGCACCGGGCCCTGCGCGAGGCGCTGCCCAACAGGACGGTGGGCCCTGAGCAGCTCGCGGCAGCGACCCGCCAGCTGCACGAGCGGCTGGACGCCGCCTTGACGGTGGTGCCCGACCTGGAGCCCTTCGCCGAGGCCCTGCGGGCGAGCTTCGACGCTGTCGCCGAGCTCACTGCGTCCGTCCCCGTGCAGCGGGTCCACGGGGACTTCCACCTCGGCCAGGTGCTGCGCACCCAGACCGGCTGGGTGCTGCTCGACTTCGAGGGCGAACCGGCCCGGCCCCTGGCAGAGCGAACCGCCCTGATGAGCCCGTTGCGCGACGTCGCCGGCATGCTCCGCTCCTACGACTACGCCGCCCGCCACCTGCTCGCCGAGCGAGGGGGCGACGCGCAGCTGGCGTACCGCGCCTCGGAGTGGGCAGAGCGAAACCGACAGGCGTTCTGCGATGGCTACGCCGGCGCCGCCGGCGCCGACCCCCGCGACGACGCGGTGCTGCTGCGGGCGTTCGAGCTGGACAAGGCGGTCTACGAAGTGGTCTACGAGGCCCGCAACCGGCCCACCTGGGTGCAGATCCCGGTCGGCAGCATCGAGCGGCTCGCCCGCGACGCACCGAAGCGGACCATGCCGTGAGCGAGCGTCCGGGCAGGAGGGCGGCTCCAGCCGTCGACACCGGTCCGTCCTCGGCAGAGCTGGACCGGCTCGCGAGCGGTGAGCATCACGACCCGCACGCCATCCTGGGGATGCACGCCGACGGTGCCGGCATCGTGGTCCGGGCCCTGCGCCCCGGTGCGGACGCCGTCGTCGCGCTGATCGACGGCCGTCGGCTGGCGCTCGACCACCTGCACGCGGGGATCTGGGAGGCCCGGGGACCGGGGCCGGTCACCGACTACCGGCTCTCGGTCACCTATCACGGCGAGGTGTATGCCGGGGACGACCCCTACCGCTACCTGCCGACCCTCGGCGAGGTCGATCTGCACCTGATCGGCGAGGGGCGCCACGAACAGCTCTGGCAGGTCCTCGGTGCGCACGTCCGGCGTTACGACACCACGTCCGGTCCCGTCACCGGCACGTCCTTCGCCGTCTGGGCGCCGAGCGCTCGGGGCGTGCGGATCGTCGGTGACTTCAATGGCTGGGACGGCTTCGGCCACCCGATGCGTGCCCTGGGCAGCAGTGGCGTCTGGGAGCTGTTCGTGCCGGACATCGGTGCGGGCACGCACTACAAGTTTGCCGTCCTGGGGGCCGACTCGGTGTGGCGGGAGAAGGCCGACCCGATGGCCCGGCGCACCGAGGTTCCGCCGCTGACCGCGAGCGTGGTGGACGAGTCGTCGTACGTCTGGTCCGACGAGGCCTGGCTGGAGAAGCGGTCCGCGACCGCTGCCCACGCGGCCCCGCTCAGCTGCTACGAGGTCCACCTCGGCTCGTGGCGGCAGGGCCTTTCCTACACCGAGCTGGCCCAGCAGCTCACCGAGTACGTCAGCTGGCTCGGTTACACCCACGTCGAGCTGCTGCCGGTCGCCGAGCACCCGTTCGGCGGATCCTGGGGTTACCAGGTCACCGGCTACTACGCCCCGACCGCGCGCTTCGGCTCCCCCGACGAGTTCCGCCATCTGGTCGACACCCTGCACCAGGCCGGCATCGGCGTCATCGTGGACTGGGTCCCCGGCCACTTCCCGAAGGACGAGTGGGCGCTGGCCCGCTTCGACGGCACCCCGCTGTACGAGCATGCCGATCCCCAGCGCGGCGAGCAGATCGACTGGGGCACGCTGGTCTTCGACTTCGGCCGCCGTGAGGTGCGTAACTTCCTGGTGGCCAACGCGTCGTACTGGCTGGAGGAGTTCCACATCGACGCGCTGCGGGTGGACGCGGTCGCCTCGATGCTCTACCTCGACTACTCACGCGAGGAAGGGCAGTGGACACCGAACGTCTACGGCGGTCGGGAGAACCTCGAGGCGGTGCAGTTCCTGCAGGAGATGAACTCGGTGGTCTACCGCCGCACCCCCGGCGTGATGACCATCGCGGAGGAGTCCACCGCGTGGCCGGGGGTGTCGCGGCCGACCCACCTCGGTGGTCTGGGCTTCGGCTTCAAGTGGAACATGGGTTGGATGCACGACTCGCTCGACTACGTCGCCCATGAGCCGGTGCACCGCGGTTATCACCACCATCAGATGACGTTCTCGATGGTCTACGCCTACGCCGAGAACTATCTCCTGCCGATCAGCCACGACGAGGTCGTGCACGGCAAGGGATCGTTGCTGCGCAAGATGCCGGGCGACCGGTGGCAACAGCTCGCGAACGTACGCGGCTACCTGGGCTTCATGTGGGCTCATCCCGGCAAGCAGCTGCTGTTCATGGGCAGCGAGTTCGCGCAGGAGTCGGAGTGGAGCGAGCAGCGCTCGCTCGACTGGTGGTTGCTCGACCTGCCGGACCACCGCGGCGTGGCGCTGCTGGTGAAGGAGCTCAACGCCGTCTACAAGGACACCTCCGCGCTGTGGTCGAAGGACGTCGACGCCGCCGGATTCTCGTGGATCGACGCCAACGACGCCAGCGGCAACGTCTTCTCCTTCCTTCGCTTCGGAGCCGACGGCTCCGCGCTGGCCTGCATCTCCAACTTCGCCGGTATGCCGCACGAGGACTACCGCCTCGGACTTCCCTGGGCGGGTGAGTGGCGCGAGGTCCTGAACACCGATGCCGAGGCCTATCTCGGCAGCGGCGTCGGCAACTTCGGTGGAGTGACGGCCGTTTCGGACGGGTGGCACGGCCAGCCGGCCTCCACCGTCCTGCGGGTGCCGCCTCTCGGGACGGTGTGGCTCACCAGCAGCGGACCGGGCTAGCCCGTCGACGCAGGTCGACCTCATGAGCGACGAGGCTCAGACCTGATGCATGGCAAGGGAATCCAAGCCTTGAGGCCAAGGGAAGCGAGTCGTCACCACAAATCGAGTCCTAGCGCGTCCTTGAGGACAAGGCTCGATCGGTCTCGAGGCGCTCACTCGCCATGCGCTCTCACCGACGCATGCTCTGCTCTCGACCGACTCGAGCATGGCGGCGAATCTCTCGACATCCGCCGATGGTGACCAGGAAGGCATAGACCAGGGTCGCGATGAGTCACCACAGAAGATCTGTGGAAACGCGAAACCGGCTGTCCACAGCCATCATTGGCTTGACAACGCCGTCAGTCCGGGTAGTATCGAACACATGAGCGAGAGCGGTACGGCGGTCGCGGATCCCGCCGTGGCTGACCTTCCTGGCGCCGCTCTGTTGGGGTTGGCGGTGGACCGGTTGCTGGCCGAGGTCGAGCTCGACGGGGACAGCGCGCTGGCCCGGGCCGGTGCGGTGCTGATCGCCCGCGAACGGCTGGCCGCGGTCGCGCTCACGGCGGTCCGGGACATCGACTGCCGGGAGCTGTACGCACTGGCCTGCGCCGGGAGCACCCGCAGCTGGCTGCGCACCCAGCTCGGTGGTGACCAGGGCCAGCTCGGGCTGGCCCGGCGCCTCGCGGACCGGCCGCTGGTCACCGGCGCGCTCGCGGGCGGGCAGATCTCGCTACGCGCCGCCGGGCAGCTCGGTGGGGCGCTGGACCAGGTCCCCACCGAGGTCGCCGAACCGGCGCTGCTCGCGGTCCTCACCGACGGGATCGCCGGGCTGCTCGGCGCGGTCACCGGCTCGCACCTGCTCCCCGAGGTGCCACCCAGCCCGCACGCCCTGGCCGTCCGGGCCGAGCTCGCCGCGGTCACCACCGCGGCCTGCGCGGCGACCACCGCCACACCAGCGGCCCGGTTGGAACCAGCAGTGCTGCTGCTGGCCCGTCACCTTTCCCCCGGACTGCTCGGCCCGTCGCTGGGCTACCTGCTCGATGCGCTGCTCCCCGACGGGATCGACCGGCCCGACCCCGATGAGTACTTCCTGCACCTGCAACCACTGCTCGACGGCGACTGGGACCTACGCGGCCACCTCGACCCCGAGACCGGCACCCTGCTCGCCCGCGAGATCGACCGGCAGCAGAAGGCCCAAAGTGGCCAGCCGACCGACCAGCCCGAGGACGACGACCAGCCCGAGGACGACGCGGACGGCCAGCCCGACGCGGACGAGGCCGCGTACGACGCGGGCGACGCGGGCGAACCGGCTGATGAGACGGCCGCCGCCGAGGCCGGGCACGAGGTCGGCGCACCGACCACGCCTGACACGCCGGCCGGTGACGAGCCGCAGACAGCCGACCCGCCGACCGGCCCGACAGCCACCCCCGATGACACCTGGACCGCTGACCGCGACCCGCACGCCTCCACCAGCGACCAGCCGGTCCCGGCCGGGCAACGCCGGCACGACGCGCTCACCCAGCTGCTGCGTGACGCCGCGAGCCTTCTGGCCGGCAGCGGCCGACCCGCCCCCGCCGCGATGCTCATCACCAGCAGCGTCGAAGCGCTCGAAGGTCGGCTCGGGGCGCTACCCGGCACCCTTTCCACCAGCGGCCAGCCGGTCAGCCTGCAGGCCGCGACGCTGCGCCGGCTCGGCTGCGACAGCGAACTCACCGCCGTCCTGCTCGACGCCGCCGGGCACCCGGTCGGCGCCAGCAGCACCCGACGAAGCGCCAACCGCAAAGAACGCGCCGCCCTACGCGCGCAATGGGGACCGTGGTGCGCCATCGCCGGCTGCAGCAACACCGTCACCGTCCCGCACCACGTCCCGCCCTGGTGGCTGACCCGCACCACCCGACTACGCGACCTGATCCCGATCTGCACACACGACCACCGCGCCGTCCACGAACAACACCGCACGCTGCGACTCAAAGACGGCCGACACATCGACGAACTCGGCTGGACCACAATGCCCGCCGCGCCATGACCCGCCACGATCCGGGAGTGCGTGGATGAGGCCTTCCGCAGCGCATCCACCCCTCACCCTGGCTAGCGCTAGCGTCTCGCCATTCACGGTTGCGGCGTGCCCCGCGCAGCGGCGTGCTCCAGCAGCGTCGATGCAGACAGCTTCCGGGTCACGACCGCCTGAGCCACGTCGGACAGCCGCTGGTTGTGGTCTCGGGCGTAGTGCCGGAGCGCGGCGAACGCTTGCGTCATGTCCAGGTCTCCCACCTGCGCCAACAAGCCCTTGGCCTGTTCCAGGATCACCCGGCTGGTCAGCGCTGCCTGCAGCTGGTCGTTGACGGCTGCCTTCTCGGTGCTGTCGCCGCGCTGCACGAGCGCCACACTCGCGACGTCGGCAAGCGCCTGACCCAGGCGCAGGTCGTCGTCATTGAGCACCCCGGGGCTTGTGCCGAACAGCCCCAGCGTGCCGAGCGTGTGGTCGCCCAGCCGCATGGGCAGGGCGTGGACGCTGGCGAACCCGGCAGCCCGCGCATGCGGGACGAACACCGGCCACCGGTCCTGTTCCTGAGCCAGATCGGCCACGAGCACGCCAGCGCCGTCCCGGTAGCAGTCACGGCACGGCCCTTCGTCGCGCTGCAGCTGGAAGGCCTCGAGCTCGTGGGTGCGGTCCGAGGAAGCCGCCAGGACATGCAGCACACCCCGCCGGTCCGCCAGCAGCAGACCCGCTGCTGCGACATCGAGCAGCCGCGCGCAGTCCTCGGTCAGTCCCCCGAGCAGGTCGACGACGTCATATCCACGAGCGAGGGTGCTGGCCATGGACACGAAGGACTCGATGATGTCGCGTTCGCGGGTCCGTGTCATCGGGTCCGCCCTGCGGGATCGCCGGGCTCCAGCCAGTCGTCGGTGTCCAGGGCCAGCCTTCGCTGCACGATCGCCCAGGCCACCTCGCTGGCCGTCATGCTGTGGACGAACGCGTAGGCGCGCAGCCTGACCAGCGCTTCGGCGGAATCCACCTGGAGGGCACCCATCAGCATGCCCGTCGCCTGATAGACCTCGACGCGTTCCAGCGGAGCAGGCTGCTCCTGGATGTTGCCGACCTGCCCAACGGCGCGCCACCCCCCCACCGGACTGAGGTTCAGCAAGGGCAGCGCGGCAAGCTCAGCGGCGAGCAGGGCGCCGGCGGCAGGCTCCCGCCCGAGCGCTCCGGTGCGGCGACGGAACAGGTCGAGCGCCCCGAGCCGTGACGCGGCCCCGACGGGAAGTGCGAAGACGGCCTCAATCCCCGAATCCAGCAGCGAGGAGCGGAGCGCCGGCCAGCGCTGCTCTGCCGGGCCATCGAGATCCACAGCGGACACCGGCTCGCCGGAGCGGACAGCATCCAGGCACGGCCCCTCGCCGAAGGTGAACTGGAGCTCGTCCAGCCGCCTGCTGGCCTGGTCACTCGAGCCGAACGTGCCCCAGAGCGTGCCGTCGTGCATGACTGAAAGAGCTGCCCCGTCCACCTCGAGCACGTCGACGCACGCCTGACACAGCAGGTTCGCCGCCGTCAAGGCGCTGTCGGCGCCGTCCATCGATCTCTCCAGCCGAGACCTGGACGGGTGCGACGCAGCCACGAACGTCCTCCGCACCCCGGTAGTGACCGATCAGGCGCAGTGCACGCCGCTGAACGGTTGCCAGCGACCCTACTGCGGATTCCGGCCCCGATGTATTGCACGCGCAACATAGGTGTCTTAGAGTTCGGGAAGCGCGCCGAAGCGCGCCCGTCCAGACACTGCGCGGACACAGCGAGTCAGCCTTATCGGTTGGCTTCTTGCCGACGGAGAACCCGCCGTGTTGCTCGCAAGCGAGACGAGTGCATCCCCGAGCCGAGCGCCGGCCCCGCTCCAGACGCGCCCACCGACTCATGGCGGACCCAACTGGCCGGCCGACCTGATCATCCGTCAGGTCCAGGGCATCGACTCCTGGAACGCCTCCCGACGGACCAGGGAGGAGATCCTGCTGAGATCAGCAGGGTCACGTGAGGCGCGGGGCGACGCCGCGCGGGACCTGCACGTGTGGCGCCGCGCCCACCAGGCACTGCTCGACCGGTCCGCCTCCGAGCTCGACCGAGACCCGGCGCCCATGCTGACGCCGACGCGGACAGCCGTTCTGGCACACAGTCAGCCGGGCTACGCGGACATGATCCGCGGCTGCCTTGACGGCCTGGGGATTCACGTCCTGTTCTGCTCGGACAACGGCCCGGACGCCCTCGGGGTGCTCATTGTCGAGCAGCCGAGCGTGCTGTTCGTGAGCGACAGCCTGCAGATGATGACCGGGCAGGACCTGCTCCGCGAGGCCGCGCGGTTCTGCCCCGAGACCGTCCTGGCCGCCTGCACCGTTCCGAGCCGGGCCGAGGCCACGTTCAGCGCGGGGGCGCATGCTGTGTTCATGCGCAGCCAGACCGCCGACGCCATCTCGTGGTGGCTCGACAGCGCGCTGGCCGAACCAGCCGTCGGGGCTGCAAGCGAGGAGTGCGTGGCAGGTCTCGGCCCAGATCTCGAGGTGACCCGTCAGAGGGCGGCATCGACCCCCTCGAGCGGGTCCTCTCGCGCCAGCTGATCAGGCAGGATGCGACGGCTGGGCTTGGGCGGGTTCTCCGCCCGCCCGGCGTGTGGCGGAGCCGGCTCTCCGCGCAGCACGACGAGTTCGGCCACGAGGGCGTCCATGACGGCGTCGGCACCGGCCCGCAGCTGAGCGGCGGTGGCGTCCGCCGCGCACGTCACCCCGAGCAGCGCCCGCAGGTGCAGCGGGGCGCCCAGCCGGACATCGACACGCGGGCGGGTCAACGGTGAGAGCAGGGCCTTCCATCGCGTGCCCTCCTGTCCGACGAACAGGTGGGTGCCCCACTGCGCGAGCGGGACGACCGGTGCGCCGGTGTCCAACGCGAGCCGCACGACGCCGGTCTTGCCGCGCGCCGGCCACGCGTCCGGGTGCCGGGTGATGGCGCCCTCGGGGTAGAGCCCGATGCACTGGCCTGCCTCGAGTGCGGCGCGCGCCGGTCCGAGCGCGGCGGACGGGTCGGTGCCGCGGCGGTCGACCGGGATGTAGCCGACGGCGCGCAGCAGCGGCCCGAGCACAGGGGCCCGGAAAAGGCCTGCCGTCCCCAGCATGCGGATGCGCCGGCCGTAGCGGGCGACCGCGGCGCCCAGGATGAAGGCGTCGGCCACCGAGAGGTGGTTGCCGACGACGATCACGGCGCCGGCCCGCGGCAGGTCACCGACCTGGGTGCGGCGGGTGAGCACGTGCAGCAGGAACCGGACCGTGCGCAGCAGCACCCGGTAGAGCCGTTCGGACGGTCGACCCGCGGTCCAGCTCGCCGGCGCTACGCCGGTCACGCGGGCACCTGTGCCCTGCCGGCCGGGTCGCCGCTCTCGTCGATCTCGCGGGCCGCAGCGATCGCCCGGTCGGTGTCGGTGACGGCCAGCAGCAGGCCACCGGCGACGAACAGCACAAGCAGCGAGAGCAGGGCGCTCCGGTAGGAGCCGGTGACATCCAGGACGATCGCGAACAGCAGGGTGCCGATCCAGGCCGTGCCTCGCTCGGCCAGCTCGTAGAAGCCGAAGAAGCTGGCCTGCCGGTGGGCGGGCGTCATCGAGGAGAACAACGATCGGGCGAGGGACTGCGAACCGCCGAGCACCAGCGCGATGAAGACACCCAGGACGTACGCCGCACCGGTCCCGTCCAGCGCGGCCACGGCGTAGACGACGATCCCGACCCAGACAACAAGGGTGAGCAGCAGTGTCGACTTCGCGCCGATCCGCGCCGCGAGTCGGGCCGAGCCGGCCGCACCGAAGACCGCGACCACCTGGATGAGCAGGATCAGCTGCAGCAGGAACGGCGTGGCGTCATCCTCCGGAAGGCCCTTCGCGACGAACAGCTCGTTGGTCAACACGACCGCCGAGAGCGCGACGACGGCCTGGATCGCGTCGTTGAACAGCAGGAAGGCGAGCAGGTAGCGGGCGGTTCCGGGCAGCGCCCGTAGCGCGGCGAACGACCCTTTCAGCTGGCGGAGCGAGCTCGTGACCTGCTGGCGCAGCGACTCCCCTGTCGTCGTGCCGTCGTAGCCGGGCAGCTGCTGCACTGCGTCGAGGCGGCGCACCGCGATCACACCGATACCGGCCCACCACACCGCTGAGAGCCCGATCGCGAGGCGTACAGCAGTACCGCGACTGATGCCGAGCGGCTCGGCGGCGGTGACCAGACCGAGCGACACAGCCAGCACGAAAGCGCCGCCCGCGTAGCCGAAGGCGAAGCCGCGGGCCGACACCCGGTCGCGGTCCGGCAGCTCGGCCACGTCGGCGAGGTAGGCGTTGTAGGCCAGGATCGCCGCGCCAAAGGCGAGGTTGGCGATCACGAACGCCAGTAGGCCGAGCAGGACCGCGCCACTGGGGACGACGGCCAACGCGACGGTCGCGGCGGACCCGGCGGCAGTTGCGAGCACCAGCAGCCGGCGCTTGGCGGTCGGCCGGTCGGCCAACGCCCCCAGCACCGGCAGGGCCAGCACCTGCAGCAGCACCGAAAGGCTGACGGCGTAGGCGAACAGCGACTCCGCCCGCGGGTTCAGCAGGAGCAGGGACACCCTGCCGTCCGCACCTGCGGCGTCCTTGGCCAGCGCCGTGAGGAAAGGACCCCCGAGGGCGGTGACCACTGTCGTGACGAAGGCGGAGTTCGCGACGTCGTAGAGCGTGAAACCGGACACGGCGCGGCGGCGCACCGGATCGGGCGCGGAGGTGGTCGCGGTCACGGGCACTCCCATTCAGCAGGGCGGGCGCGGTGCCCGCCCGGACAACATCCAACAGCGCGGTGGGGCCGCGCGTGAGCAGGACTACGCAGATGGCCTGCAGAACCTGTCCGGTCGAACCTGTTCCGATGCCGGAGAAGCGTGTACCGTGGTCAGTGGTTGAAGTTGCACCTCTTCGCTCGTGTTCATCAACGCCCGCGGACGTGTGTTCGCGGGCGTTCTTGCGTCTGTCGAGAGCTTCGACTCCCGGGTTCGCGCACAGTGCGCGCCCCGACAGTCTTGAAGGAGACAGCAACATGGCTCAGGGTTCTGTGAAGTGGTTCAACGCCGAGAAGGGCTTCGGTTTCATCGCTCAGGACGGCGGCGGTGCCGACGTCTTCGTGCACTTCTCCGCGATCGCCACGGACGGCTACAAGTCGCTCGACGAGAACCAGCGCGTCGAGTTCGACATCACCCAGGGCCCGAAGGGCCCGCAGGCGGAGAACGTCCGCCCGCAGTAGCGCGTCCGCTCGACCAGAGGCCCGGCCCCTTCCGAGGGTGCCGGGCCTTTGTACGGCCGCCTTGGCCACCCCGACCCGATCCTTCGGTGGGGCAGACTGAACGTGACACCACGGCGACGGGCCCTCGCCCCCCTCTGAGCGGAAGCAGGTGAGCGCGTGGAGGACACCATCGCCCCCGAGACCCAGACGGCGGTCGACGAGGCGCTGCAGCGAGTGAACGCCGCGGTCGACGCCGACAGCGATCTGGTCTTCGGCGACGTCGTCGAGTCGGTCGCCGCCGACTGCCCGCTCGAGGTCGCGGTGCTGCTCTGCGTCCAGAGCATGGACTTCGTCCCGGACACGGTGCGCCGTCGCGTCTTCGAGGCCGACAACGCCGAGACGATCGCCGCGAACGCCCTGGTCGTCGCCGAACGCGATGCCGTCGAGCAGAAGGCTCGGCAGCGCTCGGCGAAGGCAGCCGCCACCCGCGCCGCCACCCTCGCCAAGGAGGCCGCCGTCGAGAAGGCCGCCCTCAAGTCGCAGACCTGTCCAGGGTGCTTCCAGGTCCGCGCCGCCTCCGGCGTGTGCGGCTGCGACTAGAGATCCGACGAAAGGAACCCACATGAGCATCACCTGCGGACTGCTGGCCCTGCTCGAGGCCAAGCCCGGCAAGGGGGACGAGCTGGCCGCCTTCCTCGCGGCAGGACGGGAGATCGCCGCCGCCGAACAGGGCACCGTCACGTGGTACGCGTTCAAGATCAGCGACACGACGTACGGCATCTTCGACACGTTTGCGGACGAGAACGGTCGCCAGGCGCACCTGTCAGGGCAGATCCCGGTCGCGCTCGGTCAGGTTGCCGAGGACCTGCTCGCGTCCGCACCCGACATCCGCCCGGTCGACCTCGTCGCCGTCACCTGAGCTGGTCCACCTCCAGCAGCGACTCCAGCGGCTCGTTTGCCACGACCACCAGCCGCTGGGTCGCGCGGGTGAGTGCGACGTAGAGGCTGCGCAGGCCCGCGACGGGATGGCGCGACTCCTCCACGATTGCGTGGGGGTCGAGCACCACGCAGCCGTCGTACTCCAGTCCCTTCACCTGCCACGGGTCGACCGCCGACACCCGCGGATCGTCGGGCAGCAGGTCACGCACGTGATCGATGATCTGGTGCGGCCCGACCACGCCGACGGTCCCGCCGACCTGACCGAGCAGCACCTCGACCACACCGCGCAGATCGCCCAGCGCGTCGCCCACGACGACGAGCGGCTCGATGCCTGTGCTGCGGACCGCCGCGGGAGGGCGCAGATCCGGGTCGATCCGGGCGAGCAGCCGGGCGGCGAGTGCGGCGACCTCGGTGCTGGTGCGGTAGTTCGTGGTCAGCTCGACCTGCCGGAGCCGACTTCTGCCGAGGACCAGGGCGAGTGCGTCCCGGATCTCCTGCACGTCCGGCCAGGCCGACTGGACCCAGTCGCCGACCACGGTCCAGGTGGCTCCCCGGGCCCGGCGGCCGAGCATCCGCCACTGCATCGGTGTGACGTCCTGCGCCTCGTCGACGACCACATGCGCGTAGGTCCGGTAGTCGTGCTCCTCTGCCAGCTTCCGGACGGCGCTGCGGTTGCGGTCGGCGTAGGTCGTCACCTCCGACTCGCGGGCGAGCTCGTCGAGCTCGGCCAGCTCGTCCCAGCCGTCGTCGTCCGCGTCGACCTCGACCGGAGCTGCCCCGAGAAGCTCGGCAAGCTCGTCGTACAACGCGGCGTCGGCGGCGGTCAGCGGCGTACCCCCGGCCCAGGACGCCGACAGCGCCGATACTTCCTCGGGCGAGAGCAGCCCGGCCGCCAGATCCTGGAGCGGCAGCTCCCCCGCGCGCAGACTGGACAGCAGCGGCCAAGGGAGCAGGACCGGCCACGCGGCGTCGAGCGCCGCGCGGAAGGCCGGATCGGCGCCCAGCCACGCCAGGAAGTCACCGTGGTCGTCGATCTCGACCCGGGCCGCCTGCGGCCGGCGCTGCCAGGCCCGCCAGGCGAGCTCCGACAGCGCCGCCGAGAAGGCCGCTCGACCGCTGTTGTGGCTGCGCGCTGAGCGCAGCACCTGCGAGCGTCGGCGGGCGATCTCAGCGCCGCGCACCACCACCGACGCTCCCCAGCGGTCGAGCACCAGGTCGGCCAACCGGCGGGCGCCGCCGAGGTGGCGGACGGCGGCACGCAGCAGCTCGGCCATCCGCACCGAGCCCTTCACCGCGACCGCCGCCGGCCCGTCGTGTCCCGTCACAGCGACTCCGCGGGGGAGGTCGGGCAGGTCGGCGAGGCTGGCCAGTCGGACGCTGGTCTCCCCCAGCGCGGGCAGCACGGCGCCGATGTAGTCGACGAACACCGGTGACGGCCCGACGACGAGAACACCTCGCCGCGAGTACCACTCGCGTCGCGCATACATGAGGTAGGCAACGCGGTGCAGCGCCACGGCGGTCTTGCCCGTTCCCGGGCCGCCGGTGACGACGAGCGCCCCGTCGTCGGGGGCGCGTACGGCCTCGTCCTGCTCCCGCTGGATCGTCGCCACGATGTCGCGCATCCGGCCGGTGCGTTCGCGCGAGATCGCTGCGAGAAATGCGCCGTCGCCGACGACGACGGTGCCGTCGAGCTGGTCCTGGGCGGCAGCATCGAGCAGCTCGTCGTCGACGCCGACCACCTTGTCACGACGGCAGGAGATGGCACGCCGGCGGACGACCCCCAGCGGGTCGGCCGCCGTCGCCCGGTAGAACGCCGCCGCCGCGGGGGCGCGCCAGTCCAGGACGATCGGTTCCTGGCTGTCGGTGCGTAGGCCCATCCGGCCGACGTGGTGGACGGTCCCGTCGTCCCGGTCGAGCCGCCCGAACAGCAGCCCCTCCCCTGCCGTGTCGAGGTCGGCCCGGCGGTTCGCCGCGGCCTGGGCGGCGACGTCCCGCTCGTACACCGCCTGCGGCGATCCGCCGGCCGGACGCATGCTCTCGCTCTCGCGTAGCACCGCCTCGCCGCGCAGCACGTCGAGCCGGGCGAGGGCCCGGTCGAGGACGGCCTGCTCCCGGGCGAGCTCGAGCCCGAGCACGCTCGTCGACATCGCGGGTTCAGCGGTCACCGCGACAGTCTGCCGGGGGGACCTCGTGCGCCTGTGCGCGCCCCCTCGTCGAACGCGCCGATCGAAGGCGGCGGCTTCACGCGCCGGCCGGGATGCGCGAGCTCGATGCGGTTGAATCGCGGCGTGCAACAGCCGTGGTGGCGTGACGCCGTCGTCTACGAGATCTACGTCCGTAGCTTCGCCGACAGTGACGGCGACGGCGTCGGCGACCTCGAGGGCATCCGGTCGCACCTGGACCATCTGGTCGATCTCGGCGTCGATGCCCTGTGGCTGACCCCGTTCTATCCCTCGCCGATGCGCGACCACGGCTACGACGTCGCCGACTACGTCGGTGTGGAGCCCGTGTTCGGCGATCTGGCTGCCTTCGCGCGCCTGCTCTCGGACGCCCACGACCGCGGCTTGCGCGTCATCGTCGACGTGGTGCCGAACCACACCAGCAACGAGCACCCGTGGTTCCAGTCGGCGCTGGCGGGCGGACCGGAGCGTGGTCGGTATGTCTTTCGACCCGGTCGGGACGGCGGGCTGCCCAACAACTGGATGTCGGTGTTCGGTGGCCCCGCGTGGACGCTGGACGAGGGCAGTGGTGACTACTACCTCCACCTGTTCGATGCGTCACAGCCTGACCTGCAGTGGCGCAGTCCGGCGGTGCACGACAGCTTCCGGACCATCCTTTCGACCTGGCTCGACCGGGGCGTCGACGGCTTCCGCATCGACGTCGCGCACGCCCTCTACAAACACCCGGACCTCGCCGACGAGCCAGCCGCTCCCGTCGGCTCCCTGATGGCGGCCGACCGCCCGGGAGTCTGGGACCAACCCGAGGTCGTCGGTGTCTACGAGGACTGGCGACGGATCACCGACAGCTACGCCGGCGACCGCATGATGGTGGGCGAGGTCTTCCTGCTCGACGCGCGAAAGGCGGCCCGCTACGTCGGCCCGACCCGGCTGCACCAATCCTTCAACTTCTCGGTGGCAAAGGCGGACTGGGGGGCAGCGTCGCTGCGTGCGGTCGTGGACCGCGGGCTCGAGCTGTTCGACCCGCCCACCTGGGTGCTCTCCAACCACGACCTGCCGCGCCACGCATCCCGCTTCGGGGGAGGTGAGACCGGCCGACGCCGGGCGGTGGCGGCCACCGCGCTGCTGCTCGCGCTGCCCGGCTCGAGCTACCTGTACCAGGGCGAGGAGCTGGGCCTCGAGGACGGCGACGTGCCGGCGGAGGCTAGGCAGGACCCGATCGCGCTGCGCAGCGGCCTGCCGGGCCGGGACGGCTGCCGAACTCCCATGCCGTGGTCCGCGCAGGCAGTCGGTCACGGCTTCACGACCGGGCAGCCCTGGTTGCCCTTCGGGGACGACGCCTCGATGCGCGCGGTCGACGTGCAGCAGCAGGACGACACCTCGGTGCTCGCCACCTACCGCCGGCTGCTCGCGGCCCGGCGGGCACTGCGACCCCACCTGGGAGATGTCGTGACGTGGCTGGACGCACCGCCGGACGTGCTCGCTCTGCGTCGGGAGGGCGGGCTGGTGTGCGTGCTGAACACCTCGGACAGTCCGGTGTCGGTCTCGTGCAGCGGGGAGCTGCTCGTCGCGACGCAGGCCGGCACGCGAGTGGGCGACGGGTTGCTGACGGTGCCCCCGACCACCACTGTCTGGCTCCGCGAGAGTCTGCCGCCCGGGATATCACTCGACTGACGCCGTACCCACGCTGAAGGCCGTCTCGGCCCGCGCTATAGATTCGTGAAATGGATAATTCGACAACCAGCCGATCGGTGCTCGTGACCGGGGGCAGCCGGGGCATCGGCCTGGCGACGGCACGAACCCTCGCCGCACGCGGGCATCGCGTGGCGGTCACCTATCGCTCGTCCCCGCCGGAGGGGTTATTGGCCGTTCGCTGTGATGTCACCTCCGCCGAACAGGTCGAGCAGGCCTTCATGGAGGTCGAGGCGGCGCAGGGGCCCGTCGAGGCGCTCGTCTCCAACGCCGGAATCACCGATGACCAGCTGCTCATGCGAATGACTGAGTCGTCGTTCACCACCGTGCTGGACACCAACCTCACGGCGGCCTATCGCGTGGCCAAGCGGGCCACCAGGTCCATGCTGAAGGCCCGCTGGGGTCGGATGGTCTTCATCTCCTCCGTCGTCGGCCTGTCCGGTGCGGCTGGCCAGATCAACTACGCAGCAAGTAAGTCGGGCCTGATCGGTCTGTCGCGCTCGATCGCCCGGGAGCTCGGCAGCCGCGGCATAACGAGCAATGTCGTGGCCCCCGGCTACGTCGACACGGATATGACCGCCACCTTGACGCAGGCGCGCCGGGAGGATCTGGTGCGCGCGATTCCCCTCGGTCGCACGGCGACCGCTGAGGAGATTGCCGCCGTGGTGGCTTTCCTGACCAGCGACGCGGCGTCCTACGTCACGGGAGCCGTGATACCGGTGGATGGGGGGCTCGGGATGGGCCACTGAGCCGAGCGCTAGGATTGTCCGCGTGACGACACCAGACACAGCAGACGTACGCAGGTGGGCCATCGCGAACGGCATCTCGGTCGCGACCCGAGGGCGCTTGCCAGCCGACATTCACCTGGCTTATCTCGCCGCCCAGGAGGGCGCAGCGCCGACAGCCGGCCGATCAAGCTCGAATGCGAAGGCAGTGGGCAGGGTCGCCGGCGTCAAGCCGACCTCTCCCAGGCCGTCCCCCGCAAAGCTGCCCGCGGTCCAGAAGCCGAGCGCTCCGACCGGGCCGGGCCGGTCCGCGGCCGGCACCAGCATGCCGGACGGCACGGACACCGCCGCATCGAACGCCTGGCCCACGCAGTCCCAGCCGACGTCGCGAACCGAACCCGTGTCACGGCCGCAGCCGACCGAGCGACCCAGGCCGTTGTCGCGACCGGAGTCGGTGACCCGTCCTCAGCTCAGTGATCGCGCGGAACGCGAGACACCCACTGCATCCGAGACGGAGGCGCACATCACGGCTCTGCAGCAGCAGGTCGCCGCTCTCGTCGATCGCGTCAGCGCGCTCGAGAAGTCTCTGGGCGCGGCCGCATCCACGGGGTCGTCCGATGCCGGCTCCAAGTCCTCGCTGTTTCGCCGCCGCAAGGGTTGAGCCATGCGGCTGTTGCTGCCGCAGCCGCGGCCGCTCAGTCTGGACGACCTGCACGACCTCTACGACAGTGGCCAGACACCCCTCACCAGGGGGGGTTTCGTTGTCTCGGTCGACGGGGGCACCTCCCACGAAGGTGGTAGTCGACCGCTGCAGTCGTCAGCCGACCAGGTCGCCTTCCACGCACTCCGGTCGGTCGCGGATGCCGTCCTGGTCGGGGCCGGGACGGTGCGCACCGAGGGCTACGGACCCGTCCGGCTCCGCCCCGCAGGCCTGGCCTGGCGCGAGCGGCACGACCGGCCGGCTCCTCCGACCCTGGTCATCGTGAGCCGGTCGCTTGACCTCGATCCGCAGGCCCTCTGCTTCTCCGGTCCTGCGGTCGTCGTGACCTGCGAGTCGGCCGATGACGGGCGTAGGGAGCAGCTGGCCGAGGTCGCGACCGTGATCGTCACCGGAGAGTCCCACGTCGACCTGGCTGCGGCAGTCGGTGAGCTTCGACGCCGAGGACTGACCCGAGTGCTCTGCGAGGGCGGCCCCCAACTGTTGACCAGCCTGCTGGCGGCTGGGCTGCTCGACGAGCTGTGCCTGACCCTGACACCACTGCTGCTGGGATCGACGCCGCAGCTGCTCACCGAAGCGCTGGCCGCTCCCCATCGGTTGGATCTGCTGCACCTGGTCGACGGCGGCGAGGGGGTGCTCCTCGCGCGCTACGGGGTCAGGTAGTGGCGTCCAGCGTGCGGGCTACGCGGCCCGGGCACCACTACAGTCGACCGAGATGACCGAGACCTCGAGTCGTCCGCGGCGGCGCGAACCGGTGTCGCGGACTGCCGCCGTGATGCCGATCCCGCCCTCGCCCACCGGGGTGTTCCGACCGCACGTCCGCGGCTTCGGCTTCGTCGACCTGGACGAGCCCGTGACCACGACGGACGGCACGACGGTGGTGTCCTGCTTCGTCCCGCCGCCGCTCGCCAAAGGCCTGCTCGCGGACGACCGGGTCGAGATCACCTATCAGGTGGAGGCGGACGGACGGGCGACAGCGTCCGTCGCAACGCTCAGGGAACGGGTGCGCACGGAGGTGTTCGGCGTCGTCGAACCCGGCCCGACGCTGCGCCTCGACCCACACCTCGGGTCCGGCAGGTGGACCCTTCACGGTCGGGTCGAGGATCTGCCGATCGGCGCGGCAGTGCTCGCCGACATCACCGGACCCGGCACGGCCGACCCCTCCGACGAGTGGGACGACCCGGTTGCCGCTGACGCCCTGCTGGAGCGCGTTCGCGTACGGCACCGGCTCTCGCTGGACTATCCCGCCGCGGTGCTGGCCGAAGTGGACGCGGTGGCGGCTGCGAAGCCGCGGCGTGGCGCGCCGATCCGCCGCGACCTGCGACACCTGCCGACACTCACCATCGACAGTCCGAGCTCGCGCGACCTCGACGACGCCCTGTCGGTCTACGCCGCCGATACGGACGGGGGCATCCGGGTCTGCGTGCACATCGCCGACGTGGCCGCGCACGTGCGACCCGGGACGGCACTGGATGCAGAGGCGCGACGGGCCGGGACCAGCGTCTACCTGCCGGGTTGGACCCGACCGATGCTGCCGGCAAAGCTGAGTGAGGACGCGCTGAGTCTGGTTCCAGGCGCGGATCGGGACGCCCTCACTGTCGAGATGCGCATCGCGACAGACGGTTCGGTCACCGCAGCCGATGTCTCGGCTACCCGCATCCGCTCCGATGCCCGGCTCAGCTACGAGGCCGCGGCCGAGGCACTCGGCGGCGGGACACCCGACCAGGTGCCGGCCGAGGTGCTCGATGCGCTTCGCTGGCTGCGCACGGCGGGGGCTCGCCTCGGGCTTCAGCGCCTGCTCCGCGGCGGCGTCGAGGCTCGGCGGGTCGAGCCCGACCTGACCGTCGAAGTGGTGGAGGGCACAGCAGCGCAGGTTGCCGCGCGGCCGTCGAATCCGGCGAACCTGCTCATCGAGCGGCTGATGGTCGCCGCCAACGAGGCGGTCGCGGGCTGGATCGTCGACCGGGGACTGCCTGGTGTGTTCCGCGTTCACCCTGCGCCGGGACCGGAAGCCGCGCCGGCACTGGAGGCGTTCTGCGCGGCGTCGGGATTCCACCCGGGTTTCGGCAGCACCCTGACCCCGCTGGACCTCGCGGCGCTGTCCGCTCAGCTCGACGCCGCGGCCGACGACACCGCGACCGCGGTGTGGGACGTGCTGCTCAGCTTCCTCGGGCGGGCCTCTTACACCCCGCAGGCAGGCGCCCACTTCGGCCTCGCCTCGACCGGCTATCTGCATTTCACGAGCCCCATCCGCCGCTATGCCGACCTGGCGGTGCACCGGGTCATCCACGTCTTCCTGGCTGGTGGACGAGGGACCGAGGCCTTCGCCGACGCGGCGGAGATGGCCGCGCTGTGCCGGCACATCAACGATGCGTCACGGACAGCCGCCAAGGCGGAGAACCAGATGCGAAAGTCACTGTGGCTGGCGGAACTGGCTGCTGCGGACAAGGACGCCGTCTACCCGGCCCGGGTGACGGGTGTCGGCGCCAAGGGTGTCTTCGTCACGCTCGATCGCTCCAGAGTCAGCGGAATGGTGGCCATCCGCGAGCTGTCGGGCAGGGGGTGGTCGGTCACCGCCGACGGTCTCGCCGTCGCCGACGCCGGCGGCCACCGGCTCGGTTACGGCGATGCCGTGACCGTCCGCATCACGTGCGCCGATGTGGAGTCCGGCCAGCTCGAGCTCGCCCTTGCACGTGACGGCGGCGGTCCGCAGCCAACCCGGCCACGCCCAGCTGGGCGACGGGGGCCCCGCAAGAGCGCGCGATAGGAGCAGCCTCCGGTCACGGCCTGACACACAACTGCCAGGTTCGGCACAGGACCATCCCAGCAACGACGGGCAGGATCAACCGCAGCCGACTACGCGGCCCCGGACACGGAGGAATTCATGCGCAAGAAGATCGTGGCGGTGACTCTCGCGGGCACACTGGGCCTGTCAGGTGCCGCCCTTCTCGTCCCTGGTATCGCCACCGCACAAAGCGAGCAGGGTGCCGCGTCCGGTGTCGGCGACCGGCTCCAGGCGTTCAAGGATGCCCTGGCAGGTCTGGTCAAAGACGGGACGATCGACCAGGCACAGGCGGACAAGGTCGCCACCACCCTGGCGGCGGAGCTGCCGCGTCGTGGCCCTGGCGGGCCCGGTCACCGCGGTCCCGACGGGCGCGGCGGGCACCTGGCGCCGACCGAGATCGCCGCTGCACTGGGCATCACGGTGGAGGAGCTGCGCACCCAGCACCAGGCCGGAAAGACGCTTGTCCAGATCGCCGAGACGAAGGGGCTGTCCCGTGACACCCTCGTCGACCGGCTCGTCGTCGCAGCAGAAGCCGAACTCGCCGAGAAGGTGAGCTCCGGCCGGGTGACCCAGGCGGAGGCCGACGAGCGCAAGGCCGGGCTGAAGGAGCGCATCGAGCGCCGAGTCGACCGCCCGGCGCGGGAGCGCGGCGATCACCGCCCGCCCCCCTGACCGAACCGGCGAGGGTGGACCGAGAAGCCCCGGCCCACCCTCGCTGCTGGCGCTGACTGACCGCTACGGAAGCGGCCCGACGATCGAGCGCTTCATCCCGGTCTTGTAGATGTCCTCCGCGATGTTGAGGCCCAGGGGGACGCCGCCGATGTTCTGGTCCAGATCGGGCTTGCCGTTGTTCTTGACGGCGAAGGCGTCGAACACCCAGTGCACCCCGAGGTAGACCCGACTGCGCCCGTTCTCCTCGATCATCTCCCAAAGACCGCCGTCGAACCTGCGGACGTGCCGCGGCCGCACGGTGCCCTTGTTGTCGGTATTCACGCCGTTCATCTCCTCGGAGACGAAGGTGCGGTCTTTGAAGAGGTCGTCCGGCTTGTTCTGGAGCGCTACGTCCTCGAGGAAGAACAGCCGGGTCATCTGGAAGGCCGCGGCGCCAAAGGTGGCATGCCCCGACGGGTAGGCAGGGAAGGGCGGCGTCACGTTCTTCTTGCCCGTCATATTCGTGTTGGGTGCGCCGCACGGCAACCAGGTCGGGTCGCTCTCGTTGTCATATGAGCTCTGACCCTGACCAAGGGGGCCCATCGACTCGTCGTGCTCCCGCACGCCAAGCACCGGCCGCCACAGGTTGTGCTTGTACTTCTCCCGCCAGGCGAGGATGCCGGCATCGGCCATGGCCACGTTGACGAGGGCGAACAACCGCGCGTTCTGCGCCGGCGTGCTGTTCTGACCGTCGGCGACCTCGCGCACGATCTGGTTGTAGAGCCGGGGGGGCGTGCCCAATCCGGAGGCTCCGTCGTAGGCCCAGTACAGGCCGATCACCGTCTCCTCGGCCCTGCGCCGCTGACTGGAGCTGACCGTACCCATCAACTCGGTGGCGATGCCCTTGGCCCGGACCTCGCGGACGGCGTCCAAGTAGGGCTTGGTCGTCACCGCCGGATATTCATCCAGCACGTGCGGGACCTGCACTGCGAAGCAGGACGACCGGTCTCCGTAGTAGGGGGCGTGGTGCCCTTGACCCGCGTCGTCGGGGTCGGGGCGGTGCCCCTCACGCTTCACCGGGACCTCGAAGCCGAAGTCACCGGCGTCCGGATCGCCTTGACGGTCCGCCAGGATTGCCGCACCGACCTGCAGGCCGTAGTCCGTCCCCTCGGCCCTGCCTGCCGGCAGGATCGGAGCCTCGGCGAGCTTGTCGTTGAAGTAGGCCTTCTGGCTGGGGAACAACCGGCTCAGCGTGAGGTGCGCGGAAGCGGCGACAGCGGCCTCGATGGACGCGTTCGGCGCCGCGGTGGGCGGGTTGGGCAGGTAGTGCGGCTGAGCCGGAGTCGTGGCCTTGTCGGTCCCGACGAACGAGTCGTACATCGCCAGGTGCACGATGGCGAGCGCCCGCGAGCTCAGGGTCGGCCCGGTCTGCTCCCTCTTGCCGTTGGTGTGGCTGATGCGGTTGGCTTCGAGCGCCACCGCGTTCCAGTACAGGATCGGATCGTTGTGCATGTCAGTTCTCCCCCTCGAGTGTCACCGACGCCTGCTGGCGAAGGCGTGTGAATCCTGAGACGCCGATGGCGTGTCAGGCGGTCGAACAGCTGGCGGGCAGGCTCGCGGCCCTGGTCGTGTGGCGCCGGGTGTGCCCGACGATCGTCCGGACCAGCCGCAGGGCCAGCCAGGTGCAGAGCAGGTAGACGGGCAGGCCGACGGCCAGTTGCAGCAGACCCTCGCTGACCGGTGACCGTTCGTGGACCTGCAGATTGCGGGCAGCGACAGTCGAGTCGTGTCCGAGGACATCAGTCGCGGTGCGAGCAAGTGGCGTACCGGCTCCGGCGATCTGATTGTGCAGGAACGGACCCGGACCGGTCAGCAGCGTGAACAGGACAGCCACCGTGACGACGTAGGCCCATCGCCCGAACCGGCCGACGGCGCCCACTGCGCAGATGCCCAGCGGCAGGATGAGCGCGAGCACCGGCGTGAGACCGACAAATCCCAACGTCGAGTCCAGCAGCCAATGGGAGGTGTCACCGATGGCGGGCCCCTGCTCGCCGCGCACGATGGCGTGGAACCAGAACATCACGGCCCCGCCGCCGAAGCTGAGCAGCAGCGAACTGGCCAGGAGGGCAGCGACACCCATCGGCTGCCGGTAGAACGCGAGAACGGCCTCGATCGCGGTCACCACGCGGATCTGCAGAGCCCTGCCCCCCGGCGCGGTCACGACGCGATGAGCAGGACTGGACATGACGCCCGTGAAACCAGCGCCTTCGACGCCCGCCGCGACAGCATGCTGCTGACAGAACCGCGCCGGGCCCGGGGGACGACGATGAGGTCGGAGCCCTCCTGCTCGGCGGCGCTGCACACCGCGCGAAGTGCATTTCCCTTGGCCTGCACGCTGCGGACTCGCAGCTGGGGGAAGCTCCGCTGCATCGGGATCAGGTAGTGGCGGGGGTCTGGCACACCGTTCGGGTCAAAGACCGAACGGGCGTCCAGAATCGGTTCCACCTGCAGGACGAGAAGTTCCGCGTCATGGGTGGTGGCCAGTTCCGCAGCCGCCATCAGGGTGGCGGCGGCCTCACTCGTGGTCGGTGTGCCGACCAGAATTCTCTCGATCATGTCCCCTCCATCAATGGGACGATCCCGCGCCGCGGGGTCGTCAGTCACCGATCAGAGGGACTGGCTGCCGTCCTGATACCGCGCTGTCCGCGGCTTACGTCCACACCTGGGGCCCGGCGCCGGGTGGCGACTCGACCGGCCGGGTCGATGCCCAGGTGCGCCGCCACGAGCCGGCCGGCGGTCCCTGCAGCGCCGGCTGCTGGCCCCCGCTGGACCGGCGGAGCGAGGACCACCAGTCGGTCTCGTCCTCGTCGAGCAGCCGGGCGACCTCGGCCCGGGCGCGGCCGGTGAAGGACAGCGCGTCCTCACCCGGGGCGGCTCGCAAGGGATCGCCGAACACCACGCTCACACGCGGCCGACCGGGCGTGGGCCAGGAGCGCCCCCTCGGCATCGCGGTGTACGAACCGCGTACGGCCACCGGCACGATCGGCGCCCCGCACGCGAGGGCCAGCGCCGCGGCGCCCGGCCGGAACCGGGTGGACCACCCGTCATGCGATCGACTGCCCTCGGGATAGACGACGACGTTCCACCCCTGCGCGAGCAACCGGACCGGAGTGTCCGTCGGCGCGCCGCCGCGGCGCTCGATCGGCACGGTGCCGAACACCAGCGCCGTGCCGGCGGCCTTCCACCACGAGGTGAAGAAGTAGTCGGCGGCGGCGGCCACGACGGTGCGTGCGCGCACCGGCGACGGCAGCGCGGTGAGCAGCGCCGCGGTGTCCAGGTGGGAGGTGTGATTGAGCACCAGCACCGCGGCCTCGTCTCCCAGCGCGGTCAGCCGGGCGGCGCCGGTGACCTGCAGCCGCACCTCTGCCCGGACGAGTGGCGCCAGCACCCCGGCCTGCGCGACCGCGCGCACCCCCCTTGCGAGGGGAGTGCGCGCCCACGCGGTCGACACCTCGCGCACCGGCGCGACCTCGCGGCGGGGGGCGGTCGCGGGCACGGAAGGCACGTGACCCCAGCGAAAGTCCCGAGCCAGCCGGGTGAGCGAGCTCACCGGACGTCCGCGATCGAGTGCGGCGGATTGTGCTGGTAGGTGATGCTGGGCGAGCTGCCGACGCTTCCAGCGACCATCGACAGCGCATCGGCCAGCGTCGAGGCGCTTCGAAAACCCATCCGCTTCACTGCTCTGCGGTCGCCGCCGACCCAGACCACGTCACCGAGATGCTCCAGCGCGTGCGCCCCCCAGTACCACATGTAGAAGGGGTGAACGCCGTGATAGGCGTGCGAGGTCCGGTAGAGGTGGGTGTACCAGGGGTCGGTCGCATACTGCTTCTCGAACCGCTCCTCGATGATCGCCGGGTCGGTGGACTCGGCGAGAACCTCCTCGAAGAAGTCGACGTAGGATGGGTGGTGCAGCTGGTCGAACGCGTTCGGCACCGGGTGATAGAGGATCAGCGCGCCGCCCTTACGGACCAGCGGCGAGCCTCTGTACATGTTGAAGAAGTAGCCCAGCCCGAGGCACATCGCGAGCACCGGGTTCATCACCGAGCTGTTGACGTTGTAGGGGCACAGGTAGGGGAGCCCGAACACGAGCACGTCGCTCTGGCCGCTCACCTCGACGAGCTGCTGACGATGGACGTTCGCCACCGTGAGCTCGTGCACCGGCTCGACCGCACCGGCCTGCACGGACGTCACCGCGTAGTCCGCGACGAGGTCGGACAACGCCTTGCGCCGCAGCCGTCCGGGCGCCCGGTCGAGCCCGTTCTTCACCGCCCAGAACATCGCCTGGTCGCGCGGTGACCACTCCCACTCACGCTTGGTGAGGAAGGCGTACGACGTGGGGAAGGCCTGGTTGTTCAGCGTCGTCTCGATCTGGAAGACCGGCACGTGCTCCTGCAGCAGCCGGCCCATGCGCCAGGCGCTGGAGTGAAGCGCACTTGCCTTGTGGTCCATGAACGACCGGGAATGGCGCATCGTGCGGGTGTTGTGGTGGTGTCGCAGCGAGGCGTACGACGCGAGCCCGATCGCGGTGCTCTTCCAGCCGCCGTCCATCGACACCAGGTTGACGTTGACGTAGACGAGCAGGTCGCTCGTGCCTGCCCGCCTGTTGATCTCGACGTCCTCGCCCTCGTCGGTGAGCCCGAGGTGGATCAGGTTCGCGCGGTCCTCGGCGTCGTGGTTGGTGAGCGCATGCGGCCAGAAGCTGCGGTAGACGCGGTCGCCCACGATGCGACGGATCTCCGGTCCGGTCATCCGGCGGTGCAGGGCGTTCGCGACGACCAGCTCGACGTCGTCGACGTCGGCAGCCGCAGCGAGCTCGAGCACCTGCTCGATCACCTGCTGGCGGATGTCGGGGGTGCGCATCGGCGGCAAGGGCAGCGAGATGTCGTCGAAGGCGATGGTCAGCCGCATCCCGGCTCGAAGCAGCACCCGCAGCGGCTCACTGTCCAGCGGATGCTCCAGAGCCTGCGCGATGGCAGAGCGGACGTCGGGCAGACCCGGCAGCGACTCCGGCGGGTAGACGACGCGGGAGCCGAGCGGGAACCGCTCCAGCCCGAAGCTGTCCCCCCGGTGCACGAGCAGCGGTGGCGTGCGCTCGTCGACCTCCAGGACGAATCCCGGTCTCATGCGCTCTCCCTCCTCAGGTCGAAGCCGACCTTGGCCAGTCCGAGGCGTCCGGCGTCGCCGGCCTCGTCCAGCGCCTCGCGAAAGCGAGTCAACGGATGCCAGGATGTACGAAGGGCAGCGAGCCGCGGGTCAGTCAACAGGCTTAGCGCGACGGCGAGGTCGTCACCGGCGCTCGCGTAGGAGCCCACCAGCTCCAGCTCTCGGAACCACACCGGCGACAGGTCCGCCGGGGCAGGCATCCCGGCGAGCACGACGCGACCGCCGGCCCGGGTGGCCCGCAGCGCCTGCTCCAGACCGGACGCCGAACCAGCGCACTCGACGGCGATGTCGACCCCGCCGAGCAGCAGGTCGCTGCCGCGCTCGGGCGAGAGCCGGACGGCGGCGGTGGACCGGCGGACGGCCGTCAGGGCCGCCTTCGGCAGGACCACCTCGTCGGCCCCGAGGTCGCGGGCCAGCTGGGCCTGCCGCGCATGCTTGGCGACGACGGTGATCCGGCCGGCCGGTGTGAGCGCCCGAAGGGCATGGAGCACGAGCAGCCCGACCATGCCCGCCCCCACCACCAGCACCGAGCTGCCGGGCTCGGCGAAGGCGCGGCGGGCGGCGTGCACTGCGCAGGCCAGCGGCTCGGCGAGCACCGCCCGCTCGTCGGGGACCTCGTCCGGGACGGCATGCAGCTGCGAGCAGTGGGCCACGAGCTGATCGGACCAGCCACCTCCGGTGTCGGCGCAGAACCCGGTCTGCAGGCCGGGCGACAGGTGGCCGAGCGTGACGCGGGCGCAGCGGTTCGCCGCGCCGGACGAGCAGGCCGGGCAGCCCTCGAGGTTGCGCGCCCGGCACGACAGCACGGGGTCGAGCACGACGCGGCTGCCCACCGGCAGGCCGGGGGCGTCGTCGAGCAGCTCGCCCACCACCTCGTGGCCGGGAGTGAACGGCAGGGAGACCAGCGGGGACAGGTAGAACGACGCCGCCCCGGTCACGGTGGCGAGGTCGCTGCCGCAGATGCCCGACAGCCGGGGGAGCACCCGGACCCACCCTGGGCCGGGCAGCGGCGGCGCCTCGCGGGTGGCCAGCCGAAGGGGCGCGACGCCTGCTGCTGCGGCCGCCGGGAGCCGGCTCGAGACGGCCCGGGCGGCGAGGAAGCGGGGCAGCGACCGGTAGACCTCGAGCGCCCTCAACGGCCCGCTCCGGCGAGGGCGAACCGCGAACGACCGGGGGTCGATGTCCACTGGACGACCGGCCACCGCTCCCGGCGGGCGAGCCGCGCCAGGGCGACCTCGGGATTGACGGCGACCGGCTTCCCGACCGCCCGCAGCATCGGCAGATCCGACAGGCCGTCGGCGTAGGCCGATGACGCGGGCAGGTCCCAGCCGTCCTCGGCGGCCCGGCGGCCGAGCCAGGCTGCTCGCGCCTCCCCGACCACCGGCGGCTCGGCCAGGCGACCGGTGGCCCGACCATCAGCTCCCACGTCGAGCCGGGCGGCGACGACCTCGTCGAACAGCGGGGCGAGCGGGCGGGTGAACAGGTCGAGGGCGCCGGTGATGAGCACGGTGCGGTGCCCGGCGGCCCGGTGCTCCCGGACCGCCCGGACAGCCGCCGGCGACAGCCGGGTCAGCACCTCAGAGGCGACCCGCTGGTCGACAAGCGCCGTCAGCGCCTCGACGTCGGCGCCGGCGTAGCGCTCCGTGACGGCGCGGACGACGCTGGCGCGTGAGTGCCGCTCGGCGGCCAGCAGCCTCGGCAGGTCGGCCGCCAGGCGGACCAGTTCGCGCGGCCACCGCCCACGCGGGGTGTCCGCGAGACGCACCCAGAGCAGCGCCTCGACCACGGTCGAGGGAAGCAGCGTCCCGTCCATGTCGAAGGCGGCGACCACCTGGCGGGACGGATCGGCAACCGGCTCGCCGCGGGCCGGGCGGGCTGACGGCGGCAGCGACGCAGACCAGCGCAGCAGGGCCGTGACGGCCGGGCAGTGCAGGTCGATCAGGTAGCGCTCCCAGTCGATCACCGACGCGTCGCAGCCGAACACGACCTGGTCCTCGAGATCGAGCGCCCGGTGGAGGGCGAGGGTGCCGCTGTCGCCGAAGACCAGGTCGGCCTGGGTGTAGGCGCCGTAGAGGTCCGAGAGCCGGCGCAGGCTGCGGAGCCGGCGCTCCACCCGGTCGAGCCGATCCGCGGCGCCGCGCACCGCCGAGGACGGGGGCAGCACCTCCAGGGCGCGGTCGGCCACCCGATGGCCGCGTTCGGCCAGGCGCAGACGCCGCTCCAGCCGCGGTTCGCCGGCGAAGTCCCAGGCTGCGACCGCGTGGCTCCCGCGCCCCCGGCGGGGCATCGGGTGGGTGGTGAAGTACGCGCGTACGTAGTCGTGCAGCTTCCGGAACAGCAGCGGGTTGCGGGCACTCGAGCCCACGTGGAACCAGGCGGGCTCGCCGATCGGCGGCGGGGACGCAGCGGCGGCCAGCAGGGCGCCCACGACGAGATCGACCGGCACGATGTCGACGGGGGTGTCCGGGGCACCCTTGATGTCCGGCAGCAGACCCTGGCCGTAGGCGAGCAGCACCGGCTCGACCATCTTGAATCCTTCGATCCAGCCGGGCGCAGGCCGCTGCAGGGCGCTCTCGATGATGGTGGGCCGCACGATGGACAGCGGCACCCCCCACTCGGCGCAGCAGTCCTCGACGGCCCGCTCGGTCAATGCCTTGGTGAGGGCATAGCAGTCGGCCCAGCCAAGGCTCTGCGCCCGCGATCGACCGGCCTCGACCAGGTGCTTGTCGACCCACCGGAGGCGCAGCCGCTCGGCTTCGACGGCGACCTCCTGCCGGCCGGCGGCGCCGCGGTGCCGTCGTGCCTCGGCCAGCAGCCCGGTCAGCACGGCCGGGACCCGACTGGCCGCGTCCGCCCCCTCGCCGAGGGCTTGCGCCGCCCGGGTCTCGGCCCGCCAGTCCACCGTGTGCGGGTGGCGCCCCTCCGGGACCCACCCCGAGCGCAGACCGGCGACGTAGGCGGTGGACACGTGGACGACATGCGGTCGGGAACCGGTCGCACGGACCGCATCGAGCAGCGCCAGCGTGCCGGTGAGGTTGGTGCGGAAGCCCTCGTCCACCGGCGGGTCGAAGCTCACCTCGCCGGCGCAGTGCACGACCACATCGATGTCGGGAGGCAGCTCGCCCACCCGCCCACCCAGCTCGCCCTCGACGACGTGGAGCCGGCTGCCGACCAGCGCATCGACCGCCGCTGCGCCGTCGCGGGCGCGCAGTGCCGCGAAGGCGGGCTTGGTCAGCAGCGCCCGCACCCGCTCGAGAGCGGGCTCTGCGGGGCGCCCGCGCACGATCACGGTGAGGCGGGTCTGCGGCAGGTCCGTCAGCACCCGCTCCAGCAGGGCCTCCCCGACGAAACCGGTGGCGCCCGTCAGCAGGACGTGGGCACCGGCAAGACGCTCGGCGAGCCGCATGGCCAGACCCTAGCGTCGATCATCCCAGCAAGCCGCGAGCCCCGCCGATCATGGAGTTCGTGCCAGGGGCTGAGCGTGAGCGGCGAGCTACAACTCCATGATCGGCGACACGAGCGGGTTGCGGGGGTGCGGGGGTGCGGAGCGGATCAGGGCTGCTGCGGGCGCGGAGCCGGGATGCCGGCAAGCAGCGAACGGACCTCCGCCTCGCGGTAGCGGCGGTGGCCACCGAGCGTGCGGATCGACGTGAGCTTGCCGGACTTCGCCCAGCGGGTCACGGTCTTGGGGTCGACGCGGAACATGGTGGCGACCTCCGCCGGCGTGAGCAGGGCTTCGGCGTCAGTGGTTCGGGTGCTCATGGCTGATCCTCTTCTCGAGGCGGGCAGTTGCCCGCATGAGTTGATGATGCGCGATGTTCCGTTATGCCGGAATAGCCCGTTGGTGCTATTTCCGGACTAGTCCCCCGCGCGTCCGAGCGCAAGGATGAGTGTCGCAGACCGACCGGAGGAGGACGGCATGACCCTGGACATGAACCTGGTCGGCAACGCCATGCAGATGGCGGTCACCACGCTGGCGCCTGGGCAGGTCGTCTACTGCGAGGCGGGCAAGTTCCTGTTCAGCTCCGGTGACGTGCAGATGGAGACCAAGCTGTCGGCTCCCTCGACGGGCCAGGAGCCTGCGAAGGGCGGCTTCGGCGCCTTGCTGCAGGGAGCCATGGACGTCGGCAAGCGGATGCTGGCCGGCGAGAGCTTCGCCTTCCAGCACTTCTCGACGCGTGGTGGCGACGGGCTCGTCGCCTTCGCCGGGGTGCTTCCCGGCGAGATGCGGACGCTCGAGCTCGACGGCCGTACGACCTGGATGGCCGAGCGGGACGCCTTCGTCGCCGCCGAGGCGGGTGTCCGGATGGAGGTGGTCTTCGCCGGCGTCCGCCAGGGCTTCAGCGGCGGAGAGGGCTTCGTCCTGCAGAAGTTCACCGGCGAGGGCACGCTGCTGATCGCCGGCGCGGGCAACTTCATCGACATCAACCCGAGCGACTACGGCGGCGTGCTGAAGGTCGACACGGGGTGCATCGTCGCCTTCGAGTCGACCGTGCAGTACGGCATCGAGCGGGTCGGCCGGCTCAACCGGCAGGGCGCCATGCAGGCCCTGTTCGGTGGCGAGGGGCTGTCCCTCGCGACGCTGAGGGGCGACGGACGGGTGATCCTGCAGTCGATGACCATGGAGGCGCTCGGCGGGGCGCTCGCGAAGTTCGCCCGCACCGGTGACGGGGACAACGGGGCCACCGGGCTCGGTGCTCTCGGCGGGCTGTTCGGCGGTCGCGGGGCCTGACGAAGCCAGGGATTCCCCCGTTAGCCCGGCGGGGCTACTGTCAGCGCGGTATGCCGGACCGTCCGGTTCGGTCAGACGACGACGAGAGGAACCACCCGTGACTGTCAGCCTGTCCAAGGGCGGAAACGTCTCCCTCAGCAAAGAGGCCCCTGGTATGACGGCCGTGTTGGTCGGCCTCGGCTGGGACGCTCGCACGACCAGCGGAACCGACTTCGACCTCGACGCGAGTGCGATCATGGTCAAGAGCGACGGAAAGGTCCTGTCGGACAGCCACTTCATCTTCTTCAACAACAAGAACTCGCCCGACGGCTCGGTCGAGCACACCGGTGACAACCTGACCGGTGAGGGGGAGGGCGACGACGAGTCCATCAAGGTCAACCTCGCGACCGTGCCGGCCGAGGTCGACAAGGTGGTCTTCCCGGTCTCGATCTACGAGGCGGAGAAGCGCTCGCAGAGCTTTGGACAGGTGCGCAACGCCTTCATCCGCATCGTCAACCAGTCCGGGGGCACCGAGGTCGCCCGTTACGACCTCACCGAGGATGCCTCCACCGAGACCGCGATGGTCTTCGGCGAGCTCTACCGCAACGGCGCCGAGTGGAAGTTTCGCGCCGTGGGACAGGGCTACGCCTCGGGCCTGGCCGGCATCGCCAAGGACTTCGGCGTCAACGTCTGAGCGCTCGGGGGTGCCCGGTCCCGGTCGGGACCGGGCACCCCCGCCGCTGCCCCCCGCACGACATCGACGACATCGGAGGACGCACAGCATGGCCATCGACTACTCCAAGCGCAGCTCTGGTGGCGGCGACCAGCCGTCCCCGCCGCCGTCCCAGCCCGGATCGCCGGTGTCACTGTCGAAGGTGACGCTGACCAAGTCCAGCCCCAGCGTGTCGCTCACCAAGTCCGGGGGAGCCGGCGGCAAGCTGCACGTCAACCTGAACTGGAATGTCCGCCCGGCCGGGGCCGAACAGCCCAAGGGCTTCCTCAAGCGCATCGCCGCAGCCGCGCAGAGCTCCGCCATCGACCTCGACCTGGGCTGCCTGTTCGAGCTCGCCGACGGCCGCAAGGGCGTCATCCAGGCGCTGGGCAACCAGTTCGGCTCGCTGGACAACCCGCCGTACATCTTCCTCGACGGTGACGACCGGTCCGGAACGAACACCGGCGGCGAGAACCTGTTCGTCAACCTCGCCCACGCCAAGGACCTGCGCCGGATCCTGGTGTTCGCCTGCATCTACGAGGGCGCCTCGGCCTTCGATCAGGCGGCCGGCGTCGTGACGCTGACCCCCGCCTCGGGTGCACCGATCGAGGTGCGCCTCGACGAGACCGCCGGCAAGTCGCGCATGTGCGCCATCGCCCTCATCGACAACAGCGGCGGCGAGCTCACGGTGCGGCGGGAGGTGCGCTACATCGATGGCGCACAGGACGCCCTCGACCGGGCCTACGGCTGGGGCATGGACTGGACCCCCGGGCGCAAGTAGCCCCCATGGACAGCTGACCCCGGGATGCGCCACTTCGACTTCCTGCCGGAGTCGGTCATCCGCGCACTGTTCGATCGACGCCCCGCGAGCTTCACTGCTGACAGCGAACGGCACACGCTCGCGGTCGCCCTCGGCGCCACCCTCTACATGCCCGGGATGCGGCCCGAGCTGTGCCGGGACGTCGAGCGACGCAGTGCCGCCGGGGTCATGTCCGTGGTGCTGTGCCTCGAGGACTCCATCGCCGACGGGGACCTCGCCGCAGCCGAGGCGAACGTCGTACAACACGTGCGCCGGCTCGCCGACCGCAGCACGCGGGCGGATGCCCCTCTGCTGTTCATCCGGGTCCGCACCGCCGAGCAGATCAGCGAGCTCGCCGAACAGCTCGGTTCGGCGGCCGAGCGCCTGACCGGCTTCGTGCTGCCGAAGTTCACCGCCGAACGGGGCCGGGTGTTCTTCGACCACCTCGCCAAGGCCGAGCAGGTCTCCGGTCGACCGCTGCTCGCCATGCCGGTCCTGGAGTCGCCGGACATCATGTACCGGGAGACACGGACGGCCTGCCTGACCGGCATCAGCGACCTGCTGAACGAGAACCGGGACCGGGTGCTGGCGCTGCGGCTGGGCGCCGCGGACCTGTCCGGCCTCTACGCCCTGCGTCGGCAGCGCGACGTCAGCCTGTACGACGTCGGGGTCATCCGGGACGTGATCACCGACATCGTGAACGTCCTGGGGCGCGCCGACGGCAGCGGCTTCGTGCTGACCGGAGCGGTCTGGGAGCACTTCGCCGCGACGGAGCGCCTGTTCAAGCCCCGGCTCCGCAGCACTCCGTTCGCCGAGGACGAGGCGCTACGGCAGCGGCTCATCCACGCCGACTACGACGAACTGCTGCGCGAGGTGGTGCTGGACAAGGCCAACGGGCTGCTCGGCAAGACCGTCATCCACCCGGCTCACGTCGCGCCCGTACACGCGCTGCTGGTCGTCTCGCACGAGGAGTACGACGACGCGCTGGCCATCCGCAACGCGGTCGGGGGCGGCGCCAGCAGCTCGTCGTACCGCAACAAGATGAACGAGGCCGGGCCGCACCGGGAGTGGTCCCGGGCAACGCTGCGCCGGGCCGAGGTCTTCGGGGTGTCTCGCGCCGGTCATGGGGTCGTCGACGTGCTGACCGCCCTGTCACCGAGCGTTACCGTCGCCTGACCGCCCCCCCACGTCCCCCCGGCCCCCCGGCCCCCCGGCCCGGCCCCCGGGTGATCCACGCGGACTTTGAAGTGGAACGGAGCCGGCAGAACACCTCAACGTCCGCGTGGATCAGCCAGAGGGGGGCTCGCGATGTGTTCGAGCCAGGCTTCGACGATCTCGTCGCCGGCCGCGAGACCGGCCTCACGGGTGGTCGTGACGTGCGGCGCCGCACTGCCGAGGCGGTCGAGCTCGCTGCCCAGGGGCATCCAGGCCCGCTCGGCCGCACACAGCATCGGCCAGTCCAGCAGGGTGTCCCCCGCAGCGAGAACGCTTGCAGCACAGCCAGTCTCGCCCTCGATACGCTCCACCACATGGGCCACGGCGGCGGCCTTGTCGAGCCCGTTGGGCAGGACGTAGAGCTTTCGTCCTTGGTGGTGCGCCCGCCAGCCGTGGCTGTCGCAGGCGATGGTCACGCCGGCCAGCTCGTCGGTGTGCAGCAGGTCGGCGTCGACCGCCGCAACGAGGAAGACGTCGTCGGCGTCGCGCACCCGCAGCAGCCACTCCCGGTCGCGGTAGCCGTCGAACACCTCGCGCAGGGCTGCGACCGGCGACGACGAACCGGCGAGCCGGGCGACGACGGATGCCGCCCACCCGAGGTCGGGCTCCCCGTCGATGAGGATGCCGGCGCCGCTCGCGACGATCGCGAAGCGCGACCGGGTCGGCAGGTCGATCCGCTCGTACTGCGCGCGGGTGCGTGTGGTCGTCGGGACGAAGACGGCGCGCTCCGCCATCTTCAGCAGCCCACGCTCGGTATCGCGGGACAGCAGGCTGATCACCTTCCCGTCGAGGATCTCGACGACCCGCGACTCCCGCTCCGGCCCCCGGGCCGCTGCGCCCGGGGAGTAGATGAGGGTCTGGTCCAGGTCGCTCGCGATCAGGTAGGTCATGCGTCGGCCACCTCCAGCGGCCGGATCAGCCCGACGCAGCTGTAGGACATCGCCTCGTAGTCGACGACGGGGACGCCCCGCTGCGCGGCGAGATCCAGCACGTGCTCCAGGCCGGCTCGCCGCTCCGGGTGGACCAGGACCTGCCACGGGATCCGGCGCAGCAGGACCCGGGTCGTCTCACCCACACCCGGCTTCACCAGGTGCCAGGTCGGGAGGCCGAACTCCGCCTGGATACGGGACACCTCCTCGAGCCCCCGGAACGTCACGGTCCGGTCCGCCGCGTAGGCGTCCGGCCAGCGGGCGGCGACGGCCGCCGACACCGCCGGGAAGTGCGCGCTGACGGCGTCCAGGAAGTCGGCACTGCGATCCTGGCCGGCGAGCTCGTGGTAGACCTTCGCGCCGTGGAAGGTCCCGGCCGGGATCAGCTCCGGGCTGTACACGGTGCGCGACACCAGCCCGCAGACAGTCGAATTCAGGCACGCCGACGGGATCAGCACGTCCTCCCGCGTGCCGAAGTAGGACGCGCAGGCGCCCGGGTCGGCGATCACAGCCAGCTCGGTCGGGAACGCCGCGCCGGGGTGCTCGGCCAGCGCCTGCGCAAGCTCCTGCACGATGGCGCCCTTGCCGGTCCAGCCGTCGACGAACACCACCGCCGCCGGGTCGTGGCGCCCGGCGACGTGGTCGAGGGCGGCCGTGTCGATGCCCACGCCTCGTACGATCGACAGGCTGTAGTGCGGCAGCTCGAGCCCGTGGGCGTGCTGCGCCCACCGGCGCATGAGGATGCCGACCGGTGTTCCGGCCCGGGCCAGCGACACGAGCACCGCATCGGGGCCGCGGGCGGCCAGCACCATCTCGGTGACGACCCCGACGTGCTCGGCCAGCATCGCTGCGCTGTCGCGCAGCCCGGCCTCGAACAGCTCGAGATAGCGCGGCCCGGGGGCAAACTCGACCGGCAGCATCTCGGCGTAGTTCCGGCCCGCCTGCACCGCCCGCTCGCGCTCGGCGACATCCAGCTCGAGCGCCACGTCAGACAGGTCGGTGAGCAGGAAGCTCACCTCCTCGGGCGCGTAGCTGCTGACCACGAGCGGACGCTGGAGCGTCATGCCGTACGCCGCACGGCAGCGTCGGTGCCCGACCGCACCACGACGACCTGCACGCTCGTCCCCGCCGCGCCGGCGAGCTGCCGCAGCAGCCCGGTCTCGGCGTGCGGCGGCACCGGGCGGTCGAGCAGCTGGACGATGTGGTCGAACCCCGGGGCCGGACCTCGGTCGGCGGCGGCGCTGGGCAGGACGTTGTAGGCGAAGGCCGCGCGGCCGGCGTCGTCGGTGGCGCCGAACGAGATGACCGTACGCAGCGGGTAACCCGGCTCGTCGACGACCAGCGCGGGGGACCGGGTCGTCGAGCTGGTGCAGACCTGTGGCCCGAGCGCCTGCGCGAGCAGCTGACCGGCGTAGAGGAACTCCTCGTCGCCGAGCACCAGCACCGAACCGGG
>JBBSKF010000005.1:0-54036 GCA_038256525.1 Mycobacteriales bacterium | reverse complement strand
TCTGGGTTGACGGCGACACGCTGCTTGTTCGCGGCAGCGACGGTGCAACCCGTCAGGTGCAGGGGCTGCGAGATGAACGCGTGCCAGGGCGCTACCACCAGCCTGGACTTCGCCCGCAGCGGCCCAACGGCGAGTAAGTGCCGTGTTCATCCGTCGAGGTCATGAGTGCACACGCTTTAACGCCTTCCCACGCCGCCTCGAGGCAGCCAGACTCGCACGATGCAGACGACTGAGGTCAACGTGCGGGTTGCCGCAGCCGAGGATGCTGACTTCATCCGCGACATGGCTCGTCACGCTGCCACGTTGGACGATCGTCCCCTACCGCCACCGGACGCCGAGGCGGTGACCGTACTGCTTCCGGCAAATGCCGGGTGCGCGCTCGTCGCAACAACGTCCTCAGGCCGGAATGTCGGAGCGGCATGGTGGCGAGCAGGCACGATCCCAGTGGTCCCGAGCCTACCGACAGCGCCCGAGCTCGCGATGGCCGTTGAACGGGACGCACGTGGGGGTGGTGCGGGCACGGCACTTCTACTGGCGCTGCTGGAACACGCGAGGATGCACGGCCACCCCGTGCTGGTGCTGAACGTGCACCTGCGCAACACAGTCGCCCTGCGCCTGTACATGAAGTGCGGCTTCCACGTAGCAGCCGCGGGACGAGGACGCTTCGGCGTGGCGATGGCCTCCAGCCCGGGGGAGTCATAAGAGCCGTTCCCGCCTTCGGCACCGGGTGAGGCTTGGTGGGACCACCCGGCGCCCTAGTGATCGAAGTCGACGGGCACGAAGTGGATTCGCTGTTCGCTCGTGGCCACGCCTTCCTCAAGAGAGGTCAGTTCTAGCTCGACAGTAATTGTGGCCGGCCGAAACGCGCAGATCATTTTGTAGTTCCCCGGTGCAATGTGGAACTGAGCGACTCGCCCTCCGTCCCAGGTCTGGATTCCGATCGACGAACTTGCTTTGACAAAATGTGTCTGGTGGCCATACCAGTCATCGCCTGGCCCCTCGGCCTCTGTGCCAGTTGTTACTGTCACTCGTGCGTATCCGCTTGGTTGGTTGTGTCGAAGCCATAGGGCGTCAGGTTCGTAGGTGGGCGCGGAGGGGTCGTCCCCGGGTCGCTCGAGCCCCGTGAGTCGAAACTGCGAATACTCGAGCCTCAGACGCTTTACGTCCGAAAGAGTAATGCCCATGGAGCCTCCCGTACCTCGACACCGGCCTTCCGCGACTACGAGGCCGGCGGGGCCGAGCCTATGGGCCGATACAAGCTATCCGCTCCCGCGCAAAAAAACTATGCTGCCTGTTATAGACGGAACGAGTATTCCTTCAAGAAGGACTCAGGCGACATATAGGCAGCCTTCTCGCGCATGAGCTCGCCAGCCCCATAGGAGGCTGCCTGCCCACGCCCCATATCGAGAACGCCTACCTCTTGACCTGTATCGCGGCGAGTGATGACCACGTAGTACCTGTTGAGGTCAATGTCGGAGAAGGACGCGATGCTTAGAAGGATTCCTAGCGGAGTCCTCAGTGCATTCGTTCGGCGACCCCGAACTTCTAACTCGTAAGCATCAGCAGCAGTAGCCTCTGCCAAATTTGCGCCCTCCACGCTCTCATCGTCAATGGGTCGTTCGGCTGCGCGCTCAGGACGATCGGGTAGGCATGTTCGCCGCCGCATGAGTATCGCGCTGTCACTCGCTGAAACTGGCGAGGCTCCTGCTCTGGATCGTTGCAGCCGTGAGTCACTAGTCCTGCCTGTAGTGCGCGCGACTGGTCGCGTGACATCGTGCTGCAAGTTCCTGTGCGGTTCCGGCGACTACGCGTCGAGGCCGGAGACGCGCTTGGCGTAGCCGACGGCGACCTCGGTCAGGACCTTGCCCGCGAGTCCCTTGAGGCCGCGGCGTGTCTGCTCGAGTGCGCCGCGCTGCTCAGGGTCGTCTGTGCGTTCGATGGCGTCGTCGAGGACTTCGAGCAGCGCTGCGGCGGCGTCGTCGCCGGGCCACTGACGGACGTGGACGCGGCCGGCGGGCCGGAGTCGGATGCCGAGGAGCTGCGCGCTTCCGGGCGGGTCCTCAGCGCTGCTGATGTCTCCGCCGGCGATGAAGTCGCCGTCGAGCAGCGCCTGCAGGCCGAGTGCGACGTCGGTCGCCCCCAGACCGGTGTGTTCGGTTAGGTGCATGTTCTGCAACTGGCCGAGGAGCTCGTCTTCGAGGTCGCGGATCGCCTCGAGCAGGAGCTGCTCCCGTTGATGCCAGGTCAGACGTGCCATGCGCCGGGACGGTACTCGTCGCCATAGGGCGGCGGTCTGTTAGGCGGTCTGTTAGCAGTGCGGCCCCGTCGGCGTAGCGCAAGGCGAGCTCGAGGGCCTCGGCGCCCGTGGAAGGGCTCCCGCCTGCACAGGCGGGGTTGACTAGGCATCGTTGGGCACATGCAGCGCAAGGCCGGGCCAGGGCGCCGACCGGAAACGAGTGGTGCGTGAGCTGCCGCGCGTTGCACCTCACGATCAAGGGGCGAACCCGCTCAGTGCCGTGGGCGGGGCCGGCGGGTCCGCGGCTAAGGGCCGTTCTCCACGGTTCCCTGCGGCTCGTGGCAACCGGCGGCTATGCGCTCAACCTGCGGAGCATCTCGTCTGTAAGCGTGTCGCCGTGGGCGGAGCTGCGTCCGGTCTCGACGAAACCACAGAGCCCGTACACCGACTTTGCGCGGGCATTGTCGCGCACGACCCACGCCTCCACCTCGGCGACCTGATGCCTGCGCAAGTAGTCCACCGCCGCGTTCAGAATGGTCCTGCCCAAGCCCTGACCCCAAACGTCAGGACGGACACTGAGGGACGATATGTAATGCCGTCGCGACTTGGCCGCAGGTTGCTCGGCCTCGTCGATGGCGAACCCACTCACCTCAGCGGCTAGGAGGTCACCTGCCAGACAGACGAGTCCCCAAGAGCCGGGCCGAGCAAAGACGGTGCGCCAGGCCGCAAGGGTCCGAGGCGGAGGAGCGTCCGGCGGTTTCCCCCCGTCCCGATGAGCCGCAGCCAATACACCGAGAAACGCCACGTCGTAGATGTCCGCCTCAGTCCGCTCGCGGATGACCCGAACCATGACGGCAGCCTTTCAGATGTGAGCGGTCAGCGTCGTCGTCGTTCCACGCCGTCCCGCGAGACGTCCCTGTTGCCGTGGCCGCAGTAACCTTCGTCCCGTGCGCGTTCGTGACGCCCTACTCGGCGACGCGCCGGTGATCGCCGAGATCTACCGCGTCTACGTCGAGGAGTCGGTAGCGTCGTTCGAGGACGTGGCGCCCGACGGGCTCCAGATGGCGACCCGGATGAAGGTGCCGCCTCGGCTACCGTGCTTGGTCGCGGAGGACCCCGCCGGCCACATCGTCGGGTACGCGTACGCATCGCGGCACAGGGCGCGAGCCGCCTACCGCTGGGCGGTCGACTGCTCTCTCTACGTCGACCCCGGCGGGACCGGGCGTGGTATCGGGCGCTTGCCTACTCGACACTGCTCCCCCTCCTGCGGGAGCACGGCTACCGGAGGGCGCATGCCGGGATCGCGCTACCCAACCGTGGCAGCGTGCGGCTGCACGAAGCGATGGACTTCCTGCCTGTGGGCGTCTACGAGAAGGTCGGCTTCAAGTTCGGCCATTGGCACGACGTCGGCTGGTGGCAGTTGCAACTGGTGTCGGTGTAGCCGGCGTCGCACCCCCTGAAGAGCCGATAGGCCGGTACTCGCTCGTGAGACCCTCACGGCATCCCGACAACAGGCACGCTGGGGTGCCCGAGGCGCAAGCCAAAGCGGCGGGAGTAAGAGCGGTAGGCGGGAGACCCGCTCGCGAGACGCTCGGCCGGCGTCCTGTGTAGTCATCGCCGCACCCAGCACAGCGGCGGATAGGGGCCGTTCGCGTCGGTCGATCACCCGTGTACCACGGCCCGAAGGGCGTAGCCTCTACTCTCGCGTGGAGGGAGCAAGCGCCTTACGTCGGGAGGGGCAGTCGGGTGAGTTCAGGGCTCCGCGTAGCAGCACTGTGCCTGTCCGTCGGCCTGTCCGTCGTTGCGTGCGGCGGCGACGAGCCGCTCGCCACCGCCACCCCGCCGGCTGCCAGTGACGCCGATTCACCATCAGCGCAGCCGACCCCGGTGCCCTCGCCGAGCCCCTCACCGTCCCCGAGTCCGTCACCGCTGTCGGCCATCGAGGCTGACCCGGCCGTGCTGGGGCTACGGGCCTACCTCGCCGCGGTGGCCGAGGCAGTCAATACGAAGAACTTACAGCTGCCGGCGCTGCTAGCCAGGAGTACGGCTCGACGGGCCGGCTTCCACGAGAGTCTCTACGGAGGAGAGCGGGAGAAGTACTACCCGCCCATCTCGCCGGTTGCCGTGCTTGGGGTTCAGGGTGTGTCTGACACGCAGCGGAATGTGCTCGTGTGCTCGGTCGAAGATGGTTACGTGCTCGACCGACCCGGTGGCACGCCGCTTGAGCCGTACAAGATCGTCCCGGGCCAGTTCGAGATGCTCTTCGAGGGTAGCCAGTGGAAGGTGAATCGGGCTTTGGCAGCTGACACGGTTTCCTGCGACGGTGTGAGCATCGCCGGAATCACACCGTGACACCGTGAGGCGCACCCCGCCCTTGCCTGTCTTGCGGCGCTCGTGGCGACAGTCTCGGTGACAGGCCTTCTGGCCACGCCTACGGCGGCGGCATCCCGGCTCGACGAGCCCAGCAGCTAAGGGCGCCGTTACCGACTCTCTCCCCCATCTCCTGCTCGGCCACGGCAGCCGCTAGGCCAGGCCGGTGCGTACAAAAGCGTTGTACGACGGGGCGATCGTCGCGGTCGGTCCGACCTCGCCGGCCACCGCGTCCAGCGTCTTGAGCCCGTCGCCGGTGTTGTACAGGACCGTCTCGGCCGTGGGGTCGATCTGGCCGCGCTCGAGCAGCTGGCGCAGCGTCGCGACCGTCACGCCGCCGGCGGTCTCGGCGAACAACCCTTCCGTCGAGGCCAGCAACCGGATGCCTGCGACGACCTGCGCGTCGGACACGTGGCCCATCGCGCCACCGGTGCGGCGGACGGCGTCAAGGGCGTACGGCCCGTCGGCCGGGTTGCCGATCGCGAGCGACCGGGCGATCGTCTTGGGCTTTACGGGCTGGACGGTGTCCCAGCCGTTCTCGAACGCGGTCGCGATGGGCGAGCAGCCGGTTGCCTGCGCGCCGTACACCTTGACGGGGGAGGCCTCGACGAGGTCGAGGGTGACCAGCTCCCGAAAGGCCTTGTCCACCTTGGTGAGCAGCGAACCGGATGCCATCGGGATGACCACCTGCTGCGGCAGGCGCCAACCGAGCTGCTCGGCCACTTCGTACCCCAAGGTCTTGGAACCCTCGGCGTAGTAGGGCCGGACGTTCACGTTGACGAACGCCCACTCCTCGTTCTCGGCAATCTCGCTGCACAGCCGGTTGACGTCGTCGTAGTTGCCTTCAACGGCGACGAGTGTCTGGCCGTAGACCGCTGTCTGCACGACCTTGCCCTGCTCCAGGTCGTTCGGGATGAACACGACAGCGCGAAGGCCGGCCTGGGTGGCGTGGGCGGCCACCGAGTTGGCGAGGTTGCCGGTCGAGGCGCAGGACACCGTCGTGTAGCCGAACGCCCGCGCGGCCGACAGCGCCACCGACACGACGCGGTCCTTGAACGAGTGGGTCGGGTTGGCGCTGTCGTCCTTGACCCACAGGTTGTCCATACCGAGCACCTTGCCGAGGTTGTTCGCCTTGCGCAGCGGCGTCATGCCGGTGCCGAGGTCGACGCGGGTGGCGAGGTCCTGACCGGCGGGCAGCAGCCCGGCGTAACGCCAGATGCTGTGCGGCCCGGCCTCGATGCTCGCGCGGGTGACCTGTCGCATCCGGTCCAGGTCGTAGCCCACCTCGAGCGGTGCGAAGCACTGGTCGCAGACGTGCACCGGCGAGAGTGGCACTTCATGTCGACACTCGCGACAGACGAGCGCGCGGGCCGGGGAGTCGGCGAAGGCGGCGGGAAGGTCGAGCGTGGTCACAAGATCGGGTCTCCTCATCTTTCCCACGCGGACGTCGCGCGGGACGGAAGTGGCACCTGGCGCAGGAAGAACGCTGGTTGCCGGGGCGTCATCGGGCCGTGTCCCTGGTGCCCCTCGGGATGAGCGGTGCTGTGCAGTTGTGACATCGAGTGTACGGGGCAGCGCGGCCCGCTGCGCGAAGCGCCCGGCGCGATCGGCTTCCCGTCGATAATCTGCGCCCGTGACCGTCCCGCTCCTGCTGGCCTCCAATCGCGGGCCGGTCTCCTACGTCGAGGACGGCCGCGGCGGACTGGTCGCCCAGCGGGGTGGCGGTGGACTGGTTTCGGCGGTGGCGGGAGCAACCGCGCCGGGGACGGCGCTGTGGGTGTGCGCTGCGCTCTCCGCTGCCGATCGGGTGGCGGCAGCTGCGGCTTCGGGTCGGGTGTTGCCGGGCGTGGAGATGCTCGACATCGACCCGGTGACCTTCGACCGCGCCTACAACGGGGTGGCCAACGCCACCTTGTGGTTCGTCGCCCACCTGCTCTACGACACACCCACCGCTCCGGTCTTCGACGCCAGGACCCGGCGCGAATGGGCGGCCTACCGGGACTACGACGACGCCTTCGCCGAGGCCCTGGCCCGCAGTGCGGCGCCGCGGGCAGCCGTGCTCGTGCAGGACTACCACCTCGCGCTCACCCCGCGGCAGCTGCGCGAGCGCCGGCCGGACCTACGGATCGGCCACTTCAGCCACACCCCATGGGCGCCGCCGGAGTACTTCTGCCTGCTGCCGGACGACATCGCCCGCGAGGTGCTGCTGGGGATGCTCGGTGCGGACGCGGTCGGCTTCCACTCCCCGCGGTGGGCGGATGCCTTCGGCCGCTGCTGCGTCGAGGTCCTCGGCGCCCGCTGGGTCCCGGGGGAGGGGGTCACCTTCGAGGGGCGGACCACCCGCTTGTCGGTGCACCCCCTCGGCATTGACGCTGAACAGATGCGAGCCTGCGTTGCGCGACCGGACGTCCAGGGCCGGCTGCCGCTGCTGCGCGAGCTGGTCGGGGACCGGCAGCTGCTGCTGCGCATCGACCGGACCGAGCTGAGCAAGAACATCGTGCGCGGACTGGAGGCCTACCGCGAGCTGCTGGAGACCAGGCCGCAGTGGCGGCACCGGGTGGTGCACCTCGCGTTCGCCTACCCCTCACGTCACGACCTGCCGGAATACCGCGCCTACACCGGCGCCGTTCAGCGGGTCGCCCGTGAGGTCAACGAGCAGTTCGCCGAAGGCGTTTGGCTGCCAGTGCATCTGGAGGTCAGTGACGACTACCCTCGCTCGCTCGCAGCCTTCACCCTGGCCGACGTGCTGCTGGTCAATCCGCTGCGCGACGGGATGAACCTGGTCGCCAAGGAAGGCCCGGTGCTGTCCGAGCGCGGCGTCTCGCTGGTGCTGTCGCGGCAGGCCGGGGCCGCCGACGAGCTCGGCGCGGACGCCCACCTGGTCAACCCCTACGACGTGACCCAAACCGCGGCGGCGTTGCACGAGGCGCTTTCCACACCCACGGCGGTTCGGGCCGAGCGGTCGGAGCGGCTGGCCAAGGCGGCGAGCGCGCTACCTCCTGCGGCCTGGCTGCAGGCACAGCTCGCCGCCCTGCCACCCGCCTGACCCGCGACCTGCACGACCAGTCGGACCACCACCGAACCGTTCTCGGTGCCAGGCGCAGGCGCGGGCCGGGCACTGATGGCACCGAGAACCGGGCGCGCGGGCAGTGGGTCCGTACGCTCCGCAGCGTGCTCACCCTCTCCGCCGTCCTGCGCGGCTCGGCCCGCTACGACCGGCACGGCATCGTGCGACTGCCGCTGACTGCACTGACCGGACTCGGCCTGCGGGAGGGTGACATCGTCGTGCTCCGCGGCGCGCGCTCCACCGCCGCCCATGTGCTGCTCGCTCCGGACGACAGCCCGCCCGGCAGCGTCCTGTGCGACGAGCTGGTCCTGTCCAACCTCGGCCTGCGCGACGGTGACCCCGTGGACGTTGCTGCCGGACCGCGTACGGAGGCGAGGCGCCTCACCGTCAGCGGCCCGGATGCGGTGGCTCGGGCCCTGCGGCCGGAAGACCTGCGCCGAGCCCTGCTCGGCAAGGTCGTGACCGTCGGCGACCAGGTGTCGCTGCGACCGAGCGACCTCGCGCCGCAGGTCGATCTCGCCCGGCTGCGGGCCAGCCTGACGGCTTCGGTCGGGGCCGGCTGGACGAGCCAGATCCTGCACGTCGCCGACACCGAGCCGGCCGGTCCGGTGCTCGTCACGATGGGCACCGTCGCGGGGTGGCGAGGCGGCACCACCACGACCGGCGAGCCCACCCCGGCCGTCGTCGCCGCCAGCGCGGACACCGGCAAGAGGCTCGCCGACCTGCCCGGCCTCGAGACCCAGGGCGCGGCGCTGCGGGAGTGGCTCGAGCTGGGCTTCCACCACCAGGACCTGCTCGCCAAGCTCGGCGCCTCCCCCAGCCTCGGGGTGCTGCTGACCGGTGCTGCCGGATCCGGCAAGACGAGTTTGGTGCAGGCCGTGGCGGCCGAGACCGGCGCCCGGGTGAGCACGCTGTGGGCGCCGACTCTCGCGGCGCTCGAGACGAATGCCGCCGCCCAGCAGCTCCGGGACATGCTCGCCCGGGCCACCCGCGAGTTCCCCGCGGTCGTGCTGCTGGTCGACATCGAGGCGGTGGCCCCTCGGGACGGCGCCGGCCCGCTGCTCCCAGTCCTGCTCACCGCAATCCGCGACGTGGTGGCGGGCGGCAGGGCGGCCGTGGTCTGCACCACCGCCCACCCGGAGCGCGTCAGCCTGGAGCTGCGCCTGCCAGGCACGCTCGACCACGAGCTGGCCATCCCGCTGCCCGACCGCGCCCAGCGGCTGCGCCTGCTGGAGGTGACCACGCACACCGTGACCCTTGCCGACGACGTCGATCTCAGTGAGGTTGCCGGCCGTACACCCGGTTTCGTCTCCGCCGACCTGCTCGCGCTGGTGCGGGAAGCAGGGCTTCGAGCCGCCTCCCGACAGCGCGAACAAGAGGCGCCAAGCCTCGCGCAGGCCGACTTCGACGCTGCGCTGGAGGTGGTGCGGGCGACCTCGATGGAGGGAGCCACGCTCGACCTCGGCAGCCTGACGCTCGACGACGTCGGCGACATGGCCGAGGTGAAGGCCGCGCTGACCGAGGCGGTGCTGTGGCCGCTGAACTACCCCGACACCTTCGCCCGGTTGGGCGTCGCACCGCCGCGCGGGCTGCTGCTCTACGGCCCGCCCGGCTGCGGGAAGACCTTCCTCGTCAAGGCGCTCGCCGGGTCCGGCCAGGCCAATGTGCTGTCGGTCAAGGGCGCCGAGCTGCTCAGCAAGTGGGTGGGCGAGTCCGAGCGGGCAGTGCGCGAGCTGTTCCGCCGGGCCCGCGAGTCGGCCCCGTCGATCGTGTTCCTCGACGAGGTGGACGCGCTGGCCCCGGTGCGTGGGCAGTCGAGCGACGGGGGAACGACCGACCGGGTGGTGGCCGCGCTGCTGACCGAGCTGGACGGCGTGGAGGACCTGCGCAACGTGGTGGTGATCGGTGCGACCAACCGGCCCGATCTCATCGACCCGGCGCTGCTGCGACCGGGCCGGCTGGAGCGGCTGGTCTTCGCGCCGCCCCCGGACGCCGAGGCACGCGCCCTCATCCTGAAAGCCGCAGCCAAGCCGGTGCCGCTGGCCGACGACGTCGACCTCGGCACGTTCGGCGCTCGGACCGAGGGCTTCTCGGCCGCCGACTGCACCGCCCTGATCCGCGAGGCGGCACTCACCGCCATGCGCGCGTCGATGGAGGCCGCGACCGTCACCGCCGCCCACCTGGAGGCCGCTCTGTCGGTCGTCCGCCCCTCGCTCGACCCGGCTCAGGTGGCCTCCCTCGCGGCCTACGCCGAACGCCGCGCGGCGCGGTAGCGGGCTAGCCGCTAGCCGCTCTCCTTGATCCACGGAGGCTTTCGGGTGGATCGTCGTGGGCGATCCGCCTCATCGCCCGCGGAGATCACGGCGTGAGGGGGAGCTGACGACTGCGGGAGCAGACCTTCGAGCAGCGTGACGATCCCCGCCGGGCCGTCGACGACGAGGTCGGCGCGCTCCCGCAGCTCAGGCGGCGCCTCGGCGCTGTCGCTGCACACCGTCAGCCCCGGCACCCCGGCCGCCCGCAGCTCGTCCACCGCGTCGTACGCCGACAGGTCCCCGACGTCGTCGCCGGCGAACAGCACCGCGGAGGGGGCGGGCTCGGACAGCGACAGCAGCGCCCCCCGCTTGTCGTAACCCGGCGGGCGGACCTCCAGCACGAAGCGACCGGGATGGACGTCGAGACCGAGCCGGTCGCCGAGCTGGCGGACCACCGGCTCGAGCCGGGCGAGCGCACCGGCGGGGTCCTTGCAGGTCCGGGTGTGCACGACCAGCGCGAGGTACTTGTCCTCCAGCTGCGCGCCTTCATCGGTCAGCAGCGCCGGCAGGGACCGTCGGGCGGCGGTGATCCCGGCGAGCGGCATCGGGGTGTCCAAGCCGGCGTGGGTCCAGCGCTGCAGGCCGTACTGCCCGAGCACCACCAACCCGGGGACCTCGGCCAGATCGCCGAGCTCGACGACGATGTCGGCCGGCCGGCCGGTGACCAGCGCCAGGGTGCCGACGTGCGGCGCGAGGGCCTGCAGGGCGCGAATCGCCCCGGCGGCCGGCACTGCCTCTGACGGGCGGTCGACGATCGGGGCGAGGGTCCCGTCGTAGTCGAGCGCCACGAGCGCCCGGCCCGGGTCGGCGCGCAGGGCAGCCAGGCCGGCCTCGCCGGCGGGCGTCATCGTGGCCCCGCAAGGACCGCCCCGAGGCTCTCCCACTGCTCGATCCGGCAGCCGTCGGAGCGGGACAGCTCGGTGCGCACGGGCTCACCGCGATGGGTTCCGGTCACGACGGCTGTCTGCGGGCCGCCGAAGATCTCGGTGCACATCCGGTCGGACGGCAGGGCTGCGAACGGCTCCTGCGCCTGCCCCAGGTCGGCACAGGCCTGCGCCGCCTCCGGGTGGTCGCCGCCGGTCGGCTCACAGGTGAGCGTGAGCCGCTCGGGCTCGGCTCCGACCTCTCGTACGATCTCGATTCTCAGGTCCGTACGCGGGGCAGCCGTCACCGAGTCGGCGCCGCCGGCGGAGCACGCGGCCAGCGGAAGTGCCACGAGACACAGGACTGGTCTGCGAATGTTCGCCATCAGGCCGGGAACTCACGCGTGAGCACCACGACGACGCCCCGTGCGGGCAGCGTCGCGAAGCGTGGGCGGACGCGGGCGATTCCCCGGAAGTCGGCCGCGAACGCGCGCGCGGACGCCTCCAGCCCCGGGTCGTAGTAGACGGTCGTGACCGGGATCTGGCCGCGGAAGTTGCCGGTCAGCGCGACCGGCCAGCCACCGCGATCGAAGCGGGCAGCCGCTCGCTCGGCCAGGCCGCTCTTGGTGGAGTTGTTGAGCACCGTGACCGGCACGACCAGCGACGGCGGGGCCGCCGCGGGTGGGGGAGGCGATGCGACAGGGGCCGGCACCACGGTGGCCGGCACCACGATGGACGGCACGAAGGGCACGGCGGCCGGCGACAGGACCGGCTCCGTCTGGGGACGCGGCTCCTGGGCGAGCGGCACCGGCTCGACGCGCACGGTCGGCCCCGGACCCCGCGAGGGGTCATCGGTCACCCACAGCAGACTGCCGACGCCGAGCAGCACCCCGGCGACCGACACCACGGCGCCGGCCAGTGCCCTGGCGGGCGAGAGCCGGGGCGGCGAGATCGGCGGCGGCTCGGCGTCCTGGAGCGGGTCCGTGACCGCGAGCGGCTCAGCGCCGGAGCCACTCGGGGTCATCTCAGGCGTCGCGGCCGAGGCGGCGCGCCGATCGCGAGCGCTGCCGGGTCGAGCGCAGCCGGCGCAGGCGCTTGACGAGCATCGGGTCGGCCACGAGCGCCTCCGGCTTGTCGAGAAGAGCGTTGAGCACCTGGTAGTAGCGGGTCGCGCTCATGTCGAACAGGTCACGGACCGCCGTCTCCTTGGCGCCAGCGTACTTCCACCACTGCCGTTCGAAGGCGAGGATGGCGACCTCGCGTTCGGTCAGGCCGTCCGAAGGCACCACCTGTGACACGGGTGCGGGCGTCGGGGAGCCGCTCATCGATCCTCCTGTGCCGGGCCGGCGGGCAAGTGACACCGTTGTCATTCGCTGCGCCGCCATGAAAGCACAGCCAGGTGCCGTCGAAGGGAAGGCTCCACGGGAGGTCACTACGGGTAGAGGCCCCGGGTCCGGTGGGCCTCGGCGACCCGGCCGACGCCGATCATCTGGGCCGCCGTGCGCAGCGATACCGACCGCTCGCGAGCCAGCGTGGAGACCTGGTCGTACGCAGTCTCCATGAGCACCTTCAGCCGGTCGTTGACCTCGTCCTCGCTCCAGAAGTAGGCCTGCAGGTCCTGGACCCACTCGAAGTACGACACGGCGACGCCACCGGAGTTGGCGAGCACGTCGGGCACGACGAGCACGTTGTTGCCGGCGAGGACGGCGTCCGCATCCGGAGTCGTCGGGCCGTTGGCGCCCTCGACGATGAAGTAGGCCTTGATCCGGTCGGCGTTGCCGTCGTGGATGACGCCCTCGAGGGCGGCCGGGACGAGCACATCCACGTCGAGCTCGAGCAGCTCGGCATTGGTGATCGTGTCGGTGCCCGGGAAGCCCACGACGGTGTCCGCACCGGCGGCGAGATGGCGGCGCAGCGCGCCGGGATTGAGCCCGCGGGCGCAGAACACCCCGCCCTTCCAGTCCGAGACGGCCACGATGAGGCAACCGGCGTCGTGCAGGAACTGCGCTGCGAGCCCGCCCACCTTGCCGAAGCCCTGGATCGCCACGGTCGCCCCGCGGTGGTCGATGCCGGCCTCGCGCAGCGCGGAGAAGGTTGCGTACATCACCCCCCGACTGGTGGCGCCGCCGCGCCCCTCCGAGCCGCCGATGGCCACCGGCTTGCCGGTCACGACGCCGGTGACCGTGTAGCCGCTGTTGACCGAGTAGGTGTCCATCATCCAGGCCATCGTCTGCTCGTCGGTGCCGACGTCCGGGGCCGGGATGTCCTTCTCCGGGCCGATGATCGGCATGATCTCGCTGGCGTAACGGCGGGTCACCCGCTCGAGCTCGCTGTGGGACAGCAGGCGGGGGTCGACGGCCACGCCGCCCTTTGCGCCGCCGTAGGGAATGCCGATGAGGGCGCACTTCCAGGTCATCCACATCGCCAGGGCGCGCACCTCGTCGAGGTCGGTGTGCGGGTGGAAGCGGACCCCGCCCTTGGCCGGGCCCCTGGACAGGTTGTGCTGCACGCGATAGCCGGACAGCACCTGCAGCGTCCCGTCGTCGCGACGCAGCGGGACGGCCACCTGCAGCGAGCGGCGCGGGGTGGCGAGCATCTGGTGCATGCCGTCGTCGAGCCCGAGCTGGCGGACGGCCTCGGCGAGCTGGTGCAGCGCGCTGTCGAGGGCGGACATGCGGGCGGTCACTGCCCGAGAATGCCACGCCGAGCGCCCCACCTGCGGCTTAGGGAAGGTTGCCCTAACATGCCGCGCATGGACCTCTTCGTCTTCACCGCTGACCCCCGCCGCGCCTTCGCCGTGGTGACCGCCGGCGCGGCCGGCGTGATCGTCGACTGGGAGCGCCGGGGCAAGGCCCGCCGCCAGGCGGGGGCGGACACGCAGATCAACGAGGACACCGCCGAGGACCTGGCCCGGGTCCGGTCAGCGACGGCCGGCCGGGTGCTGTGCCGGGTGAACGGCCCGGGGCCCTGGACGCCGGACGAGATCGGGCTGGCCGCGGACCTCGGCGCCGACGAGGTGCTGCTGCCCATGGTCCGGACACCGGGCGATGTCGACCTGGCGCTCGACGCCGCTGCGGGGCGCTGCGGGGTCGGCATCCTCGTCGAGACCCAGGACGCGGTGGAGCGTGTCGGCGAGATCGTCCGGCGTCCCCTGTCCCGCGTCTACGTCGGCCTGAACGACCTGCGCATCGACCGCGGGGCCGCATCGCTGTTCGAGCCGCTCGTCGACGGGACGGTCCAGGCAGTCCGCGGCGCCGTGACGGTGCCCTTCGGGGTGGCCGGGCTCACCCGGCCGGACGCCGGCTGGCCCGTGCCGAGCCGGCTGCTGGCCGCCGAGCTGATCCGGCTCGGAGCCTCTTTCACTTTTCTGCGCCGGTCCTTTCACGACGACACGGCTGGACGGGACCTCTCGGTGGAGATACCCCGCATCTCGGCCGGTTGCGCCATGGCCCGCCGGCGTACGGCCAGTCAGGTCGTCGCCGACCGGGCCGCGCTCGTCGCCGCGGTGGCGCCGACGCGGGTCCCCGCCGCGGTGTGAGCCGGGCCCTGGTGCTCGGGGCCGGTGGCTTCGTCGGCGCTCACCTGTGCGACCGGCTCGTGGCAGACGGGTGGGACGTCGTCGGGACGGTACGGCCAGGCTCGCCCCCGGCCGCCGAACAGCTCGCGGTCGAGCTGCTCGCGGTCGATGTCGCCGACCCGGTGGCGCTCGCGGCCGCCGTACGTGCCGCCGACCCCGACGTCGCCTTCCACCTCGCCGCGTCCCGTCTGCGAGGGGACGCGGCCGGGCGCGCCGCCACTGCGGCGGTCAACACGCTGTCCGGCCTGCACCTGGTCGAGGCCCTGCCGGACCGCTGCCGGGCGGTCGTCCGGCTCGGTTCATCGACCGAGTACGCCGCCCTCGACGGGCCGATGACCGAGGACGCCCCGCTGCGCCCACGTGGGTTCTTCGGCGCCACGAAGGCGGCCGGCTCGCTGCTGCTGAGCGCAGTTGCCGCTGAGCGCGGCGTGCGGTCGGTGGTGCTGCGCGCCTTCCAGGTCTACGGCCCGCGGGACCATCCGGCCCGGCTCGTCCCGACGGCCGTGCGTGCCGCCCGTGACGGCACCGTTCTGCCGCTGACGGGGCCCGGTCGGCGGCGCGACTGGGTCTACGTCGCCGACGTCGTGGACGCGTGCGTGCTCGCGGCCGGCGCCGATCGGCTGGCGACCGGCTCGGTGCTCAACATCGGCACCGGCGTGCAGACCGCCAACGAGGAGCTGGTCGGCGTGCTCGAACAGGTCAGCGGACGCACCGTGCGCGTGGCGGGCGGAGTTCACCAAGGCCGGTCCTGGGACACCGGCTCCTGGGTGTGCGACTCGTCCGCGGCGCGCGAGTCCCTCGGCTGGGAGCCCCGCACCGACGTGGTGACCGGGCTGCGCCGGTGCTGGGAGGCCGGCTCGTGACGGTGGCGGTCGTCGTGCCCGTGTACGGCAACGCGGCCACCCTGGAGGCGCTGACTGCGCGGCTGGCGGAAGCCCTGCGGGGTCGGCCGTGGCGGCTGCGGTTCGTTCTCGACGCCTCCCCCGACGCCAGCGCGACCGTCGCCGCCGGGATCGCCGCCCGCGACCCGCGCGTCACCGTCACGGTGCTGGAGCGCAACGTCGGTCAGCACGGGGCGCTGGAGCTCGGCCTGGCCGCCGAGCCCGACGCGAGCGCCTGGGTGTGCCTGGACGCCGATCTGCAGGACCCTCCGGAAGCGGTGCCGCTGCTGCTCGACAGGCTGGCGGGCGGTGACGTGGCGGTCGTCTTCGCAGGACGGCGCGGTGCGTACGAAAGTCCGCTGCGGTTGCACACCGGCCGGCTGCACCGCGCCCTGCTGGCCCGGCTCACCGGCCTGCCCGCCGACGCCGGCGCCTTTCTCGCGCTGGATGCTCCCGCGCGACGCGTCGTGCTGGCCGGGGACGCACCGAGCCTCGTGGCCGCGATCGGGGCGGCCCGCCTGCGGGTCGCGAGCGTCCCCGTGGCCCGGTCGGAGCGGGCGCACGGCCGCTCGGCGTGGACGGTGGGCGCGAGAGCTCGGCAGTCCACCCGCACCCTGTGGTGGGCGGCCCGCCACCGCTGAGCCCCGCGCCTGGCGACGCCTACGCCCAGCGCTGGACGACCAGGTCCATGATCGTGCCCGGCAGCACCCACGTGTCGGTGATCTGCAGGCCCTGCGCGATCAGGATGGCGTCGTCGTCGGAGGGCAGCGGCCGGCCGCGCACCGACTCGCGCACCAGCCAGACCGTCCCGGCGCCGGCCGGCGGGTCGTCGGGCGGCACGAAGATGTCCGGCAGCAGCCGCGGATGCTCCCGCTCGGTGTAGTGCTCGAGCGCGAGCGCGGCCCGCCGGTCGACCGCCACGACTGGCTCCCCCGGCTGCTGCCGCGCGGCGATCAGGGCGACGACACCGCGGGCATCCTCGCGAACGCGCCGGCCGTAGACGTCGGCGACGGCCACCAGTGAGAAGATCACCAGCAGGCCCGCAGCGACGACCCGCGAGCGCCCGGGCAGCCGGGCGATGCCCAGCGCGGTCAGCACGCTCAGCCCGAGCAGCGCCGCCAGCAGGTAGCGCGGAACGAACACCGGCCGGGCCAGCTGGGCGAGGGTGACCGCGACCAGCGGGACCCCGACCCAGCAGGCACCGATCACTGCGGTACGCCGGTCCGGCGCACTGCCGCGTACGCCCTGCCACATCCCGGCTGCCACCGCGAGGACCGTGGCAACGATCAGCAGCGGACTTCCTGCGCTCCATGCCTTCACGGCGAGGGCGGGCACGGCGGCGCCAGCGTTCGGAATCGGGCCGATCGCGCCGTCGCCGAGCCCGTTGAGCTGCGTCAGTCCGACGAGCAGCAGGGTCGGGACGGCAGCGGCGGCGCTCACGGCGAGCAGCCCCCGGGCCTGCCGCCGGCGCAGCAGCAGCGCGGCCAGCGCGAGTCCGGCCACGACTGGCAGGGCGAACCAGTGGGCGAGCCCGGCCAGCGTCGCGCCGGCCGCGTAGCGCCACAACCGACCGCCGTCGAGCCAGTGGGCCAGCCCGAGCACGGTGATGCTGGTGGCGAGCATGGCCAGGCCGTAGCCGCGAGCCTCCACGGCGTACTCCACGACGAAGGGGTTCGTGGCCGCGACCAGCCCGGCCGTCAGCCCGACCTGGCGCCCGGCCAGCCGGGAGACAGCGGCGGTCAGCACCACGACCGCGCCGACAGTGGCGAGCAGCGAGAGCAGGCGCAGGCCGATGTCGTTGGCGGGCAGCCGGGTCAGCAGGAGCCACAGGTGCACGGCCGCGTAGTAGGGGGCGTTGTAGGAAGGCGGGACTCCCACGAGGTACGACGTCGTGCCCTCGCCGGACAGCACCGCCCGGACCAGCTCGCCGAACGGGACGGGCCCGACCTCGGCGGTGAACAGCTCGTCGTACCAAAGACTTTGACGACGGGCCAGCAAGGCGCTGCCGAGCAGCGCGAGGACCAGGGCCGGAGCGAGGTCGACGGTGCGGCTGACGAGCCGACCGGTCACCGTGCCCACCCTACGGCGGCTGGATCCGCTGGCCGGCCCGATTGTCATCCTCTGTTCACCCGGTAGGTGTTCGGTGCATGGAGGGCGCCGGTCGGCAGTGTCCCTGAAGGGAGTCTTGGTGGGCGTCGAGGACGAGCAGCGACAGCTGGACGCGGTGCGGATTCACCTCGAGCAGGAGTTCTCGGACCGCATTCCCGCCGACGTCGTGGCCCGGCACTTCGCCGACATCGTCGGTCGTTACGAGGGCGCTCCGGTGCGCACCTTCCTGCCGGTCCTGATACGCCGCCAGACCAAGGAGCTGCTCGCGTCTGCCGAGTGAGCCGCGCGTGCAGCAGAACGCCATCAACTCAGGTCCAGCCCGACCTCGTCCAGTTTCCCGCCGCGCGCCGGACGGATGACCGGCAAGATCTTCGGGGTGTTCACAGGGCAGGCACCCTGTGAACTCCGCGAAGATCTTGCCCCCCCCCGGGGGGCCTCAAAGCGGGCGCAAAGGTTTCCCGCAGCTCGGGCGCTTGTGGAGCCGGATGTCGGGGTTGAACCGACGACCTACCGCTTACAAGGCGGTTGCTCTACCACTGAGCTAATCCGGCAGACGCCCCGAAGCGTAGGGCTCGAGCCGGGCCGTCAGCCGGCGTCGGCGACTTCACGTGCTTGCAGGTGGCCCTCGAGCTTGCGCTTGATGCGCTGGAGCGCGTTGTCGATGGACTTGACGTGGCGGTGCAGCCGCTCGGCGATCTCCTGGTAGCTGCGCCCCTCCACATACAGGCGGAGGACCTCGGTCTCGAGATCGGACAGGACCTCGTCGAAATGCGCCTGCAGGGCGCGGATGCGGTCGGCCGAGATGACCAGGTCGGCCGGGTCGCTGAGGGCGACGGTGGGCAGCACGTCGGCCAGCAGGTGCTCACCGTCCACCTCCCCGCCGACCGGCCGCGAGAACGAGACGTAGTTGTTCAGGGGGCCGTGCTTCTGGCGGGTCGCGGTCTTGATGGCCGTGATGATCTGCCGGGTGATGCAGAGCTCGGCGAAGGCGCGGAACGAGGACTCGCGGCCGGGGTCGAAGTCGCGGATGGCCTTGTAGAGGCCGATCATCCCCTCCTGCACGACGTCCTCGCGGTCGGCGCCGACCAGGAAGTAGGACCGGGCCTTGACCCGCGCGTAGGAGCGGTAGCGCTGTAGCAGCTCGGCCAGCGCCGCGTCGCTGCCCGTCCGGGCGTCGCGCACCAGCTCGTCGTCTGTGGCGACAGGGGCGCCGCCCCAGCCGGCCCCCCGGACGGACGTGCTGACCTCGCTGTCGAGCTGGGCCACCAGCGACTCTGCCTGCGCGATTTCGTCACCGAGCGCAACGACCGCAACAGGCGGGAGCAGCTCCTCGCGCGACGGCAGCCGGTCGCCCGAGGCGGACCGCTCGCGAAGCAGGCGCACGTTCTGGGTCCTTCGCCGTTGGGAGTTGGCGGGGAGCTGCATGTTCGGGAAAGTCAACGAGCCTGACACCAAGGGGTAACGCCAGCGACGTGCGGGCGATAGCTCTCAGGGCGGACGTATCCTACGCATGTCGTGCTCGATCAGGAAACCCGACGCCGGCGCGCGATCTCGGCGAGAGTGACGGCAGCAGCAATGCCGGCGTTGAGCGACTCAGACTGTGCCCCCATCGGGATGCTCACGGTGAGGTCACAACTCTGCGTCACCAGCCGGCCCAGCCCGTCACGCTCGGACCCGACCACGACCACCAGCGGCTCGGTCGCGAGCTCGAGATCGTCGAGCCGCACGTCTCCGGTGGCGGACAGCCCGACGGTGAACAGACCTGCCTCCCGGTAGGCCCCGAGCGTCCGCGAGAGGTTGGTGCACCGCGCGACCGGCAGCCGGGCAGCGGCGCCGGCCGAGGCGCGCCAGGCAGCGGCGGTCATGCCGGCCGCGCGCCGCTCCGGGACGAGCACACCCTGCGCGCCGAAGGCCGACGCAGAACGCACGATCGCACCGAGGTTGCGCGGATCGGTCACCCCGTCGAGGGCCACCAGCAGGGGTCCGGGCGAGGCGAGCGCGCGCTGCAGCAGGTCGTCGGGGTGCAGATAGGTGTACGGCGGGACCTGCAGCGCCAGCCCCTGGTGCAGCGCGCGGTCGGTCATCCGGTCCATCTCGGCCCGGCTGACCTCCATCAGCGCCATGCCGGCCTTGCCCGCGAGGGCAACCGACTCCTTCACCCGTTCGTCCGCGTCGAGCCCGAGCGCGACAAAGAGGGCGGTCGCCGGGACCTTCGCGCGCAGTGCCTCCAGCACGGGATTGCGGCCGACGACCGTCTCCGGCGCGTCCGCTCCGGAGCGGCGCGGGCCGCGCGGCCCGGCCGCCCGGTCGACCGGCCTGGCGGCCGAGGCCGGGTTGGCACTCGCGCTCGCGGCCCGCCGAACGGCCGCAGCGGCCTTGCGGGCGGCCGGGTGCTTGGTGCGCTGCTCGGCCGGCGGGGTCGGGCCGCGACCCTCGAGCTTCTTGCGCCCCTGGCCACCCGAACCGACCGCCGCCCCCTTGCGGTGCGAACCGGTCTTGCCCGCCCGGCCACCCTGGCCACCCTTGGCGATCCCGCTGCGGGGCTTACCGGTCATGGGCTGCCAACCTCCAGCGCACGCCGGCCACCCCGTCGACCACGGTGTCCTCGAGCACGATGCCAGCGGCCGTGAGCCGGTCGCGAAGCGCATCGGCCCGCGCCCAGTCCTTGCCGGCCCGGGCGTCCGCGCGCGCCTCGACCGCAAGCTCGACCAGGGCGTCGACGACACCGCCCAGCTCACTGCCGCCCGGTGAGGGCCACTGCCCGACCGGGTCGAGAGCGAGCACGGCCAGCATCCGGCGGACGACCGACAGCGTCGCGGCAAGCGCCGGCAGCTCGTGGGCGGCCAGCAGTGCGTTGCCGACCCGCACGGCGGAGTGCACCGCCGCGAGCGCCTGCGGGACGGCCAGGTCGTCGTCGAGCGCCGCGGCGAACTCCTCCCACGAGGCCTTGGCGAGCGCCTCGTCGACCGGCTGGCTCCCCACGGCGTCGGTGGCGTTGCGGACGAAGGTCTCGATCCGGCCGTACGCCGCCTCCCCGTCGGCGACCGCGGCCAGGGACCACTCGAGCTGCGAGCGGTAGTGGCCGGCTCCCAGCACGTAGCGCAGGACCTGCGGGCGGACATCGCGCAGGACGTCCTCGACGAGGGTGCCGTTGCCGAGGCTCTTGCTCATCTTCTCCGCCCCTCCCGCGACGGTGACCAGGCCGTGGTGGAGCCAGTGCTGGGCGAAGCCGTGGCCCGCGGCTCGGGACTGCGCGACTTCGTTCTCGTGATGCGGGAAGACCAGGTCGATCCCGCCGGCATGGATGTCGAAGCTCTCGCCCAGGTGGTCCACCGCCATCGCCGAGCACTCGATGTGCCAGCCGGGCCGGCCCGGCCCCCACGGCGACGGCCACGACGGCTCGCCCGGCTTGGCCGCCTTCCACAGCGCAAAGTCCAGCGGGTCGCGCTTGGCGCCCGTGTGGCCGTGCGCGACAGCCTTGTCCGACGCGCGCAGCGAGTCGGGATCCTGCCCGGACAGCCCGCCGTAACCGGGGGCCGTGCGCACCGCCAGGTAGACGTCACCGCCGCTGGCGTAGGCGTGCCCCCGGTCGATGATCCGCTCGATCAGCGCGGTGATGCTGCCGATGCTGCCGGTCACCCGCGGCTCACCGGTCGGCGGCAGGACCTGGACGGCGTCGTAGGCGTCGTGGAAGGCGCGGGTCACCCGGGTGGCAAGGGCCCACCAGGGCTCGCCGGTGTGGGCAGCATCATGCAGGATCTTGTCGTCGATGTCCGTGACGTTGCGGACGAAGGTGACCGCGAGGCCGCTGGCGAGCAACCAACGGTGCAGGATGTCCAACGCGACCGCGCTGCGCAGATGCCCGACGTGGGGCGGCGCCTGGACCGTCGGCCCGCACACGTAGACGCCGACCGAACCAGCCCGCAGCGGCGCCAGGGGGCGCACCGACCGCGTTGCGGTGTCGTACAGGCGCAGGCTCACAGGCGGAAAGGCTACCGGCGGGCGCGTCTGCTTCCCGAGGGCCGGGCCGGCTCGTACGATCGACGCCATGAGCACTTTCGTGGTGGGCCACGAGCCCGTCGTCGAGGCCTGGCTGGAGCAGCGCAGGGCGCTGGGCCAGGACGGCCGGGACGAGGTGTGGGAGGGGGTCTACCACGTGGCACCTCACGAGCACGGGCGCAACGGCGCGGTGGCGATGGACCTTGTCGCCGTGCTGCGGGAGCCGGCGCGGGCGGCCGGTCTGCGGGCCGGCGGGTCGTTCAACCTCGGCGAGCCGAAGAACTTCCGGGTGCCGGATCTGGGCTTCCACCGAGGATCGCCGGACCACCTGTACTTCCCGAGCGCCGCCCTGCTGATCGAGGTCCTGTCGCCCGGCGACGAGACGTTCGCGAAATTCGACTTCTACGCCGAGCACGGGGTCGAGGAGCTCTGGGTCGTCGACCCGCTGGAACATACGGTCCGCATCTGGGCACTGACCGACGGGGCGTACGAAGAGGTCGATGCCAGCCGCCTGCTCGGGCTGACGACCGCCGGGGTGACCGAGGACATCGACTGGCCCTGACGCTCAGCCCAGGACGACCAGGGCGGTGGCGATGGCGGCCAGCCCCTCGCCGCGCCCGGTCAGCCCGAGACCGTCGGTGGTGGTTGCGGAGACGCTGACCGGCGCGCCGAGCGCGGCGGACAGGACCGCCTCGGCCTCGGCGCGGCGTGGGCCGAGTCGGGGGGCGTTGCCGACCACCTGCACCGCGACGTTGCCGATCCGGAAACCGGCGTCCTCGAGCCGGCGCGCCGTCTCGGCCAGCAGCGCCGCCCCGGATGCACCCGCCCACGTCGGGTCTGCGGTGCCGAAGGTGCCACCCAGATCGCCCAGGCCGGCGGCTGAGAGCAGCGCATCGCAGGCGGCATGGGCGGCGACGTCGCCGTCGGAGTGGCCGGCGAGCCCGTCGACGCCTTCCCAGCGCAGCCCGGCCACCCAGCACGCTCGGCCGGCCTGGAACGGGTGCACGTCGACCCCGATCCCGACCCGCGGCAGCTCAGCGGCCATGTCGGCCGCTCCGGGAGGAGCGCGCGGCCAGGACGGCTTCAGCGAGCAACAGGTCCAGCGGGCGGGTGATCTTGAATGCCTCGTCGTTCCCAGGGACCGTCGTCACTCGCCCGCCCAGCGCCTCCACCAGGCCGGCGTCGTCGGTCGCCGCCGAGCGTCCGGCTGCGTGTGCCGACTCGAGCACCTGTCGGCGGAACCCTTGCGGCGTCTGCACCGCCCGCAGCGCCCCTCGGTCGACGGTGCCCAGCACCCGTACGCCGTCGACGTGCTTGACGGTGTCGACGATCGGCAGCACCGGCACGACGGCGTCGGCCCCGGCCCGCAACGCCGCGACCACGGCCTCGATCACCTGACGGGGCGTGAGGCAGCGGGCCGCGTCGTGCACCAGCACCAGCTCGATGCCCGGTTCCAGCGCCGCGAGCGCAGACCGGACCGAGGCCTGCCGGTCGCTCCCGCCGGGAACCACGACGACGTCGTACGCCGCGAGCAGCCTGCTCACGGCCTCGACGTCCGGCGCGGGTGCGGCGACCACGACCGGCCCGATCGAGGGCGCCGAGCGCAGCATGCGGACGGCGTGCACCAGCAGCGGCTCGCCGGCCAGTTCGCGCAAGGCCTTGGGTTCGCCCGGACCGAGCCGCACGCCGAGGCCGGCAGCGGGCACGAGCGCTCCCACCGGGTCGGAACCGGCCTGCGCAGGCCTCAAGGCCGGCGACGGGCGGGCATGGCGGCCGGCGACGGGGGGGACAGCGCAGTCGCCGAGCGGGGCCGAGGGGTCGGGGGGTCCTCCCGCTCGTCCGCCGGCCGCCCGAACACCAGCCGCCCATTCGCGGTCGTCAGCACGCTGGTCACCCGCACAGGCACCTGCGCGCCCAAGCGGCTGCGGGCGCGCTCCACCACCACCATCGAGCCGTCGTCGAGATAACCGACCGCCTGCCCCGACTCCTTGCCGGCCTTGAGCAAAAGCACGGGAACATCGTCCCCGGCCGCGACCGGCGGTCGCATCGCGAGCGACAGAGCATGGAGGTTGAGCACCCGCACCCCGGCCAGACCAGCAGCCTTGGCGAGGTTGGTGTCGAGGGTGAGCAGCGCCGCCCCCCGGTCGAGGCAGATCCGGACCAGCTTCGCGTCGACCTCGTGGACACCCGGCACGTCGAGGTCGAGCACCTCCACCTCCACCCCGTCCTCGCGCTGCAGCGCCTCGAGCACCTCGAGCCCGCGTCGACCGCGGGCCCGTCGCAGGTCGTCGCCGGCGTCAGCGAGCCCCTGGAGCTCGGCGAGCACAGGGTTGGGCACCCACAGGGTGCCGTGGAGGAAGCCGGCCCGCACCACGTCCAACACCCGGCCGTCCACGGCCACCGAGGTGTCGATGACCCGCGGCACCGCCGAGGGCGGCAGCAGCCGGGGCACGCGGCCGGCCCGCTCGCCGAACAGGGCCAGCACACCGTCCCGCTTGCTCATCGCGATCTGCGAGCCGATGTAGCCGAGCACCACGACGACGAAGCCGAACAGCGGGAAGGCGAGGTAGGTCTGCGGCAGCAGGAAGACCGGCCAGGCCACACCAGCTCCGAGCAGCACGCCGCCCACCACGCCGACGGCACCGGCAACGAGGGTGTCGGCAGAGACCTCGTGCAGCCGAGTGCGGGTGACCTCGGCCGCGGCAGCCGTCCGGCGACCGAGCACGCCCCCGAGCACGTAGCCGAAGCCGCAACCGAGCACCAAGCCGAGGGCCGTGCCGTTGAGCGCACCGAGCACGAGCCGGTCGCCGTCCACGGCGGTGCCGATCTGGTAGCCGGCGCCGGCGAAGAAGACGACAACCAGCAGGCGGAGCGCCTCGAGCACGGCGTAGGGCGTGCGGGGGGTCCGCGTCGGCCGCACAGGAGGAGCAGCCGCCTGCCCAGCAGGTCCCGGGCCGGTCGCGCGGCTGCTCCGGTCGCCTCGACCGGTCATTGCGCCGCGAAGGGTCATGATGGTGCCATCGGCAGGACCGCCTCACAGCAGGAGGGGTCGCTAGGAAGCGAGAACCTCGTCGAGGATGGTCTCGGCCTTGTCCTCGTTGGTCCCCTCGGCAAGCGCGAGCTCGCTGACGAGGATCTGGCGGGCCTTGGAGAGCATGCGCTTCTCGCCGGCGGACAGACCCCGCTCCTTGTCGCGACGCCACAGGTCACGCACGACCTCGCCGACCTTGTTGATGTCACCGGAGGCGAGCTTCTCCAGGTTGGCCTTGTAGCGACGCGACCAGTTGGTCGGCTCCTCGACCGCCGGGGCACGCAGGACCTCGAACACCTTGTCGAGGCCGGCCTGGCCGACGACGTCGCGGACACCGACGATCTCGGCGTTGTCAGCGGGCACCCGGACGGTCAGGTCCCCCTGCGCCACCTTCAGCACGAGGTAGATACGATCTTCGCCTGCAATGGTGCGGGTCTCGATGGCCTCGATGAGCGCGGCCCCGTGGTGCGGGTAGACGACAGTCTCGCCAACTGCGAACGTCATGTGTGTGTGGCCCCTCTCGCCGCGCTCATCGTAACACGGGGCGATGTGGCTCCGGTCACCATCGTTGCAGGTCAGAGGCATAGCCAGGTCTTGACAGACGCCGGTTCGAGTGCTGCAGGCGACTTCCGTCGGGTGCCACGACCGGGCAGCGTGGCGCGGGTCAGGCCGCATGGATACGGTATGCCCCCCGCCCATGACGCCCTTTTCGCCCGGGAGCCGCACCGTGACCGCACTTCGTGGCCGCCCGACCGCACTCGCCGTTGTCGTGCTCGCGGCAGTGTCGCTGAGCGGGTGCGGCGCTGGTCTGCGCCCCCAGACGTACGGGTTGCGCACCGCCCCGGAGGCCAGCAACCTCGAGGTTGGTTCCTTGGCCCTGCGCAACGTGTCGGTGCTTGCGCCGGAGCAGGGTGAGGCCTACGACGTGGGCGAGGACGCCGAGGTCGTGCTCACCGTGATCAACCGCGCCGCCGAGGCCGACCGGCTGGTGTCGGTGACCTCGCCCGGTGCGGAGAAGGTCGTGGTGCTCGACGACGGCCGGCCAGGCCGACCGGAGGTGCCCGGCTCAGGCAGCACCGGGGACCGGGTCACGCTGGAGATCCAAGGTCTCACCGAGCGGGTGGGCCCGGGCGAGTTCGTCGAGATGACGTTCCGCTTCGAGGACAACGGCACGGTCGAGGCGCTCGTCCCGATCGCCCTGACCGGGGAGTCGGACCGGCCGATCTACACGGGCGAAGAGGGTGGCGAGGGTGAGCCGGCCCTGCAGGCCCCGACCGGCGGGCACAGCGAGAAGGAGAAGGAGTAGCCGACGGCGGGCGCGCCTGTCGGCGTGCACCGATAACGTCTGCCCCATGGCGGTGACGAGCGCACGGGTCCGCCCGACCCACCGCTGTGCAGAGTGTGGCGTGACCGTCGGCAAGTGGCTCGGGCAGTGCCCGCAGTGCCAGGCCTGGGGATCGCTCGCCGAGGTCGGTGCCACCCGGGTCCGACTCGAGGCCGGGCCGGTCAGCGCACCGGCCCGCCCCATCGACCAGGTCGACGTCGAGGACGCCCGGGCCGTCCCGACCGGGGTGAGCGAGCTCGACCGGGTTCTCGGCGGCGGACTCGTGCCTGGCGCTGTCGTCCTTCTCGCCGGGGAGCCGGGCGTCGGCAAGAGCACCCTGACGCTCGAGATGGCCGCCCGGGCGGCCAGGGCCGGATCGCCGACCCTCTACGTGACGGGCGAGGAGTCGGCCGCCCAGGTCCGGCTGCGAGCGGGCCGCACGGGTGGCCTCGATCCCCACCTGTGGCTCGCCGCGGAGACCGATCTCGCGGCGGTGCTGTCCCACGTCGACGCGGTCGGACCCGGGCTGCTCGTCGTGGACAGCGTCCAGACCATCGCCAGCACGCAGGTCGAGGGAAGCGCCGGCGGCGTCACCCAGGTCCGTGCGGTCGCCGCGGCGCTCATCGGCCTGGCCAAGCAGCGGGGCATCGCGACCGTGCTGGTCGGCCACGTCACGAAGGACGGCGCGATAGCCGGACCGCGCCTGCTCGAGCACCTCGTCGACGTGGTCCTGCATTTCGAGGGTGACCGGCACTCACCCCTGCGTATGGTTCGAGCGGTGAAGAACCGCTTCGGCCCGGCCGACGAGGTCGGCTGCTTCACGCTCGGCGACACCGGCATCTGCGGGCTGGCCGACCCGTCAGGGCTGTTCCTGTCTGCGCGCGGCGCCCCGGTGCCCGGGACCTGCGTGACGGTCACCGTGGAGGGACGCCGCCCGATGCTCGCGGAGGTCCAGGCGCTCGTCGCGCAGACGCAGGCCGCCAACCCGCGTCGGGCCGTGTCCGGGCTGGACAACGCCCGGGTGGCGATGGTGCTCGCGATCGTGGAGCGCCGCGGCGAGGTCAGGCTCGCCGGCAGCGACGTCTACACCGCCACCGTCGGCGGCATGCGCCTGCTCGAGCCGGCCGCGGACCTCGCGGTCGCCCTCGCGGTCGCGAGCGCCGTCAACGACCGGGCCCTGCCGGTCGACGTCGTGGCGATCGGCGAGCTCGGGCTCTCCGGTGAGCTGCGCCCGGTGGGCGGCGTGCAGCGCCGGCTGACCGAGGCGGCACGGCTGGGCTTCACCCGCGCCATCGTGCCGGCCGGCAGCGGGCGGGCTCCACACGGCATCCGCGTCCTCGAGGTCGGCGACCTGCCGCAGGCCCTGCAGGCCCTGACCAACCTCGCCACCCTGCGGTCAGTGGGACCGCGCCGTCCCCTCAACGTCGTGTGAGCGGCGATGCGGTGACCGAGCCGCTCCGGTCCAGCTTCACGCGCTCCCTAGACTTCGCCGCACGGGCGAGTCGAGCAAGGGGGCGGCAGGTGGCGACCACCGACGATCTCCTGCGCTCCACCCTGGCCGCGGTCGCTCCCGGCACGGCCCTGCGCGACGGTCTCGAGCGCATCCTGAGGGGCAACACCGGGGCCCTGATCGTGCTCGGCAACGACAAGGCCGTGCTGGCGCTGTGCACCGGCGGCTTCGAGCTCAACGTCGCGTTCTCCGCGACCCGGCTGCGCGAGTTGTCCAAGATGGACGGAGCGGTCGTCGTCACCGGCGACCTGGACCGGATCGTGCTGGCCAGCGTGCAGCTGGTCCCCGACCCGAGCATCCCGACCGAGGAGACCGGCACCCGCCACCGCACCGCGGAGCGGGTCGCGAAGCAGACCGGCAACCCGGTCATCACGGTCAGCCAGTCCATGCGGATCATCGCGCTCTACGTGGACGGGCGCCGCTACGTCCTCGACGACAGCGCCTCCATCCTGTCCCGGGCCAACCAGGCGCTCGCCACGCTCGAGCGCTACAAGCTCCGGCTCGACGAGGTCGCCGGGACGCTTTCCGCCCTCGAGATCGAGGACCTGGTCACCGTCCGGGACGCGATGGCGGTCAGCCAGCGCCTCGAGATGGTGCGCCGGATCGCCACCGAGATCGAGGGCTACGTCGTCGAGCTCGGCACCGACGGACGGCTGCTGTCGCTTCAGCTCGACGAGCTGATGGCCGGCGTCGAGGCCGAGCGCGAGCTGATCGTGCGCGACTACCTCATCTCCGGCAGCGGTCGCCGGGCCCGCCGGCTCGACGACGCCCTCGCTGCGCTGGACAGCCTGACGGCCGGCGAGCTGCTCGACCTGTCTTCGGTCGCGCGGGCGGTCGGGTTCCGGCCGGACGCCGACGCGCTCGAGATGGCGGCCAGCCCGCGCGGCTACCGGCTGCTCGCCAAGGTCCCTCGGCTCCCCAACCTGGTCGTGGATCGCCTCGTGGAGCACTTCGGTGGGCTGCAGAAGCTGCTCGCCGCCGGGATCGACGACCTGCAGGTCGTCGACGGCGTCGGCGAGACCCGGGCGCGCAGCGTGCGCGAGGGACTGTCCCGGCTCGCGGAGAGCTCCATCCTCGAGCGCTACGTCTGAGGACGCGCCGCACTCAGCCGAGCGTCGCCAGCAGGGCGCGGGCTCTCGGCGCCTGGAGCGGATGAAAGGCCGGGTTGAGGTCGAGGGCCCGCTGCAGGGAGCTGCGGGCCGCGACGCGATCGCCGGCGGCGGCCTCGATGACGCCGAGGTGATAGGCGAGGACCGGTGAGCGCAGGCCGAGCCGGGCGGCCTGCCGGGCGATGGGCAGCGCCTCCGCAGATCGGCCGGCGGAGTGCAGTGCCCAGGCGTAGGCGTCCTGGGTCAGTACGGCGAGGGGACGCTTGGCGTAAGCCTTCTCCGCGCTCGCGACAGCGGCTGACGGGGTGCCGTGGTCGGCCTCGAACAGCGCGAGCTCGGTGTCCACGTCCTGGCCGTTCGCAGCGAACAGCTGCTGCGTCGCGCGAACGACGGCGTACTGCTCCTGTGCGGCGTCGGTCTGCCCGGTCGACTCGAGCAGTTCGCCGTAGGCGACCAGGAACTCCGGCGCCGGCAGCTGCTCGACCACCCTGCGATAGTCCACCCCGGCGGCCTCGACATCACCCGAGGCGGCCGAAACCTTGGCGCGTCCCCCGACAGCGGCCAGGTAACCGGGATCAGCCTCGAGCGCGGCCAGGTAGGCGGCACGGGCACCGGGCAGGTCCCCGTTGTTCCACGCGAGCTCGCCGAGGTAGTACTGCGCGAAGGCGATGTCGCTGGGTGCTCTTGCGCTCGACGCCGCCCGCTGCAGCAGATCGCGGGCGCCCTCGACGTTCCCCCGCAGCTCCAGGGCGTACGACGCCCGGACCAGCGCGTCCAGGCCCGGGCGCAGGTCCAGCACCCTCTGCACGGCCACCTGCGCGTCGTCGTACCGGCCGAGCTCGTTGAGGGCATCGAACCGGACCGCATAGGTGGTCGCGCTGAAGTCGTTGATCGCCAGGCTCTGGTCGGTCAGGGCCAGGGCACCCGCGAAATCGTGCCTGGCCGCGGCCAGGGTTGCCTGGCCGGTCAGCGCAGCGTCGTTGTCGGACGGACGCAGCTGCAACGACATCTCGAAAGCCCCCTCGGCCTTGCCGTAGAGGGTCGGGTCGGCGGTGAGTCGCGCCTGCTGGACGTAGGCCATGCCGAGAGCCGACCACTTCGGGTAGTTCCCGGGAACGCGCTTCAACTCGGCCTGCAGACCGGTGATGCCCTGCAGAGCAGGATTTGCCGCTCCGCCTGCCGCGCTCGTCGACGTCGAGTCCGGCGGCGGCCCGGCGCCCGCGCCGACGGCGAGCAGCCCCGCAGCCAGCCCGAGAACGGCGGCCACGGAAAGCGCACCTCGCATCCTGCGCTGCATCAAGCCGTCCTTCCACCAGAGGCACACGACTTCTCGGAAGACATTCGTGCGACAGGACGTCACGGCTTGCCAGACCGGTCAATTCAACTCGCGAAAGGTCCCGCCGGCCCATTCGGACAACCGACTGACGAGGTCTCCAGATGAGCCTGAATGAACCTTATGCCCGAGTCGTACGTACGCTGCCGTGGGGACGGCCTTCTCCGCGTCTCCTCTGCCCTCCACCAGGGAGGCAGGCGAGGACGTCCCGATTCGGGACGCGACTGCAGGGAGTTCCATGAGCACAGTCCCCTCACGACATGTGTCGGCGCGTCGCGCCGGCCGTGCGCTCGTCGCAGCCGGCCTGGCCGTCGTCGGCACAGGAGTGGCCCTCGGGCCCAGCACCGGAAGCGCCTCCAGCCACCGCGAAGCGCCGCTGACCGCGGCGAATCCGCTGTCGGACAACACCGACACCTACGCGTTCGTCAGCCCGGACAAGCCGGACACGGTGACGCTGATCGCCAACTGGATTCCCTTCCAGGAGCCCTCCGGTGGCCCGAACTTCTACCCCTGGGGCGCCGACGGCTACCGCTACAACATCAAGGTCGACAACAACGGTGACGCCAAGCCGGACATCACCTACCGCTGGACGTTCAGCAACATCGACACCCGTGGCACGAACACCTTCCTCTACAACAACGGCGCCGTGAACTCCTTCAACGACGCCACGCTGCTGTTCAAGCAGACCTACAAGCTCGAGGCGATCGACGAGGGCGGCGCCGCGACGGTGCTGGTCGACAACGCGAAGGTCGCTCCCTCCCGTGTCGGTGACGCCTCGATGCCGAACTACGCGGCGTTGCGCGACGAAGCCATCACCTCCACGTCCGACGGTGGCAGGACCTTCGCCGGCCAGGCCGACGACCCGTTCTTCCTGGATCTGCGGGTCTTCGACCTTCTCTACGGCGGTGACCTGTCGGAGGTCGGCAACGACACGCTGACGAACTACAACGTCAACGCCATCGCCCTGCAGGTGCCGGTGGCCAAGATCACTGAAGGCGGTGACGGCAGCGGCATCATCGGGGTCTGGTCGACCACCGACCAGCAGACCATGACCCTGTCGGCCGGGAAGTCCGAGCCGACCGGCGACTTCGTCCAGGTCTCGCGCCTCGGCATGCCGCTGGTGAACGAGGTCGTCGTGCCCGCCGGCCTCAAGGACGCCTTCAACTCGCTGCCGCCCGAGGCGGACGCCACCGTGCCGGCGGTCGTCGCCAAGGTGAACGACCCCGAGGTGCCCAAGCTCATCGAGTCCATCTACAAGATCCCGGCCCCCGCAGCGCCCCGTGACGACATCTTCGCCATCTTCCTGACCGGCGTCGAAGGTCTGAACAAGCCGCCGACGGTGACGCCGGCCGAGATGCAGCGGCTCAACACCAAGATCCCGCCGTCGGCGAACCCCAACCGGCTCGGTGTGCTGGCCAAGGACACCGCCGGGTTCCCCAACGGGCGCCGGCTGATCGACGACGTGGTCGACATCGAGATCCAGGCGCTGGTGGGCGCCGTCCGCACCGGCACGATCGTCCAGGCGCTCGCCGCCGGTGACGGTGTCAACGAGAACGACAAGGCCTTCGGCTCGACGTTCCCGTATCTCGCGCTGCCCGAGTCCGGCTCCAGCACCGACCCCCGGGCCACCCGCCTGCGGGCCGCTGCGGCACCGAGCGGTGGCGCTCCGAGTTCCGGTGGCACGGCCGGCACCGGTGGCAACCGGACCGGTGGCACCCCGACCGGTGGCGTGGCGACCGGCTTCGGCGGTCTGGCCGACGGCGGCATCCCCGCCCTGCCGGTGAGCATCGCACTGGTCGGACTGGCTCTCGCCGGCTCCGGCCTGGTCCTGCGCAAGCGCGCAGCGCAGTAGCTCGATGACCGTCTCGTCGCGTCGCGGTTCCGGGGGGCCCGGTCTCCGACCGGCTCTCGGACCGCGCGCGGCGGGACGGCACCGGGCCCCACCGAAGCCGCGCCGCTGGCGCTCGGTGGTCCTGCAGGCCCTGACCCTGCTGGCGCTGTTCAGCGTGCAGGCTGTCGTGCTCGACGGCGCGCGCGCCGACGTGCGCGCCGATCGAGGCGTCGGTGAGCAGCTGGCCGTCGGCGTGGTGGATCAGGGTGTCTCGCCACCGGTCGCCCTCACGATCCCAGCGCTCGAGACCGACACCCGGCTCATCGGGCTGCGCAAGAACACGGACGGCTCGCTCCAGGTGCCCGAGGACCCCATGCGTGCGGGCTGGTACAGCCAGGGACCCGCTCCGGGCGACGACGGCCCCGCGGTGATCGTGGGCCACGTCGACAGCTTCCGCGGACCGGGGATCTTCGCTCGCCTCGACGAGCTCGTCACCGGCGACCAGGTCTCGGTCCGCCGGGCGGACGGGTCGATCGTCGCCTTCGTCGTGCAGAGCGTGCAGACCTACGCCAAGCGGGACTTCCCCACCGAGGCGGTCTACATCGGCGACAGCACGACCAGTCTGCGGCTCATCACCTGCGGCGGGGAGTTCGACAAGAGCGCGCGCAGCTACCGGGACAACGTCGTCGTCTTCGCGGTCCCCGCCTGAGCCGCTGCACCAGCCACCATCCGGGGCAGATCGACGAGGAAGACGATCCCGTCGCAGCCGCGAAGAACGTCCAGGACGTACGCGGGTAGCACTCCGTCCCGGCCGGTCGTCCCAGCCGGAACGAGCTGCCCGGCGTCGACGACAGCGCGTACCTGGTCCACGGCGACGCCGACGGCTCCGCCGTCCGGCTGTGCCCGCTCGAGCACCAGCACGTCGCCAGGATCACCGGGCCGTGCGCCAGGCCGCAGGTCGAGCACCGGCAGAGCCGTGCCCCGCACGTCCAGGACGCCGGCGAGGGGCGGCGTCATCCCCGGCAGGTCGGCCAGGCCGCTGAGCCGGACCACCTCGCGCACATCGTGCAGTGAGGTGGCGTATTCACGCGCACCGAGCCGGAAGCTGACCAGGCCGATCACGTCGTGCCCCCGACGTCCGGGTTGCCGGGGTCGGCGCTGCCGGACAGCTGCCCTTCGAGCTGGCGGCACAGCTCCGCGAGCTCACGCGCGCTTCGCCCACCGAGTTCTGGCGCGCCCGCCTCGTCCAGGTCGAGGCCCAGCGTCGAAGCAGCCGCCTGGTACTCCCTGGCGGCCGCGCGGGCATCACCACATCGGGCCAGCGCGCCGGCGAGCAGGAAGTGCGCGAGCCCGGCGGCCGGTTCGAGGTAGGTCGCGCGGCGCAGGGCGGGCAGTGCCTCGGCGTCACGGCCGAGCTCGACCAGCGCGCGACCCAGCAGGTAGTGCAGCTCAGGGCGCATCGGTTCCGCCGCCGCCGCCCGGCGCGCCAGGCGGGCGGCCTGCTCATGGCGGCCTTCGGCAAGGACCGCCCGGACCGCGTCGGCCGGGCAGGACCCGAGCGACTCGGTCCCGGGCGGCATGCTCCCGGGTGGCGGTGGACGCGGCGCCGGGGGACGGAACGTCGTACGCCGGTCTGCCTGTCCCATCGGGCTCGAAGGAGCCGGACGCCGGTAGACGTAGCTGGGACTGTCCCCGCCGACGGCCACGAGGCGGAAGTCGTCGTTGACCTGCCACAGCGTCTCGGCGTGCCCGAGCAGCAGGTAGCCCCCGTCGCGCAGGCAGCCGTGCAACCGGCGGACCAGGGCCCGCGTCGTCTCACGGCCGAAGTAGATCGTGACGTTGCGGCACAGGATGAGGTCGAAGCTCTCCCGCGGGACCGGGTCGAGGACCAGGTTGTGGTGGGTGAAGCGGACGAGCTCACGGACCTCACGCCGGACCTCGTAGCGGCCGGCCTCGGTCGGCAGCAGGAAGCGTCCCCGGGTCGCGGGCGACGCCAGCTGGACGGCGCGCTCGCCGTAGGTCCCTGCCCGGGCCGTCCGCAGCGCCGTCTGGGACAGGTCCGTGGCCAGCACACGCACATCCCAACCGGTCAGGTCCGGCAGCAGCTCGCGCAGCATCATCGCGACCGTGTACGGCTCCTCGCCGGTGGAGCAGCCGGCACTCCAGATGCGCAGCCGTCGACCGCGCCCGCGCGCAGCCCGCACCAGCTCCGGCAGCACCTCGGTGCGCAGCGCCCGCATCTGCGGGGGATTGCGGAAGAAGTGCGTCTCCTGGATCGTCACCTCGTCCAACAGGCTCTGCCGTTCCGGTCCGGCCGGATCGCAGGCCAGATCGAGGTAGGCAGCGACGTCCCGCATGCCGGTGAGTCGTTGCCGCTCGGCGACCGCGGCACTGAGCGAGGCCCGGCGCGAATCCTCGAAGACCAGTCCGGCGGCAGTGGCGAGCAGGTCCCGCAGCCGGGCCAGGGCCTCGTCGGGCAGCGGCTGCACAGCGGTCGTCATGCCAACGCCCGGCCGACTGCGCCGAGCACCGCAGGCGCGATCCGATCGAGCGCGAGCTGGCGCTCCACGGCGTCGAGGGCGCACGCGGCGGCGGGCATGCCGTAGACGGCGCTGGTCGCCTCGTCCTGGCCGATCGTCAGGGCGCCCCGCCGGCGCATGGCCAGCAGGCCCGCGGCGCCGTCCCGGCCCATGCCGGTCAGCAGCACGCCGATGGCGCGATCGCCCAGCACCGCGGCGATGCTGGCGAAGGTGGCGTCGATCCCCGGCACGTGGAACTGCCTGCTCTCCGGCGCTTTGCACACCACGCGCAGCCGGTCGTCCGAGAGCAGCAGGTTGCTGCCGCTCGGCGCGATGGTGACGGTGCCGGGAGCAAGTCGGCAGCCGGTCGCCCCCACCCCGACCGGCAGCGCGACCAGCCCGTCGAGCCAGCAGGCGAGACCGGGGATGAACCCGGCCGCCATGTGCTGCACGACCAGGACCGCCTGCTCGAGATCTGCGGGGAGCCCGGCGAGCAGCGTGAGAAGCGCCTGTGGCCCGCCCGTCGAAGCACCGATCGCCACCAGGCGGACATCGCCGCGGTCTGGCTCAGCGGTCGGGTGCCTGGCAGCCTCGGGCAGCGACGGGGCGGCGGCGCCCATGCCCTGCAACCGGAGCCGGCCGCGGGGATGCGTGATCACGCGCACCCGAGCGGCGACGCGAAGGGCGGCCCGCAGCGCCGCGGCGTCGTCCGCGCTGTTGCCCGGCCCGGGCGCGGCGAGCACGTCCACAGCGCCCGCGGCCAGCGCCTCCAGCGCGTCGACCCTGTTGTCGCCGGCCGGCGACGAGCCGTAGACGACGATCGCCGTGGGGCTGGCCGACATGATGCGCTCGATCGCGTCGATGCCGGTCATTGCCGGTAGGTCGAGGTCCATCAGCACCACCCGGGGGCGGAGCCTCGCCACGAGAGCGACGGCTTCAGGACCATTGCGGGCCTCCCCCACGACGGTGAGGTCGCCGTCGGCCTCGACGGCGGCACGCAGGGATCGCCGCTGACGGGCGGAGTCGTCCACGACGACCACCGTGACGGTGGCGCGCAAGAAGGCGGTCACGCCGGGCGCCCGCACTGGCGCACGGCGGCGACGTCCTGGTCGTCCGGCACCGGTCGCTCCCGTCCGCCGGCGGGAGGCCCGGCCCTCCCTGTGTCGACGGGCCTGCTCGGGGGCTTGAGTCCTCAGCCGGTCAGGGAGAAGGACCCGCCCTCGGCCTGCAGGTCACCGATTCGCCCCGTGATGCGATAGGTGCCTGGCAGCGCTTGCGCCTTGGGTCCGGCGCACCCGGGCAACGAGCGTCGCCCCGCCCAGGTCAGCCGGGTCGGGACCGGCTTGCCCGGCTCCAGGGTGGTCGGCTTCGCCGCTCCGCCCGGGGCGCAGTCATCGCTGGACCAGATGCGGTCCGGGCCGGAGAAGATCAGGAACTCGACCGCGGACTGACCCAGGTCGAGGGTGCACGGGGCCAAGCCGGTGTTGGTGACCCGCAGCTCGAGCTGTGGCCGGCCGCCAGCGGGATAGCTGTCCTTGTCAGAATTCGAGTCGATCTTCAGCCCGGCCGGCGGGCAGGGGTCGGCGGAGGCAGCTCGCGGTGCGGCTGACGGGGACGGCGGCGCCGTGGGGTCGGAGGTCGACGTCGAGGCGGAGGGGGACGGCTCCCCGGACGCCAACCGGTCATCGTCGCCCCGACCGGTCACCGAAGTGATCAGGAAGAGCAGCAGCGCGAGGGTGATCACGAGCGCGGCACGCCGCCGCCAGTACGTCTGGGCGGGCTCGGGACCGACCGGCCGCCAGTGCAGCGCCATCCTGGGCAGCCTAGCCGCCCGACACAAGCTTCCGGCACCACTGTCAGGCCCGTTGATCACTGAGGGGCGGGCGGGCCAGGAGGGACCCTACGCTCGGAGCGTGGGGAACACCGGGCTGGCCGACACCGTCACCGGCTGGTACGCCCAGGCCGCCCGCGACCTGCCGTGGCGGCGGCCGGGGGTGAGCCCGTGGGCGGTCCTGGTCAGCGAGGTGATGCTGCAGCAGACGCCCGTGGCGCGCGTCCTGCCGGTCTACACCGCCTGGCTCGAGCGCTGGCCGGCGCCGGCGGACCTGGCAGCCGACGCACCGGGCGAGGCGGTGCGGCTGTGGGGCCGGCTCGGTTACCCGCGCCGGGCCCTGCGGCTGCACGCCGCTGCCGTGGCCGTCGCGCAGCGGCCGGGCGGCGAGCTGCCGCGTACGGTCGTGGAGCTTCTCGCACTTCCCGGAGTCGGCGACTACACGGCCCGGGCCGTCGCCGCCTTCGCCTACCGCCAACGGGTGCCGGTGGTCGACACCAACGTCCGCCGGGTGGTGGCCCGGGCGGTCGAGGGCCGCGCGGATGCGCCGGTCACCCGCCGCGACCTCGCCCTGGTGGAGCAGCTGCTGCCGGTCGACCCCGAGGACGCGGCCACCGCCTCCATCGCGTTCATGGAGCTCGGCGCGCTGGTCTGCACCGCCCGCGCGCCGCGGTGCCCGAGCTGCCCGCTACGTCCGGCCTGCGCCTGGCTGAAGGCCGGCAAGCCGACTCTGGACAGCCCGGTACGGCGTCCGCAGGCCTGGGCAGGCACCGACCGGCAGGTACGCGGCCGGCTCCTGCAGGTGCTGCGCGACAGCGCCGGCCCGGTCAGGGCCGACCGGCTCGCCGCGGTCTGGGACGAGCCGGTTCAGCGCGCGAGGGCGCTGGACGCACTGGTCGACGACGGTCTGGTCGACCCGCTGCCGGACGGGCGCTACGCGCTGCCCGGCAGTTGAGGCCGAGTGGTCGGCGCTACTCGGCGGCGCTGCCCTTGGCCAGATCCACCGGCGGAGCGTCCGGGATGTCGACCGGCTTGGCCTCGCCGCGGAAGGTGAACTTCGCCGCATCGCCCTCGCCCTCGACGTCCACCACGACGATGTTGCCTGGCAGCAGGGTGCCGTAGAGGATGCGCTCGGACAGCTCGTCCTCGAGCTCGCGCTGGATGGTCCGGCGCAGCGGACGCGCCCCGAGGACCGGGTCGTAGCCCTTCTTGGCGAGCAGCAGCTTGGCCGGTCCGGTCAGCTCGAGGCCCATGTCCTTGTTGCGCAGCTGGGTGTCGAGGCGAGCCAGCATCAGGTCGACGATCTGGATGATCTCGTCCTCGGACAGCTGGTGGAACACCACGATGTCGTCGATGCGGTTGAGGAACTCCGGCCGGAAGTGCTGCTTGAGCTCGTCCTGCACCTTGGTCTTCATGCGCTCGTAGGCGCCGATCTTGTCATTGTCCTTCTGGAAACCGAGGTTGAATCCCTTGGAAATGTCTCGAGTGCCCAGGTTCGAGGTCATGATGAGCACCGTGTTCTTGAAGTCCACCACCCGCCCCTGAGAATCAGTCAGCCGACCGTCCTCGAGGATCTGCAGCAACGTGTTGAACACGTCCGGGTGCGCCTTCTCGACCTCGTCGAACAGCACGACCGAGAACGGCTTGCGGCGCACCTTCTCGGTGAGCTGCCCACCTTCCTCGTAGCCGACATAACCGGGAGGGGAACCGACGAGCCGGGACACGGTGTGGCGCTCCATGAACTCGCTCATGTCCAACATGATCAGCGAGTTCTCGTCGCCGAACAGGAACTCCGCCAGCGTCTTGGACAGCTCGGTCTTCCCGACCCCGGACGGACCGGCGAAGATGAACGACCCGCCGGGGCGCTTGGGGTCCTTCAGGCCCGCGCGGGTGCGGCGGATCGCCTGCGAGACGGCCTTGATGGCCTGCTCCTGGCCGATGACGCGCTTGTGGAGCTCGTCCTCCATGCGCAGCAGGCGGGCGGTCTCCTCCTCGGTGAGCTTGAAGACCGGAATGCCGGTCCAGATGGCGAGGACCTCGGCGATCTGCTCGTCGTCGACCTCGGCGACGACGTCCATGTCGCCGGCCTTCCACTCCTTCTCGCGCTGGGCCTTCTCGCCGAGCAGCGTCTTCTCCTTGTCGCGCAGCGAGGCGGCCTTCTCGAAGTCCTGCGCGTCGATGGCGGACTCCTTGTCGCGCCGGACGTTGGCAATGCGCTCGTCGAACTCACGCAGGTCCGGCGGGGCTGTCATGCGCTTGATGCGCATCCGGGAGCCGGCCTCGTCGATCAGGTCGATCGCCTTGTCCGGCAGGAACCGGTCGGAGATGTAGCGGTCGGCGAGCGTGGCCGCCGCCACGAGTGCCCCGTCGGTGATCGACACCCGGTGGTGCGCCTCGTAACGGTCGCGCAGGCCCTTGAGGATCTCGATGGTGTGCACGAGCGAGGGCTCCGGCACCTGGATCGGCTGGAAGCGCCGCTCGAGGGCGGCGTCCTTCTCGAGGTGCTTGCGGTATTCGTCGAGCGTGGTCGCGCCGATCGTCTGCAGCTCACCGCGCGCGAGCATCGGCTTGAGGATGCTGGCGGCATCGATCGCGCCCTCGGCGGCTCCGGCACCGACCAGGGTGTGCAGCTCGTCGATGAACAAGATGATGTCGCCGCGGGTCCGGATCTCCTTGAGGACCTTCTTCAGCCGCTCCTCGAAGTCACCTCGGTAGCGGCTGCCGGCCACCAGCGCGCCCAGGTCGAGCGTGTAGAGCTGCTTGTCCTTGAGCGTCTCCGGGACCTCGCCCTTGACGATCGCCTGCGCGAGGCCCTCGACGACGGCGGTCTTGCCGACGCCGGGCTCCCCGATCAGCACCGGGTTGTTCTTCGTCCGCCGCGACAGCACCTGCATGACGCGCTCGATCTCCTTCTCGCGCCCGATGACCGGGTCGAGCTTGGACTCGCGCGCCGCCTGGGTGAGGTTGCGGCCGAACTGGTCGAGCACGAGGGAGGTCGACGGCGTGCCCTCTGCCGGTCCGCCGGAGGTGGCCGACTCCTTGCCCTGGTATCCCGACAGCAGCTGGATCACCTGCTGGCGGACCCGGTTCAGGTCGGCGCCGAGCTTGACGAGGACCTGGGCGGCGACGCCCTCGCCCTCCCGGATCAACCCGAGCAGGATGTGCTCGGTGCCGATGTAGTTGTGGCCGAGCTGCAGCGCCTCGCGCAGGCTCAGCTCGAGCACCTTCTTGGCCCGGGGGGTGAAGGGGATGTGGCCGGACGGTGCCTGCTGTCCCTGACCGATGATCTCCTCGACCTGGTTGCGGACTCCCTCCAGCGAGATCCCGAGCGACTCGAGCGCCTTTGCGGCGACCCCCTCGCCCTCATGGATCAACCCGAGCAGGATGTGCTCGGTGCCGATGTAGTTGTGGTTGAGCATCCTGGCCTCTTCTTGGGCCAGGACGACCACGCGGCGGGCTCGGTCGGTAAATCGCTCGAACATGGCTGTCGCTCCTCACGGGGCGGGGACGGTCCCGTCGTCCTGCGCACACTAGCCCCGGTCGCGCCGCTTCGTCGGGTGAGCAGGCCACCGAAAAGCGCTCGTCCGGGCGCCCGCCAGCGGTGCCGGTGGGCTGAGACATCTCGTGCAACCCGGGTCCGGTGGTGTCCGTTCCCCACGGATGCCTACGCCAGCAGCGAAATCCACGACCGGAGGGTCTAGTGCGCCGCCTCGTAGGCAGCGAGGACGTCGGCGGACAGCCGCCCGCGCTCGCTCACGTTGTGGCCGTTGGCACGGGCCCACTCACGGATCGCCTGGACCCGCTCGCGATCGCTGCCCGCAGCTGCCGGCCGCGTCCCGCCGCGCGAGGTGCGCCGGGTCGCCGAGGCGGATGTCCCGCGGCCCGCTCTCCGGGCTGCTCCCAGCCAGGGCGCGAAGGCATCTCGTAGCGCTGCCGCGTTGGCCTCGTTGAGGTCGATCTCGTAGCTTGCACCGTCCACGGTGAAAGAAATGGTCTCGTCGGCCTCCGATCCGTCAAGATCATCGACGAGCACCACATTTACCTTCTGAGCCATGTCCTGCCTCTTTCCGGGCCAAAGCCTTTGCGAACCGCTGGGCCTACAGGAAAGCACTGAACGGCGCCGAACACAAATACCTCCACGTGATTTTCGGCGCGTCGGCTCAGGCGTTTGTCCGCACCGCGGTGACGCCCTCGATCCGACCGTTGCGGAATGCGTCGACGAACAACGCGTGGTCCTCCCGCACGCGTACCGCGTAGTCGAGCGCAAAAGCAGTCAACTCCGCCACGAACTCGTCCACCTTGCCGCCCACCACGTCGCGGACGGCGTCCTCGACCTGGAAGTCCACCAGTGGCGTCGACGCGTCGTCCACGTCCGAGACGCAATGCACCTTGGCGGTCGCCCGGCCCAGCTGGTCCAGCACCTCCGAGAGCTGCTCCGGTTCGGACAGCTCGTCCCAGTCGAGGTCGGCTTCGTACGGGGAGAACTCGGCAACGACGAACCCGACCCCGTCCAAGCAGGTCCAGCCGAGCCACGGATCAGAGTGGGCCTGCAGCGCCCGCTGGGAGACAGCCGTCCGGTGGCCGTGGTGCTCGAACGCGCTTCGGCAGCGCTCGTCCTCGACGATGCGGCTCGGCGCTGCGATGTTTCCCTGCTTCATGGTGAGAACGACGTCGTTCTCGAGTGCTTCGGTGTGGCCTTCGACGAGCAGGTTGTAGGCCGGCAGGCCGGCACTGCCGATACCGAAGCCGCTCTTGCCGACGGCGTCTTTGAGGACGTAGGTCAGGCTTCCGAGCTTCTTGGCCGGCGGAATCGTCTCGAGGTAGTCCGCAAAGGCGTGCTCCACCCGCTCGCGCTCGTCCGGCTCGAGCTCGCGGACTCCGGGCCCGTGGCGGAAGCGCCGCTCGTAGTCGTCGATGACGGTCACCTTGTCGAGCAGCTCGATGCGGGTGGACAGCTGCGCCTCGAGCAGCGCCGCGCGTACCGGCCCGGTGGCCGTGCCCAGGCGCAGCGACCACTGCTCGTCACGGTCGCCGTCGACGAAGTAGTTGACCTGGTCCAGGTAGGCGCGCAGGAAGGTGTCGATCAGCGCCTCGATATCGGCGTCGGGCAGCGCCTTGGTCCAGCCCATCAGCGCCACGCTCGCCGTCAGGCGCTGCAGGTCCCAGGTGAAGTGACCGAGGTAGGCCTCGTCGAAGTCGTTGACGTCGAAGACGAGCCGGCCCTCGCCGTCCATGTACGTGCCGAAGTTCTCCGCGTGCAGGTCGCCCTGGATCCAGACCCGGCTGGTGCGCTCGTCGGCCCACCGGTCCTGCCGGTCGCGCGCATCGGCGTAGAACAGGCACGCCGTCCCCCGATAGAAGGCGAACGGGTCGGCAGCCATGGAGCGATACTTGCGGCGGAAGGCCGCCGGGTCCGCGTCGACCAGGTCCTGGAAGGCCTCGGCGAGGGCTGCGAGCAGGAATGCGGTGCGGTCGGTTGTGGGGTCGTCGGTTCTGGGGTCGTCGGTCACGAGGTGCTCCTACCCGCCTTCCGGGCGGACCAAGGGGAAAAGGATCGTCTCGCGGATGGGTGCGCCGGTGAGCAGCATGACCAGTCGGTCGATGCCCATCCCCTGCCCACCGGTCGGCGGCATGCCGTGCTCGAGCGCCCGCAGGAAGTCCTCGTCGAGCTGCATCGCCTCGGGGTCACCGCCGGCCGCCTTGACACTCTGCTCCGTGAGGCGGCGGCGCTGCTCGACCGGGTCGACGAGCTCGGAGTAGCCGGTCGCCAGCTCGGTGCCGGCGACCACCAGGTCCCAGGCCTCGGCCAGGCGCGGGTCGTCGCGGTGCTCGCGGGCCAGCGGGCGGGCACTCACTGGGTAGTCGCGCACGAACGTCGGCGCCAGCAGGGTGTGCTCGACCAGCTTCTCGTACAGCTCGAGCACCACCTCACCGGCATCCCAACCCGGCTGGAGCACGACGCCGTGCTCGGCGGCCAGCGCGACGAGCTCCTGGAGCGGTGTCCCCGCATCGACCGGCCTCCCGACCGCCTCCGCGACCAACCCGTGCAGGGTGGCGCTGCGCCAGGGCCCTTCCAGGTCGAGCTCGCCGCCCTGACCGTCCGCCACCGTCGTACGGCCGATTCTTCGGGCGGCTGCCAGCACCATCTCCCGCGTCAGGGCCGCGACGGTGTCGTAGTCGCCGTAGGCCTGATAGAACTCGAGCATCGTGAACTCGGGTGAGTGCGTGGAGTCGACACCCTCGTTGCGGAAGATGCGACCGATCTCGAAGACCCGGTCGATGCCACCGACCACGAGCCGCTTGAGATAGAGCTCCAGCGCGATGCGCAGAGTCATGTCGAGATCGAGCGCGTTCAGATGGGTGGCAAACGGCCGGGCCGCCGCGCCACCGTGGATCGTCTGCAGGACGGGCGTCTCCACCTCGACGAAGTGCTGGTCGTGCAGCACGTCGCGGACCGCGCGCACGATCGTCGCGCGCTCGCGCACCATCCGGCGACTGTCCGGGTTGACGATCAGGTCGAGGTAGCGCTGGCGGATCCGCAGCTCGGGGTCGTGCAGGCCGTGATGCTTGTCGGGCAGCGGCCGAAGCGCCTTGCTGGTGAGCTGCCAGGTGCTCGCGAGCACGCTGAGCTCACCGCGGCGGCTGCTGATCACCTCGCCGGTGACCCCCACGTGGTCACCGAGGTCGGTGTCGGTCTTCCAGTCCGCGAGCCGGTCGATCCCGACGCCGTCCCGGCTGACCATCACCTGCAGCTGGGCGTCGCCCTCCTGCAGGGTGGCGAAGCACAGGTTGCCGCTCTTGCGCGACAGCACGATCCGTCCGGTGATGCTGGCCGTCTCACCGGTCGAGGTGTCGATCGCCAGGTCGGCGTGCCTTGTTCGCAGGGCGGCCAGGCTCGTCGTCCGAGGGGCGCCGAGCGGGTAGGGCGCATCGCCCTTGGCGAGCAACCGGTCGTACTTCTCTCGGCGCACCCGCACCTGCTCGGGAAGGTCGTCCGGGGGCGAAGGAGCGGCAGGTTCGGACACCCCGGCAGCCTAGTTTGGCTCCGGGCAGTCGCAGTTCGGCCCCCGCAGGACCACCAACGGCCACGCAATCTTTGTCTGCTGTCACTTCGCCGGTAACCCGCGCGGGTCTTTGCTGGGGCGGCTGTGGGTGGGTCCTCCGCCCATGGGCGTTCTTCTGCGATCCGGAGGTTCTGGATGCCAGCTCTGTCAAGATCAAGAATGTCGAACGTACGCCGGCGCGGCGCAAGCGTGGTGGCTCTCCTGGCCGGCGCGACACTGATCGGTGGCACTGCCACCGGCCAGTCCGCCACCCCGAAGCCGACGAACTACGTCGCCTCGATCGAGGTGCTACGTGTCCCCGGCGCCCCGACGCCCGATGTCGTCCAGGGAACCGTCTTCGAGGACGCCGACCGGAACGGGAGATTCGCCGGACCACCAGCCGACAGCGGCGGCCCTGCGGGACGCGGGGCGCAAGGACCGCCGGAGCACGCGCAAGGCCCCCCGGCACACGCGCAGGGCCCGAAGCAACAGCGCTCCGACACGTCGGCAGCCCAGCGGGGCAAGGAACGCGGTATCCCGGGCGTCGCCGTCTCGAACGGCCGCGAGGTGGTGCTGACCGACAAGGACGGCCGCTACCGGCTTCCGGTCTACGAGGACATGACCGTCTTCGTGACCAAGCCGGCCGGCTTCGACACGCCTGTGAGCGAGGACCACGTCCCGCAGTTCTTCTACCACCACCTGCCCGCGGGCTCGCCGCCGCTGCGCTTCGGCGGTCTGCCGCCCACTGGCCCCCTTCCGCAGGCCATCAACTTCCCGTTGGCGAAGGCCGCCAGCTCCGGCGAGGCCGACTGCGCGGTCATCGGGGACACCCAGACCTACAGCAACCGCGAGGCCGGCTACCTGCGTGACGGCGTGGTGCGCGACCTCGCCGAGCGGGACGACCTGGACGAGTGCGGCGCGCTCATCGTGGGCGACGTCGTCGGCGACGACCTCGGGGTCTACCCCCGGCTCAAGCAGGTCATGAGCATCGCCGACATTCCCGTACGCGCCGTCCCGGGCAACCACGACATCGACTTCGACGCCACCGACGACGAGAACTCCTTCGACACCTATCTGCGCGAGATCGGTCCGGAGTACTACTCCTACGACGTCGCCGGCGCCCACTTCATCGGCCTGGACAACGTGAAGTACCCGTGCACTCCGGAGGAGGACAACGCCGACGGCAAGCACGAGTTCTGCAACGACCCGGCCAACCACCCCACTTACAACGGTGTCATCGGCGAGCAGCAGCTCGCGTGGCTGGCCAACGACCTCGCCGTCGTGCCGAAGGACAAGCTGATCGTCATCGGCACGCACATCCCGCTCGTGTCGTTCATCGACATGGACGCCACCAAGCACCAGACCGACGACGCGAAGGAGCTCTACCGCCTGCTCGAGGGTCGGTCGGCGTTGTCGGTGTCCGGTCACGCGCAGACGCTCGAGAACATGATCCCGGGCGACCGCTTCGCCGGCTGGCAGCAGGCGGTCGGCGTCGACGGCATTCCCTTCCAGCACATCACGGTCGGGGCCGCATCCGGTTCGTGGTGGATCGGCGACCTGGACGTCGACGGCCTGCCGGAGTCCCTCCAGCGCGGTGGTGCACCGCCCGGCTACATCAACCTGGCCTTGGACGGCAACACCTTCCGGGACACCTACCGGGCGACCCGGCGAGCCGAGGACGAGCAGATGTCGCTGTCGATCTCCTCACCGTTCTTCCGCGACTGGTTCGCAACGCTCGATGCGTGGAAGACGGCACATCCCGGTACCAGCCCGACCCCGCCACCGGTCAACATCAACGACCTGGGCGATCCCAACCTGCTGACCCCGGCCGACCTGTCCGGCGGCGGCAGCTCGTTGATGGCCAATGTCTGGAACGGCACGACCGACACCGAGGTGCTGGTCAAGATCGATGAGCGCCGGCCGACCGCAGCCAAGCGCACGCAGGACGCGCGCGGCGAGGGCATCCGGACCGGTCCGGAGTTCGCCGACCCGTACGCCATGATGCGCAACCTGCAGGTGGCGCGGCACAGCCTGGAGAGCACCTCCGGCAACGAGCGGACCCAAGGCTTCGAGGCCTTCCGAGGTGATCGATTCGGCCCCGGACCGACGCAGCCGATACCGCAGTGGCTGTGGGCCGACCAGTCCAGCAGCCTCTGGCGGCTGCCCCTGCCTTCGGACCTCGAGGTGGGCGGGCACACCGCGACGGTGTATGCGAACGACTCAGACGGGCAGCGGTTCGTCAGCACGCTGAACTTCGAGGTGATGAAGGAGCGCCCGCCGCCGCTGTTCCGCAAGGAGGTGTTCGCGCCACCGGTGGGCTGAGTGCCCGGCCGGGGGCGGTCCCCAGCGACCGTCCCCGGCCGTATCTCGGATCTGTACACGCTGTGTGAGTACACAGCCCGTGTATGCTACGTCCATGACATTGCGTCCCTTGCGCTGCCGCCGGGCTGCGCTCGACCGGCTTCGGACAGGGGTGGCGACTCCTGGTAGGGCCCGACTGCTGGTCATCGAGGGCCCTCGTCGTACCGGAAAGAGCTTTCTGCTGCATCATCTGCTCGCCCAGCTACCGCCTGAGGTCACACCGGTCTATTTCGAGGCGACACAAGCCGGCGAGCGGGACCAGCTGCGCCGCTTCGGCGAGGCCCTGGCCGCAGCGCTCGGCCCGGATGCGCCACCGACGGGCACAGCAACCAACTGGCACCAGGCGCTGGCCGCCTGCGTCTACGTCGCGCGCCGACGGCCGCTCGTGGTGGCGCTCGACGAAGCGACCTACCTCATGGGCTCCACGCCCGGCTTCATGAGCATCGTCAAGAGCGAGTGGGACCGGCTCGCAGTGGACTCCGACCAGCCGCAGTTGACGTTGATCCTCACGGGTTCAGCAGTCGGGCTCATGGAAGACGCGCTCGATCACAACGGGCCGCTCTACGGTCGGCCGGATGACGTGCTCCGCCTGGCCCCCCTCACCGCGGCCGAGGCAAGCGAGTTCTGCGGCCATCCGGATCCGGTCTCACTGTTCGAGGCCTACGCAGCCTGCGGCGGGTATCCGCTTCACCTTGACGCCTGGGACTTCGGCCGGAGAGCGGACAGCAACCTGCGCCGGATGGCCGGGGCACCGGGTGGAATCCTGCTCGAGGACGCGAGTCTGCTGCTCAGCACGCTCCCGGAGAGCTTCCGTCGGGTGCTGATCGCGATTGGGCAGGGCAGAAGCCGCCGGGGTGAGATCGCAAACGAGGTCGACGGACGTGTCGACCGGCCGCTCGAAGCGCTGCTCCGCGGCCGGTTCATCCGAGCTGTGAAGCCATTGGGGGCGCCGCTCAAGGCCCGGCTGGAGTACCGCGTCGACGACGCCTACCTGCGCTTCTGGTTCCGGGTGCTGTCCAACGGCGTGCAGCGGATCGAGGCCGGGCAGGGTGCCGCCGTACTGCAGCACACCGCAGGCGAGTGGCAGGTCCACCTGGGATGGACGTTCGAGCAGACCGCCCGCGAGCACGCAGCGCATCTTGTGGCGAGCGGCGAGCTGCCGGCCGGGACGCAGGTCGACGAATGGTGGACGACGACCGGGGAGCCATGCCAGATCGACGTTCTCGGCCTCCAGAATCACCGCACCGCGTTCGTCGGGGAGGCCAAATGGCAACGATCCCCGCTGGGCCCTGCTGCCCTCGACGACGTGGCCCGCAAGCTCCGCCAGGCGCCGAACCCCGTCCCCCAGCCCGGTTTGCTTATCTGGGGCAGGGGCGGTGTCCGGCCCGAGATCCAGGTCGGAGCTGTACGCGGGTTCGGCCCGGCCGAGATGCTCCGGCGCTGACGCTCAGCGGTTGCGTTCGTAGACCAGCCGCAGTCCGTGCAGGGTCAGGTCCGGCTCGTGGTGGTCGAGCGTCTCGCACACCCTGAACATCAGGTGGGACAGGCCCCCGGTCGCCAGCACGACCGGCCGTGCGCCGAGCTCGTCGCAGATGCGGCGGACCATCCCGTCCACCTGGCCGGCGAAGCCGTAGAGCAACCCCGACTGGAGCGACTCGCTGGTGTTCTTGCCGATGACCGAGCGCGGCTCGACCAGCTCCACCTTGAACAGCCGGGCGGCGCGCGCCGCCAGCGCGTCGACGCTGATCTCGATCCCGGGGGCGAGCGCCCCGCCGAGGAACTCCCCGCGCGCCGACACCACATCGAAGTTGGTCGAGGTGCCGAAGTCCACGACGATGGCGGGACCGCCGTACAACGTATGGGCGGCCAGGGTGTTGACGATGCGGTCCGGGCCGACCTCCCGCGGGTTGTCGGTGAGGATCGGCACTCCGGTCTTGAGCCCCGGTCCGACCACGATGGTCGGGACGTCGGCGAAGTAGCGGTCGAACATCGTGGTGAGCTGGTCGAGAACCGCCGGGACCGTGGAGCAGACGGCGACGCCGTCGGGCGCGGAGTGCTCCGACAGCAGCCCGCGAAACATCAGCGCCAGCTCGTCCGCGGTCACCCGCGAATCGGTCTTGATGCGATAGCTCTCGAAAAGCGCTTCGCCGTCGAACAGTCCGAGCACGGTCTGGGTGTTGCCGACGTCGACGGTCAGAAGCACGTGAGATCGACCCCGATGTCCAGAACGGCGGCGGAGTGGGTGAGCGCACCGACCGCGAGGAAGTCGACGCCGGCGCCGGCAACCTCGCGAGCCGTGGCGAGGGTCAGTCCGCCGGATGCCTCGGACCGCACTCCGCGGGCTCGACACAGCGCGACCGACTCGACCAGAGCCGGCAGGTCCATGTTGTCCAGCAGCACCAGATCGGCGCCGGCCTCGACCGCCTCCGCGACCTGCGCGACGGCGTCGCACTCCACCTCCACGTCCAGCCCGGGAAAGGCTGTGCGCACCGCGGCGAACGCCGCCTGCACGCCGCCGGCCGCGACCACGTGGTTGTCCTTCACGAGGGCGGCGTCCGACAGCGACATCCGGTGGTTGACGCCGCCACCGCAGCGAACGGCGTACTTCTCCAGCGCTCGCAGACCCGGCGTCGTCTTGCGGGTGTCCCGGATCCGCGCGCCTGTGCCCTCGATCGCGTCGACCCAGGTCTGGGTGAGAGTCGCGATCCCGGACAGGTGGCACAGCAGGTTGAGCGCCGTGCGCTCGGCCGTCAGCAGCTCGCGGACCGGGCCTTCGGCCTCCAGCACGGACAGCCCGGGCAGCGCCGCCATGCCGTCGACGGCGGGGAGCAGGTGCTGCACCCCCGGCACGACGACGTCGAGCACGGCCATGGCAATGCCGGTCCCGGCGACCGTGCCGGCCTCGCGGGGGACGAACGCCGCCACCCCGCGCAGCCCGGCCGGCACCGTCGCGACGCTGGTGACGTCGACGCCGCCGTCGAGGTCCTCCGCAACTGCGCGCGAGACGAGATCCAGGACGTACGCAGGGTCGAGCCCCGCGGCAGTCAGCGCCTGCTCGGTGGCCGGGCTCAAGATCATGTCTGCTCCCATGGCTCGAACGTCGTGCCGGTCGATGTTGTCACCAGATGTCCTAACCAGGAGGCAGACTCGTCGGGATGATCTTCACGCCAGTGAGCCCCGCGAGTCTCCTCCCGGCGCAGCGCCGCCGACACGAGCGCGGTCGCGACCGCGTGCAGGTCGGTTGCCTCCCAGGCGGCCGGGCAGGGCGCGACACTGGTGTGGGTCGCGAGCTCGTCGAGCTCGTCGGCGGTCGCGCCGAGCGAGATCTTGCTCCGCAGGACGCCCGCGCCCCGCGTCATCGCCTGGGCAAGATCGGCGCGGACGGTCGGGTCGAGCAGGATGCGGTCGCCGGCCGGTGTCATGGGTGCTTCGAACGGCGCGAGGCCGCGCTCGAGATCCGCCCCGACCCGGGCGGAGAACACCAGCCCCTCGAGCAGGCTGTTGGAGGCCAGCCGGTTGGCCCCGTGCACACCCGTACAGGCGACCTCGCCGCAGGCGTAGAGCCCCGGCACCGAGGTGCGTCCAGCCAGGTCGGTGCGGATGCCACCGCTTGCGTAGTGCGCCGCAGGAGCGACCGGAACGAGCTGGCGCACCGGGTCGATGCCGGCCTCCCGGCAACGGCCCACGATGGTCGGGAAACGCTGCAGCAGGACGGGCTCGCCCAGGTGCCGGGCATCGAGGAAGACGTGATCCTCGCCGCGGTCGAGCATCCGGCGGTGGATGGCCTTGGCCACGACGTCGCGGGGAGCAAGGTCGGCCAGCGGATGGTCCGCACTCGTGATCACGCGGTCCCCTGCGGCGTCCACGAGGAAGGCGCCCTCTCCTCTCATCGCCTCCGACACAAGGGGTTGCTGACCGGTCGAGCCTGCCCCGAGATAGAGCACGGTGGGGTGGAACTGCACGAACTCGAGGTCGGCGATCGCCGCCCCCGCCCGCAGAGCGAGAGCCACCCCGTCGCCCGTGGAGACAGCCGGGTTCGTCGTGCTGGCGTAGACCTGACCCATGCCACCGGTGGCCAGCACGACGGCGCGGGCGTGCACGGCACCGACCCCGTCCCGGGTTCCCTCGCCGAGCACATGCAGCGTGACTCCGGCGGCTGCCCCGTCGGCCGTCTGCAGCAGGTCGAGCACCAGCGCGTGCTCGACCAGGCGGATGGCGGGATGGGCGCGTACGGCCGCGACCAGCGCGCGCTGGACCTCGACGCCGGTGGCATCGCCGCCCGCGTGCACGACCCGGTCCCGCGAGTGGCCGCCCTCCCTGGTGCGGGACAGCTCACCAGAGGGTTCGCGGTCGAAAGCCGCTCCCAGTGAGACGAGTTCGCGAAGGCGTGCCGGGCCTTCGGTGCACAGGACGCGCACGGCCGCGGGGTCGCAGAGCCCGGCGCCGGCGGCGAGGGTGTCCCTCAGGTGCTGCTCGGGGCTGTCGTCCGGCGCCAACGCGGCGGCAACACCGCCCTGCGCCCAACGCGTCGAGCCGTCGTCCACGAGCACCTTGGTGACGAGCAGGACGCTCCCGGCGGCCGTGGCGTGCAGGGCTGCGGTCAACCCGGCGACGCCGGAACCGACCACGACGACGTCGGTGGACGTGATCCACCCGGGCTCAGGGGCGAGCAGCCGACCGGGGGTGTGAACAGAGGTCACCAGAGGAGTGTGGGGTCATCGTCGTAGGAGCCGCTGTGCGCCCGGGTGGGAGAGGCGATCGGCGGCGTCAGGTCACCGCGGATCAGGCCCGTCCCGGGGAGCACCTCGGCCGGATCCTCTCCCGTGCCGACGATCCGGTTGTCGGCATCGACGAACACGACCCGCGGCCGAAAGCGCCGCGCCTGCTCGTCGTCGAACTGCCCGTACGAGATGAGGATGACGAGGTCTCCCGCGTGGACGAGCCGGGCCGCGGCCCCGTTGATGCCGAGCACCCCGCTGCCCCGGCGGCCGGCGATGACGTAGGTCTCGAGCCGGGCGCCGTTGGTGACGTCGACGATGGCGACCTTCTCCCCGGGCAGCAGGTCGGCGGCCTCCATGAGGTCCTCGTCGACGGTGACGCTGCCGACGTAGTGCAGGTCGGCCTGGGTGACCGTCGCCCGGTGGATCTTGCTCTTGAGCATGGTGCGGATCATGGCACTTCGCCCCTTCCCGGGGTCAGCAGCAGGTTGTCGATCAGGCGGGTCGCGCCCACCGTCGCGGCGACGATCAGCAGGTCACCGGCCGGGTCGGGGGTGAAGCTCGTGCTGTCCACCTGGTCGAAGTAGTCTGTCGACAGACCGGATTCGGCGGCGAGCAGCGCCCGGCCGGCTTCGACGTTCCGCGTCGCGAGCGCCCGGCTCAGGGCGAGGGCGATGCCGCGCTCGGCCGCCGACAGGTAGCGGTTGCGACTCGACAGCGCGAGCCCGTCGCTGTCGCGCACGGTCGGGACGGCCACGACGTCCACCGGCAGGTCGAGATCGCGCGCCATGAGCCGGATCGCGGCGAGCTGCTGGGCGTCCTTCTGCCCGAACAGCGCGACATCCGGCCGGGTGAGGTGCAGCAGCTTCAGCACGACGGTGAGCACCCCGTCGAGGTGTCCCGGCCGGGTCGCGCCTTCGAACACCTCACCCAGCCGACCGGCACCGACGCGTACGACCGGGTCGCCGTCGGGATAGACGATCTCGGGTGTCGGCGTGAAGACGGCATCGACCCCCTCGCGCTCGCACAGCGCGAGGTCGGCGTCGAGGGTACGGGGATAGCGCGCCAGATCCTCGCCGGGCCCGAACTGCAGCGGGTTGACGAAGACGGTGGCCAGGACCGAGTCGGCGGTACGGGTGGCGGCGCGCAGCAGCGCGGCGTGCCCCTCGTGCAGCGCGCCCATGGTCATGACGACGGCGACCCGGCCGGGCATCGCCTCTCGCGCGGCGGCAAGGTCGGATCGCTTCTCGGCGACGATCATCGCGGCACACCTCCGCCCGGGGTCGTGGCCAGCACTTCGAGCAGCGCCGATGCCTGCGCCGGGTCGAGTGCTCCGCTGGCGAGAGCACGGTCGGCGGTGAGCCGGGCCATCGCGACGTAGGCGGGCAGCACCTCCGGCGCCACGCGGGCAAGGGCAGCAAGGTGGGCGTGCACGGTGGCGGCATCACCCCGGGCGACCGGACCGGTGAGCGCGGCGTCCCCTCTGCGCAAGGAGCCGTCCAGCGCCGCCCCGAGCAGCGGACCGAGCACCTGCGCCGGCTTCTCGACCCCGGTCGCGCGCAGCAGGTCAGCGGCGCTCGCGACCAGCGTCGTGAGGTGGTTCGCGCCGTGCGCGAGGGCGGCGTGCCACACCGGCCGCTGCTCTTCGGTCAGCCAGACCGGTTCGCCGCCCATCTCGACGACGAGGGCCTCGGCCACGGCCCGCAGCGGATCCGGGGCGGTGACCCCGAACGACGTGCCGGTCAGGCGCTCCAGGTCGACCCGGGTGCCGGCGAAGGGCAGCGCCGGGTGCAGGGCCAGCGGCAGGGCGCCTGCGCGGGACGCCGGCTCGAGGACCGCCAAGCCGTGCCGGCCGCTGGTGTGGGCCAGCAGGACGCCGCGGCGGATCCCGCCGGTCGCAGCGAGCCCGCCCACGAGGTCGGGCAGGGCGTCGTCGGGGACGGTCAGCAGCACCAGGCCGGACAGCGCCAGCACCTCGTCGACACACAGGACCGGCACGCCGGGCAGCAGGTCGGCGGCTCGCGCGCGGGACGCGGTGGACACCGCAGAGACCGCGACGACGTGGTGGCCCGCCCGGGCCAGGGCGGCGCCCAGGACCGCACCTACCCGCCCGACGCCGACCACGCCGACGGCCAGCCGGCCAGGGCGGGGAGCGTCGCTGCTGTTCTCCATCGTCGTTCCAGTCCTCGTGGGGTACCGGACGGTGCGCTGCTCACCTTAACGCCGCCGCCCGCGCCGTCCATCCCCTGTGGCCCGGATCACGCCCCGCCGGCCCCGCGCCCCCCTTTCCCGCACTCCCCCTTTCCCGCACTTCCCCTGCGAGCCGTCACCTCTGAGCCGCCCACGGATGTCGTACCGCAGGGGAAGTGCCAGGGGCAGGGGGGGTCGCGACATGCTTGCGCCGTGACCACCGCCCCTGCCGCCGGCTTCCGGCCCTGGCGCGAGGCGATGCAGGACGCCCTCTACGGCCAGGAGGGCTTCTGGCTGCGGCACGCGCCGGCCGCGCACTTCCGTACGTCCGTCACGGCGTCCCCGGTGTTCGCGACGGCCGTACGCCGGCTCGCCGGACTCGTGGACGAGGCGCTCGGCCAGCCGGACCCCTTCGACCTGGTGGATGTCGGTGCGGGCCAAGGGGAGCTGCTGTCGGCGCTGCCGGACGTCCCGGCCCGGTGGCGGCTGACCGGCGTCGACCTCGGCCCGGACCCGGGCACAGGGATCGGCTGGACGTCGACCGTCCCGCAGGCGTTCGGACTGCTCGTGGCGAACGAGTGGCTGGACGACGTACCGCTCGACGTGCTGTTCGACGGGCGGGTCGTCGAGGTCGGCGCGGACGGGACCGAGCGGCTCGGCGGTCCGGCGCCCCCGGACGCTCTGGCCTGGGCGAAGCGGTGGTGGCCGCAGGGGCGCCGCGTGGAGGTCGGGCTCGCTCGCGACCGTGCGTGGGCAGCAGCGGTCGGGCAGGTCCGGCGCGGGCTGGCCGTCGCGGTCGACTACGGGCATGTGCTGGGTGACCGGACGACCTACGGGGATCGCCGGCCGACGCTGACCGGCTACCGCGACGGCCGCCAGGTCCTCGCGGTTCCGGACAGGACCTGCGACCTGACGGCCCACGTCGCGCTGGACTCGTGCCTGGCCGCTGCCGGCGGACGGCTGCTCCGCCAGCGAGAGGCCCTGGCAGCGCTGGGCGTCGATGCCGCACCCCCGCCCCGCGAGCTGTCGCTGACCGAGCCGCGGACCTACCTCGCCGGCCTGCAGGTCGCCTCGCAGGCCACCGAGCTGCTCGACCCGCGCGGCCTGGGTGGCTTCGGCTGGATCGTGTGCCCGGTCGGGATCACCGACCCACTCGCGATCTAGGCTCGGCTTCGTGGCGGACCTGCTCGTCGGCATCGGCGCCGCCGCCCACGCCACCTCCGACGTCGTGCTCGTCCTCGGCCCCCACCACCCGTCCAGCCACGGCGTGCTGCAGCTCGCACTCACCCTCGACGGCGACCGCATCGTGACCGCCGAGCCGGTGGTCGGCTTCCTGCACCGGGGGGCGGAGAAGCTGTTCGAGGTACGCGACTACCGCCAGCTGGTGATGCTCGCCAACCGGCACGACTGGCTGTCGGCGTTCAGCAACGAGCTCGGCATCGTGCTCGCGGTCGAGCGGATGCTCGGCATGCAGGTGCCCGAGCGGGCCACCTGGCTGCGCACCCTGCTGGCCGAGCTCAACCGGGTGCTCAACCACCTGCTGTTCCTCGGTGCCATGGACCCCGCTGTGCAGCAGGGGTTCTCGCAGCGCGAAGCGTTGCAAGCGGTCATGGAGGAGGCGACCGGCGGGCGGATGCACTACATGTACAACCGGGTAGGGGGGCTGAAGGAGGACCTCCCCGCCGGCTGGATCGGGCGCGCCCGGGCGGCGATCGCCGGCGTACGCCCCGTCCTTGCCGTGCTGGACCGCATGGTCGACGCGCTGCCCCGCGGGGTCGGTCTGCTGTCACCGGCCGACGTGCTCGCCTACGGCGTGTCCGGG